>NZ_CP083952.1:5711989-6044059 GCF_006442545.2 Mesorhizobium sp. B2-1-8
GATGGCCATCGCGATGACGCTGCTGCTTACCCTCATCCTCGGCTTCATCGATTTCGGTTTCGCGCTCTACCAATGGAACGGCGCGACCAAGGCAGTGCAGGCGGGAGCACGATTAGCTTCCATTTCCGACCCGGTCGCGCCGCAGATTTCGACGGCTGGTGCGACCACGACGCCAGGAGCTCCTGTGGTGGCCGGTTCTTTTGACTATATCTGCGACGGCGCGACTTCGACTTGCAGCTGCAGCGGAGCGAATTGTGTTGCGGGCGTCTGGACGGCAGCGAATTTCAATCGAATTTTTCAAGGTGATGCGACCGGCGCGGGTACCTGTCCTGGTCTTGCCGCGGGACAACGGCCGGGCATGTGCCATTTCTTTCCATTTCTGCTGCCCGCGAACGTCGTCATCCGATACACCGCCACAGGCCTTGGATATCAGACTCGTTTGGGAGGCCCGGTGCCGACCATTTCCGTCAGCCTGCAGAACGTGAATTACCACTTTTTCTTCCTGGGCGGACTGATCGGGCTAGACAATATGGCCATGCCCTCCATGCTGAGCACGGTTACGGGCGAAGACATGAAGAGTACATCGCCATGAACGCCATCAACACCAAGGTCCTGCCCACCAAGCGAAAGCAGGTCGCGCTGTTTTCCTCCGATCCGAATTTCAAGCGCGAGGTGGCGACGCGGCTCGATGCGCTGGCGATCTATGATGTGCGGGTTGCCGAGACGGGTGATTTTCTCAAGGGGCCGCCCGCCGACACGCGCCCGGGCATCGTCATCCTCGATCTCGGCAATGGCGAATTGCTTGGCAAGCCAGGCATCGTCGAGGCGCGCGCGCTGTGGGCGACCGTGCCGCTGATCGCGGTTTCCGACGAGCTGACCTCGGAGCAGACGCGCGTCCTGGTGCGCATGAATGCCTCGGACTGGCTGCACAAGCCGCTCGACGGCAAGGAGCTGCTCAACGCCGTCACCTTCCACGACAGCGGCAACCAGGGCGCCAAGAGCCGCATCATCACCTTCATCAGCGCCAGCGGCGGCGCCGGCGCCACGACGCTGGCGCTATCGGCGGCCGAATTCCTGGCTTCGAAATCGACCGAGCGCGCGGCCTCGACCTGCCTGGTCGACCTCGATTTCCAGAGCGCCAATTGCGGCGCCTATCTCAACCTGTTCAACCAGTTCGACCTTGCCGGCATCATCGGCCAGCCGGAGCGGCTCGATGTCGAACTGATGGATGTCATCAAGCTGTCGCGGCCGTCCGGCCTGACGCTCTATGCCTTCGAGCGGCCGCAACTGCCGTTCGAGCCGCAGGGCGCCGATTTCGTCTTCCGGCTGCTCGACCTCGTCGCCTACCGTTTCGACGACATCGTCATCGACCTGCCGAACATCGAAACGCCCTGGCACAATTCCGTGCTGTCGACGAGCGACGAGATCTTCATCGTCTTCGAGCTCAACGTCGCCTCGCTGCGGCAAGGCAAACGGCTCTACAAGAAGATCCGTGAGCTGCGCGGCAATGCCGTCTCAATCACGCTGGTGGCCAACAAGCACAAGCGCAAATGGTTCGGCAACCACTTCTCGCGCAGCGAGCTGGAGAAGATCTTCAAGGCGCCGCACATCAAATCGGTCGGCCTCGACAACGCCCTGCTGGCCGACGCCCTGAACCGCGCGATGCTGCCGTCCGAAGTGGATGGGCGGGCGCGCTTCAGCAAGGACCTGAAGAAGATGTTCCGCGAGCGGCTCGACGATGCGGCCCGCTAGCGGCCATCTCTTTCGACTGACGGCCGCCGGCCTCCTCGGCCTGGCGCTGGCGTTTCCGGCCGGACAGATCGCGTGGGCGGACAGCCGCCCGCCTTTGCCGGCCATGGGACCCAGCCTGCGCAAGACGGTGGCGTTTTCCACGGCCGAGAAGATTGGAACCATAATCATCCGCAAGCAGGAAAAAGCGCTCTATCTGGTGACCGGCAAGGGCGAAGCCTTGCGCTACCAGATCAGTGTCGGCCGCGATGGATTTGGCTGGACGGGTACGGTCGAGGTGGGGGCGAAGACCGAGTGGCCGGCGTGGCGCCCACCCCGGGAAATGCGCGCCCGCCAGCCGGAGTTGCCGGAGATGGTGCCGTCGGGGCCGTACAACCCGCTCGGCGCCAGGGCGCTCTATCTGCTTCGCGATGGCCGCGACACGCTCTATCGCATCCATGGCACCAACGACCCTTCGGGCGTGGGTTTCGACGGCACGTCGGGCTGTTTCCGCTTGACCAATACCGATGTCATCGATCTTTTCAGGCGCGTGCCTGTCGGCACCAAGGTGGTGGTCCAATGACGACGATCAGCGATCCCGACGACCTGGTGGCGGCGGTCGAACCGCCATTGCTCGACAAGGAGAAGAGCCGGTTCAGGCTAGCCGTTGCCGTCGGTGTCGGCCTGGCGCTGTTTGCGCTCCTGAACGCCACCGCGGCCGTCTATCTCTACCGTGGCATCAACGACCTGCGCACGATCGAGGCGCGGCTGGAAGACCTTGGCCAGTTCGAGCAGCGGATGAGCGCGCGGCTGGACACCGTCAACAACGGATTTCAAAGCCGGTTCGAGGCGCTGGACGACCGGCTGCGGGCGAGCTTCGGCGAGGTCAACGCCAACATCGCCAGGCAGGCACCGGAAATGTCGGGAAACCACGGTGGCGACGAGCCGCGCGTCGTGGAGGTCCCCTCGCCTGCCGAGGATACGGCGGCGGTCGCCAGCGCCGCCGAGGCGGAGCCTGCCATGGAGGAAATGCCGCGCATAACGCGAAGGAGGCAGGCTCCGGCGGCGCCTCCCGCGCCAAGCTCCAACTACCAGCGGATCGTATCCCCGGAAGGCAAGGTCACCTATCACAAGATAAACTAGCTCTGGCCTCGGCCGCCGCAGGTAGCGCCGCGCTAGAGCGGGATGAGATTTATAAGAGTCGTGGGATTCCCAAATCATCGCAGTTCTGATTCAACATGCATGCTGGGAGGAGGCCAGCATGGATGGCAGCCTATTCGATGGACCTTCGCGAGCGGGTTGTAGCCGCGGTCAAGACGGAAGGGCTCTCGCGACGCGCGGCGGCGGCTCGATTTGGCGTCAGCTACAGCGCGGCCATCGCGTGGCTTAAGCGCGTCGAAGAGACTGGCAGTGCTGCGCCTCGCCAGGTCGGCGGCTACAAACCGAAGAAGCTCTCGGGAGCGTGGCGCGACTGGCTGATCGAACGCTGTCACGACAGGGACTTCACCTTGCGCGGGCTTGTGGCCGAACTTGGCGAGCGTGGCCTGAGGGTCGACTACCGTTCGGTGTGGGAGTTCGTGCATGCCGAGAAGCTCAGTCACAAAAAAAGACGCTGATCGCCGTCGAGCAGGATCGTCCCGATATCGCGCGACGGCGCATGCAGTGGACGAAGTATCGGGACCGGATTGATCCGACGCGACTGGTCTTCATCGACGAGACCTGGACCAAGACCAACATGTCGCCGCTAAGGGGCTGGGCGCCGGTTGGACAGCGCATCAAGGCCAAAGTGCCGCATGGCCACTGGAAGACCATGACCTTCCTGGCCGCGCTGCGCCACGATCGCGTCGAGGCGCCCTGGCTGATCGACGGACCTATCAACGGCGAGAGATTTCTTCTCTATGTCGAGAAGGTTCTCGCTCCGACCCTCCAGCCGGGCGACATCGTCATCATGGACAATCTCGGCTCGCACAAAGGCAAGGCGGTGCGCCGCGCCATACGCGCCGCCGGCGCCAGGCTCTTCTTCCTGCCGAAATACTCGCCCGATCTTAATCCGATCGAACAGCTCTTTTCAAAACTCAAGCACTGGCTGAGAAAGGCAGCAAGCCGCACCGTCCAAACCGTTTGCGACGCGATCGGCCAAATTCTCAACCGCATCACACCGACAGAATGCTCACACTACTTCGAAAACTCCGGATATGACCGAAACTAATCTCATCCCGCTCTAGAAGTCTCTGTGCAGCGCCATGATCCGGACGCGCCGCGATTCGACGCGCATGCCGAGTTCACGGACATAGGCAAAATGGCAATACGCGCACGCCGTCAGCCCGATGACCGCCAGCAGGCAGTTCAGCCAGGTGAAGTCCATCATCAGCGAGAACTGAAAGCCGCTCGGCGCCGTGAACGCGGCAATGGTGCTGGCGGTCTGCGAGCGGCCACCGATGAAAATCATCGATGCCGCGAGGATCAAGGCGCCATGGTTGGCAAGAAAGAAAGCGGCCGACCTTCTGGCCCGGCATGCCATCCAGCAGATCCCCAGCGCCGCGCCCAGCAAAGCGAAATCCAGGACCATCGACCCTCCCAGATAGACATCGACCTGCTGCCAGACCATCCCGGAAGACGAGTGCAAGGTGAGCCAGAGCTTCCACATATCGGGGCTCGCGGGGTAGGTTCCGAGCAGGATCGTGGCCATTCGCTCCGCCGCCAGGATCAGCAGGACAAAGGCCGGGAAGGCGAAAAGCAAGTGTGGTTTGCGTTTCATGGTGCCTCGCAATCTGGCGGGCAGATTATGCCGCATATATTGCGCGAGGCTTAACGGGGCGTTTTTGCAGATCGGTATCGCGAAGATTGGCCTATGGATTGGCCAAAGCAGAAAATATCAGCCCTATCGCCAGTGCCGCCACTGCGTAAATAGCCGGCAAAAGCCGACGGTTCACACCAACCCGAAGCAAGGTATGACCAAGGTGATCCGTGCCGCCCATCCAAGGCCTCCGCCCCTGTAGCAAGCGGCGAGTGGTTACGAATATTGCATCAATCAGCGGGACGGCAATCCACGCCAACGAGGCGTCAAAACCTCTTTTCGAAGCAAGAAGAACGATTGCCGCCCCGAGCAGAAGGCTGCCGCTATCGCCCATGAAAACGCGCGCCGGGGGATAGTTGAAGCAAAGGAACCCGACGCATGCGCCCGCGCCGGCCATCCCGATATCGCCGCCCAGCCCCAGGAAGGCGGCCGTGATTGCACTCGCGGCAAGGCCATCGGCATGATCGAGCATGTTGACCGCGTTGCAAGCTATCCAAATGACGATCGGGACCCACCACAGACCTGTGATGATTCCAGCCAAGATCGCGGCAGCGGCCAATGCCGCTGCCTTGGCACCGGCGGAAAGGGACCGGACGTCATCCAGCGCCCCGATCAGGCAGAAAACAGCCAGCAGAAGAATATGCTCAACCGGAAGCCACGGAGCCATCGCGATCAGCATGGCCGGCCCTGCCAGCCGGGGTACCTCACCCGATGTGTGCCATCGGTCGCTCTTGACCTTTGAGACCGCTCCGATGCGTATCGCCAGACGCGCAAACAGCCAGACACAAACGGCCGATATGAGCAAGGCCCCGATGAACGGGACCAATGGACCAGGTATCAAGCCATTGCTCGTTCGGAACGCATGTGCTCGATGCAGTCGAGCACTGTCTGTTTGGTGCTTCGCAGTGGCCGCCATCCGGTCATGGAGGTCAATAGACTTGTGTCAGGCACGCGATCGTGCGTTACGGCGAACCGCTCACCAAAGACCGCACTGGAAGATTTCATGACGATGGTCGCACTCGTCTGGGTGGCATCAACCACCATCTTTGCAAGATTTCCAATCTGAACCGCCTCGCTGCCGCCCAGGTTGACTGGCCGGCCTCGCAACGACCGGCACTGCATCACCTGAAGCAAGCCCTCGGCGGCATCGGCTACGTGGAGAAACGCGCGCCTCTGCTCGCCATCGTCGTGAACCACGAGCGGTTCGCCCCGCAACGCCGCGTCGACAAACACTGGCAATACGAGGCCGGTCGCCGAGCGCTGGCGCGGTCCGGCCATGTTAAATGGTCGAACGATCCAAGTAGGGATGCCCAAATCAAAAAACAGTCCAGCAACCAGATGCTCAACCGCTGCCTTGGCAGCGGCATAACCCCATCGCGGTCGCAGATCCGTCATAACCGGATCGGACTCCGTGATTGGCCGGTCCCGACCGGAGCCGTAGACTTCTGAACTCGACGTATAGAGCAGCGGGCGCCTGTGCAGCCGGCATGCTTCGACGATTGAACAACCCGACTCGAGAATGCCGCTGGTGACGGCGAAGCGTTCCTTGTGAGCACGCTCGACGCCAATCGGACTCGCCAGATGGAATACGACATCGGCCAGGCCAACCTCATCCTGGACCGCCGCATTGTATGCAGGATCGCCGACCCTGAAGGTGCGGATCGTCAAGCGGGGGTCACCAGTCGGCAGATTGCGAAGCAAGCCGTTCGAAAGATCATCGACAACGGTCACGGTGCAATTGCGCGCTAGCAACATATCGACCAGTGCCGACCCTACGAAGCCTGCGCCCCCAGTAACCAACACATGTGCGTGCTGGCCGACTTCAACCATGTCCGCGCTATGGTTGTCCAACGTTGACGCCTCCAGAACGACCCGTGGCCTCGCAACGCACGGGACAATCTTCTATACAGTCAGGGACGGGACGAACAACCCGTTTTTCTATCAAGCGAGCGAATTTTCATCGCCCCCTATATCATTAACGAATAAGTACCCCTCCGAAATGCTGCCATTAGTCCGACATCCCGGTCCAGGACCGGCAGACTGATTCTGACATATGCGTACCAATGTTTAGGTTTTCGTCGTTCTAGCGCGAAACAAATTGTCAGGGTATCCCCACGTTTCTCAAAATGCGACTTGTAAGTCTAACCGCGAGTGCCGCCACTGTATACATCAGGTCATCGACTCATGTTGCGCAATTGGGCTATGAGGCCGGCAGACGACCCCGGAGGAGCTTTGACGTTCGACTATCGGCCAGATATCGACGGGTTGCGTGCAATCGCGGTGGCCGCCGTCATACTTTTCCATTTTGACGTACCCGGTTTCCCGGGTGGCTTCGTCGGCGTCGATATCTTCTTTGTCATGTCTGGCTACTTGATCACGCGCCTTTTGGCGGGTGAAGGCGCTAAACTGTCCCTGATCGAGTTCTACGCCAGACGCATACGCCGAATTCTGCCGGCGATGCTGGTAACGATCGGCTTCTCGCTCATTGCCGGGTGGTTTCTGTTGCTCCCCGGGGACTATGCCGGCTTAGGACACAGTGCGGCATATTCCACCGTCGGGTTGGCGAACTACTACTTTCTCTGGAACACGGGCTATTTCGACCGCGAGTCGACGCTTCTGCCCCTGCTCCATCTCTGGTCGCTCGGCGTCGAAGAGCAGTTCTACCTAGTGTGGCCGGTTTTGCTTCTGGTCGCGAACCGGTTGGCACGGGGCCGCCGTCTGCCGATCGTCGCGCTGATTTCTATCGTCGCACTGATCAGCTTCTCGATTGCCCTCCATCTGGTGGCGATCGATCCAAAACAGGCGTTCTATGTTCCCTTCAGCCGAGCCTGGGAACTGGCTCTCGGCGGCCTGCTGGTCTTTGCGGCGCCCATTCGCCGCCGAGGCACTTCCGAAGTTTGCGGACTGGTCGGCCTTTGCCTGGTCGCCGCCAGCACCATCTGGCTGTCGCCGGGTCAACCGTTTCCAGGCCTGAGCGCTTTATTCCCAGTGATCGGCGCTGTCCTGCTCATCTGGCCGCGTTCGCAGTCGATGATCTCGGCGCTACTTGCGAGCGCGCCTTTGCGATCGACGGGCAAGATTTCTTATAGCCTTTATCTCTGGCACTGGCCGATCCTGGTCTTCTTCCGTCACTACGCAGGCACCGCAATGCCGACGGCGGCCGAGGCGTCGGTCCTTGTCGCGGTGGCCTGGCTGGCGGCGTATTTATCTTGGCGGTTCGTCGAAGAACCCCTTCGCCGTCTACGGGCGCCTCCATCCAGGGCATTTGCCGCCGGTCTTGCCGCCGCGGTGATAGTTTGCCTAAGCGGCAATGCGATCTTCGAAGCCGGCGGTTTCACCAGCAGGATTCCGAAAGAAGCCGAGGCAATAAGCAGCCTCGATGTGATGTGGGATTGGCCGTGTCCACAGACGGTCGGCATCCCTGAACTCGGCAGCACCTTTTGCGCGTTTGGGGCGCCCTGGAACAAAGCGAGACATCACGCCGTGCTGTGGGGCGATAGCCATGCGGAGCATCTCGCCCCCCTGTTGGATGCGGTGGGCCAAAGGGAGAATACGGCCTTCTTTCTTTATCGTGGCTGCCCGGCCGCCTTCGGAGAAGGTGTCCATCGCGATTTTCCAGAACATCCCGACTACCAGGAAAGCTGCGCGACTTCCCGAAAGGCGGTCGTCCACATGCTGAGACAGCGAAAAGATATCGACCTCGTGGTCCTGTCTTCCGCCTGGACAAACCTTGCTGACACCAATGTCGTCGCCGATGACGGCCGGCCGGCCGACAGGGTCCTGCTGTTGCGCGATGGCCTGCTCAGCCTCGTCAAAGAAATCACCGCTCGGCAACGACGCATCGGAATCATTGGACAGGTGCCGGTGCCAGGCGTGGATCTGACGTCCTGCGCGGCAATGCGCGAAAGCGGGATGCTGAGACGTTGTTCGACAGACATGGATAGCGAGCAAATCCTACGGCGTTGGTCGCCGGTGGTGACCGCGTTAGAGTCGCTTGCGGATGAAAATGGGGTGTTCTTCGTCGATCCACTCAAAGGTATGTGTCCGGACAGGCATTGCGCCACCTACATCAATGGCGAGTTCATTTACCGCGACAAAGCTCACCTGCGCCGAAACTTGAGACCGGAGACCGATGATGCGATTGCGCGGATGATAGGTCTCTACTTCGCTTTCGACACTGGCGAAGAGCAAAACCAGGTATCGGCTGCGGCCGCGCAGCCCCACACAGCCAGCAAGAGCAATTGAGCGCGATGCCGCCGGACACAGTCTCCATGTCGACGATCAACACCTATCGATCTTCGGCGCGAGGCTTTTTGTTCCGAAAATTATCCAGAGGCTCGAGACCGACTTGTTAGTGGCGTCACGGCAACCACCGTCGCGACCGACCACGCGATGATTGTGCCTAGAAGAATGAAACAGAGTGCACTCACCGAAACCGGAACGGCGACCTCGTAGGTTCGCTCATTGCTGCGAGGGTCGCTCGAATCCGTCGGCGCGAACAGCACAGCAGCCCGCCGGCGGAAAGTATACTCGCCTTGCCTGACGGCGGGCCATGCATGCGAAGACCAGTCGACGCGGTGGAGCGATGTCCCGTTCTCGTGCAGATAGGATACTTGCGAAGGCGGAATGTCGGACAAGTCGTCAAACTGGAAGAGACCGGGAAATTGTGACCGCGGAAGTAGCGTCTCGTATCCGCCTCGGACAGTAAACATGGTCTCGTTCTGCAGCCGTCCGGTAGAAAGCGGTGGTGTGACGAGCAATATCGCGATGCAGCCGGCGCCAAAGGCCGCGACGCCTGCCACTGTTCCGCAAGCAAAGCTCCAAGGCTCTGTCGGCGATGGCATTTCGACAGCCACTTTCCGCGCGGCGAGCATGCCGCCAATCCCAAGCGCGATCGGAAGAAAGAGACTTGGTGTCAGCAAGAGGTCATGCGAGGTCAGCATTACCCCTACAACCGCGACACCAAGGGCAAGATCATCGGCGTTTCGAGCAAAGCAGAAGGCGAAGCTGACGATGGCGATCGGAATGAGCCAGCCGAGGTGGCCGAAAGCGATCGCAAACAGGACGAAGGTGTTGTGCGGCGCAAGGGCTTGCGCCTCTTCAAGTCCGCGACCGAAAAAGCCACCCTCCCGATAGGCGAGCAGTCCGCGCTCGAGAAAGAGAGCCCTTGCCGAAATCGAGTTCCTCTTGCCTTCATCCGTCAGCCGTTCGCCGAGCGCCTGCATCTTGGCGACGTTCGTGGATTGACTGGCTGCGGACCAGGTGCCGGATGGCAGAGGAGACGACGTTACGGCGTCCGCAGATGCACCGGGGGGCGTGGCAGTGCCGGCAGAACTTGTCCCTGGCGAAGCCGGTTGATTTGCCGAAGCCCCTTCAGGCGACGCCGCAATTGGCACTGTAACGGCAGGCGGAGGTCGATCGACAGCCTTTGATGCCTCGTCGAGCGCGGTGCTTACAGACAAAATGCCGGCAAAGGATTCGCCCATGGCGATGCGGAAGGAAGCATTTGTGGTCAGCGCGATGCCGATCGCTCCCAGCAGTCCAAACGCGACGGCGACCGCACGGCCCCAACCCCCAAGATCGATCTGAAAACGACGGCCGCTGCGAAATTGTTGCCAAACGCGAACGACACTCGGAACCGCCACCGTTGCAAAGGCGGCGAGAAGGGTCGAGCGAGAAAGCGTCGCAAGAAGCGTTATGGCTACGAGAACAAGAAAGCTTGCACGCCATTTTTGTGCGACGGCGCGATAGCTCGCCGCAGCCCCAAGCAGAAGTCCGGCCGCCGCGACATTGGGATTGATCGCCAAACCGGCGGCCCGGCCAGGAGTGTTGGTGAAGCCGTTGGCAAAGAGGAGATCGAGGAAGCAAACCACCGCATTGAGCGCTGTGACTGACGCCGAGAGGCGCAACACGATTACCGGAGCGGAGGCAAGCATGAGGACAATCGCCGCGCCGCCGAGGAAAAGGGTGATGAGGTAACACTTGGCGACGATCCCGACCGGATGAAGCGCAACCGGGACGACCGCCATGGCGGCGGCGATCGCAAGCAGGAGGATCGCGCTACGCACCTCTCGACGCGTTGCAAGAACCGCGATCGAAACAATCAGCACGCCGCCATACAGCGCATGGAAAACCAGCCTCGCGAACTCGTCCCGTCCCGTAAAGAACGGCAGAAAGTATGGCATGAACCAGGACTGATAAATGACTATGGTAAATGCGCACAGACCGGCGGCGATACAACCGAGAATCCCCGCCAGTGGACGCGCCGAAGATCGTTCAGAGTGAGCGATCCCGCTCATTCATTTGTCCTCGAGATAGAGGCGTTCATAAGCGTCGACCATGGATCCGACCGAGTAGCGCTCTCTCATGGTCCGTTGCCGAAACTCGCGGTCAGTTGCCGGCTCCGGCAACCGGTCGATAACGGCGAGGAGCCCGCGAGCGAGATCGGCAGGGTCACGAGACGCCACCAGTACACAACCCGGCATACCCGAGACAGCCTCGGGATTTCCTCCGACATCGGTAGCGACGACCGGAAGACCTGCCGCGAGCTTTTCCATCAAGGCGTTGCAAAAACCTTCTTCGTGGGAGGCGATCACACCGATATCCATGCCGGCGAGCAGGCCCGGAACATCATTCTGCGTTCCCAACAACCGCACTTTCGATCCAATCCCGAGGCGCTCGGCTTGCTCGCTCAGAACCGGCCCGATGCCCCGATCCTGTCCTGCCACGAACAACCTTAGCTTCGGTCGACTTTTGCTGGCGAGAGCGAACGCCTCGATGAGATCGCCATGCCCTTTATACGGAATGAGATTGGCGACTATGACGATGCCGACGTCGTCGGCATCGAGACCGAGGTGGCGCCGCGTGTCGCCTCGTCGATGGCCCACATGGTCGAAGCGGCTCAGATCGAGACCATTCGCAATCACGCGGACGCGGCCGATATCGTAGCCATCGCGAGCCGCCATATCGGACGCGACCGCATGCGAGTTCGCGACCACCACATGTGATAGCCGATTGGCGATGCGATCCATACGCTTCAGCCGTGGCCAGCGCTCCTGGTGATAGCCAAGACCGCGTCTCGAAGTGATGACGAGTGGTGCCAACGCAAACCGTCCCGCCAGAGCGCCCAGGAAGTTTGTCAAAGGCAGGAAGGCGTGGACAACGCGCGGCCGCGTCAAAGCAGTGCGAACGACCAGCGAAGTGACCGCGGCGCCGAGAACCAGCATCGCCTTCATGCTCGGGCGCGTCTTCGCGGCCACGCTCGATTTGGTCGCCGTCTTGGCTGTTGTCGGCGATTCAGGTGACGGATTCGGCCGATGAAACCCGTACGATACCCGGACTCCTGCACGATGCAGTGTTTCCGCCAGAACGCCGCCCTGCGAAAGCGCAAAAACCTCGACGTTCCAGCCTCGCTTCTTCAACTCCGTGGCAAGCAGCACGAGTTGGCTCTCCGTGCCGCCGAGATCAAGCGTCCCAATAACAAAGAGCACCTTGCGACGAGGCCTTCTCGCCAGTGCGGTCGAAGGCCCGGCAGCGTATTGTCGGCTTTCAGTATCCGTCATCGGAAGTTCTTCTCGCAGCGTCATCCGCCCCGCCTGACCTGGTGGGCTTGCCATAAGGTGCCGGCGGTCCGCAAGCGGCAGTCTCTGCCGGATAATGGGTTCTGGAAATGGTCACGAGTAGGCAAAATCAAATCGACCGAGCAGTTCTGCGAACCCGCAACGGCATAAGCCGGGCAAGCCTTTCATGATGCCGGAGCACCATGCCAATAGCCGCGAGCAAGACACCGGCTGCCAGAAGCGCCAGCGGCGGAACCCATTTCAGGCGTTCGAACTTTGCCTCGTACGCACGCACGTCGTTGAAGTCTTTGGCGGTCCCAAGCGGTTGCCAAGCCTGACCATACGCCCTTCTTAGCAGAGGCAGCATCGGCCCGAATTGCGCGTAGTAGGTGTCGATGATCGACGGGTCCTGTTGTACATCCTCAAGCGAGTGAGGAACGAAGACACCATAGTCGGAATCGAGAATGTTGCCATTCGACTCAACCACAGTGTGCTCGGGCGCACTGTAGATCGTCGCTTCGATGCCTTGATCGGCAAGGACAGAGTAGACGATCTTCGAAACCTGGGAACAGAACCCATAGCCCCGATCAAGTGCCTTTCGGGGAGTCACAAATTCATAGTTCTGCAGGTTTTCCCGGTATTCTGGGCGAAAGCTGAGCATCCAGAGGAGGTAGTTGTCGAAAGCACCGATCCGCGTGTAGGGCACATCGGCCGCTGCCCAGCGATCACCTTCCGTCCAATAGTGCACCATTCCACCCGCGACGGCCGTAGTCAGACGATCGAGATACGCCTGCATTGGCTCACTCTGGCGACGGTAGAGGTCCTCGACCGACCCCACTTTCTGCGCAAACCCCAGCGGTCCTTCTATTGCTGAAGCTGGCGGAGCCGGGTAGGCGCTGACCAATCCGAGCGGATATGCCGAGACAAAGAACAGAAACGCCGTCCCTACCCCGGCCGAGAACACGCCGAGTATACGAAGCAATGCCGCAATTAAGCTCAGCCACTGCCTTCGATCCCGAATCTTTATAGCGTCACTCATGGTTGAAGCATATCACTTCACCGCAATCACGGTCTCTCGCCCATTACGCAGAGTTGTGGACAGATCACCTTCGGACTTCTGTGATAAATTTGTCAATGGGCATCGGTTGTGACTTGTCGTGGAGCGCCGAACGTGTGCATTGAGCGCTCTGAATGCGGACATCGATTTGGCATTGAGCGGAAACCGAAACTCAGGCAGCACTCTCGACACACTGCGGCGCTTGTGGCGGCAGGTATCGAAGCCTAGACAGAGGCAGTTTTTCGGCCTCCTTGTCTTGATGATGTTCGGTGCACTTGCGGAAGCCGCTACGCTTGGTGCTTTGCTGCCGTTTCTTGCGCGCATCGCCAATCCCGAGGCGGTTGGCGGCCAGTCCTTCCTCGCGCGCCAGTTTGCCGGCTTCCGGCTGACCGGCCCGTCAGACAGCCTTTTCGGTCTGACGATTCTGTTTTCGGTGGTGGCGATCATAGCCGGCGCCGTGCGCATATTCCTTGCCTGGGCTACGAATTCTTATGTCTTCTCGCTGGGACATGAGGTGGGCGTGAAGGTCTATGACCAAGTACTCCGCCAGCCCTACAGCTACCACGTTTCACGCAATTCCAGTTCGGTGTTGGCCGCGCTTCGTCAGGTTCAGGCCATCACCGCGGGTGTGATGCTGCCCCTGTTGCAATCGATCAGCGGCATAATCATCGGTGTCTTCATCATCGCTGCCCTTTTTGCCCTAAGTTCTTTCATCACCTTCGTTATCTTCGCGGGCTTTGGGGCGGTCTACCTCGCCATGTCGCTCGTCATCCGCAAGCACCTCAGGAGGAATGCGCAAATTATCGCCAGCGCGCAGGCCGAAGGCATCCGATCTGTCCAAGAGGGACTGGGTGGCATTCGTGATGTCATCATCAACGACACCCAGCCGTATTTTCTCTCGCGATACAGCCAACTCGACTTACGCCTGCAGCGCGCGAATGCAACGAACGCGCTTGCGGCGGGCGCTCCGCGCTTCGCGATCGAAGCTGCGGGTATGGTGATCATCGCGGCGCTTGCTTATTTCCTCATCACCCGCTCGAACGATGCCGGCCAAGTTCTGCCGATACTTGGAACATTTGTTCTTGGAGCGCAGCGTCTTCTCCCATCCATGCAGCTTGTATACGGCAATTGGGCGCTGATACTGAGCAATCTTGCCGGCGCTGAAGTCGTGCTCCAGGCACTCGAGGCACCACTTGGCCCAGAGTGGAACCAGCCTCCGGCCAAGCGCCTCCCATTCGATCGAGCGATCATGCTCAAGGATGTGTCGTTTCGTTACGCTTCTGACCAACCGCCGATACTCGAGCGGTTCAATCTCACGATCTCGAAAGGGACCAAGGTCGGGTTCGTCGGCAAGACAGGCAGCGGAAAGAGCACGACAGTCGATCTGATTATGGGCCTGCTCGAGCCGACCAGCGGCGCGATCGAGATCGACGGGCAAAGGCTGGATGGCGCTACACGGCGCGCCTGGCAAAGACAGATCGCCCATGTGCCGCAAAGCATCTTCCTGGCCGACGCCTCGATCGCGGAGAACATCGCTTTCGGTATCGACCCCAGCGGAATCGACCGTGATCGCGTCCGCAGTGCCGCGCAGCAGGCCGCTTTGGCTGAATTCATCGAAGGTTTGCCCCAGGGGTATGAGGCGCGGGTCGGCGAGCGCGGTGTCCGCCTGTCAGGCGGCCAGCGCCAGCGCATCGGCATCGCCCGGGCGTTGTACAAACAGGCCTCCTTGCTCGTCTTCGACGAAGCCACGAGCGCGCTCGACATGGAGACCGAGGCCGCGGTCATGGAGGCGATGCGGGAATTGCCGGCCGACCTGACGGTGCTGATCATCGCCCACCGCCTCACGACGGTCGAAAATTGCGACGAGATCGTCACCCTCGAAGACGGCAGACCGCGTATCTGGACGAGAACCGGCGGGCCGGCCGCTTGAAACGAGTCGCATCGAAATGGATTGGCGATGCGCTTGACGTCTCTGTCGCATGTGGTTCTCCCAAAAACCGCCACGCACTTTGGGGCATACGTTACAGCATGTCGCGGCGAATAGGATTCGCCCGACCTGCTGTAAGCTTCTGATTTTATGCATGTCGTTGTCCCAGAACCGAGGACACTTCCGGGCGACATGCATCAGAATTGCTCTGGTTCGGTTTTGGATGGCTACCTGATCGGGTTCTGGAATAGAAATTCCGTGCAAGCCTCACCGGCAGATATCCTGACGAGCTCGAAATCGAACCGTTTCTTCAGGAAATCGATCACGGCCTGGTCTTCGGCAAACTCCATAGGCCAGCCGCCCAGCCAGTCGCGGATATCGGTCATGTAGCTCATGCCGCGACCTTTTTTCTTTTGGTGGATCTGCTTCACAAGCGAGGGCAGTTGAAATGGATTGCGACCGAGCCCGAAGCGCCAGATGTACCGATATTCCATCCACCGCCTTTGGAGAGGGTTGGCGCGGTTGTATCGCCGTTTCACGTCGAGCCAGAATTCCGCCGAAGGTTTCACCACATTCGACGAATAGAGAGCAATGAAGAAGAGACCGCCGGGCGCAACCGTGCGCACCGCATTTTCGATAGCTTGCCACATGGCACCTGTGTGGTGGAGCACGCCCCAGGAATAGACGAGGTTCCAGGTGCCTAGCTTCTCCAGATAGTCGGCGTCGAGCACGTCGCCGCGTTCGACGGTCCAGTTTGGCGGATCACCGGCCAAATGGCGCAGCTTGCCGGTTGTGCTTACCGAAAGCGGGTCGAAATCGAAGGAATGTATCCTATCCGCTTTTGCGTCCAAGGCGGCAAGCGAGTGCAGTCCGCTGCCGCTGCCGATATCGAGAAAGTCGAACCCTTCGAGGCTCCGTTTGCCGAGGAAGGACAAGAGCTTCTCCGCCGCCATCCGACGGCGTTCAGCCGAGTAGTGCTTATCGATGAACGACGCCCAATTGGCCCCGAACTCGTATCGGTTCGACGATGGATTTCCTGCAAACGTCATTCTGCGGCTCGGTGCCCGGCTTCGATGATTTCAATCATATGAGCGGTAACTTTCCTAATATCATAGCGCTGTTCGGCGATCGATCGACTGTTCCTGGCCATGCATTCGGCTTCATTCGGGTTGTCGATCAGGCGGATCATAGCCTCCGCCAATGGGGTCGTGACACCGACCGGCACCAGAAGGCCGTTCACGCCGGGGACGACCGGCGCGCGACAACCCGGCGCATCTGTCGTGATCACCGGGCGCCCCATTGCCATAGCCTCCAGGACAGATCGCGACGTACCCTCGCGATAGGACGGAAGCACGAAGATACGCGAATCGGCGATCACTCGACGGACGTCTTCGACAGGCCCGTGATAGTGTATGGTTCCGTCCGCGACGGCTGCCTCAACTTCCGATACTGGAAATCCCGCGGGATTTGGATCCGTATCGCCGACCAGGTCGAAACGAGCTTCAGGTCGAATTGCCTTAACCAGCCTCGCCGCACCCAGATATTCGCCGAGGCCTTTGTCGCGAAGCAGGCGTGCGATCATAAGAAATCGCGGCTTCTCCGGTAATGGTGCAACTTTGAATCGATCGAGGTCTACCCCTGAACCGTTGGCGACATTGGCTGGTGTGCGTCCGAGCAGTCCCAGACGACGGAAGTCATCTCGGTCATCGTCGTTCTGGAAGGTGGCCGTAGTGGCAACACGCAGGCTCGCGGCATAAAGAAGCCGGGCCACCGCATTGACCATCCTCCACCGTAGAGATTTGTGACGGTCCGTGAACGCATAGCCGAGGCCCGTGACAAGCGCGTGCCGGCGCGGTACCCCCGCAATCAGCGCCGCGGGTATGCCATAGACGATCGGCTTGATCGCACAGGTCAGTACGGCCCGGGGTTTGAGCTCTCGTAGCTTCCTGTGAAGACGAAAAGCCAACAGCGTATCGCCGAATGGCGCAATAGCGGCACGCTCCATGGGCAATGGGTGAAAACGGATGCCGTTCTCGGTCAGCCAACCAACGGTCATGGCATCGACTGGCGCCAGGGCATGTACTTCGTATCCGGCTGTGCGCAACGCGAGCAGAAGATGTCCCCGCGCGGTTGCAAGGGATTTTGGTTCGCTAACGACAACAACGATACGATCCATATGGCGATACGTGCGTTGATCAAGCACTATTTTGAGTGGAGATTTCCCGCTACGCAACTATACATCGTTGAATTTGCGTGCGGCCTGCCATACAAGCTCACTCATAAGCGACCTTAGGAAATCCGCGGATGTCCGAACGCATCGCCGTTATCGGCTTGGGATATGTCGGCCTGCCGGTAGCCGTTGCGTTTGGGAAGGTTTTCCCGGGCACGATTGCTTTCGATATCAGCGAAACCCGGATCGAGGAACTGCGTCGCGGCGTCGATCGCACGGGAGAGGTCGACACGGCGGCGCTCAAGGAATCCTCGATCGCGCTTACGACCGACCGGGAGATGTTGAAAGGCGCGACTTTCTTCATCGTTGCCGTGCCAACACCTATCGACATCAACCGTGCTCCCGATCTTGCGCCTTTGAAACTGGCATCTGAGCTTGTCGGCGAAGCGGTGAGCAAAGGCGCGGTCGTCGTTTTCGAATCGACGGTCTATCCAGGCGTGACCGAGGATTTTTGCGGGCCGATCATCGAGCATCTGTCAGGCCTGCGGCACCCTCATGATTTCGCGCTCGGCTATTCGCCTGAAAGGGCGAACCCAGGCGATCGGGAACACTCGCTGCGACGGATCATCAAAGTCGTCTCCGGTGAGAACGCCGAGACGCTGGAGCGCGTGGCCGGCGTCTATGGCAGCATCATCGATGCCGGCGTCTACCGCGCACCGTCGATCAAGGTGGCCGAAGCAGCGAAGGTTATCGAGAACACGCAGCGCGACCTCAACATCGCGCTGATGAATGAACTGGCCATGATCTTCGCGCGGCTTGATATCCGGACGCAGGATGTCCTTGATGCCGCATCGACAAAATGGAACTTCCTTCCTTTTAAGCCGGGCTTCGTCGGCGGCCACTGCATCGGCGTCGATCCGTATTACCTGACTGCCAAAGCCGAGGCCGAAGGCTATCACCCGCAGATTATCCTCGCCGGCCGCCGCATCAATGACGGCATGGGAGCCTTCGTTGCCCAACAGGTCGTCAAACAGCTGATCCGCTCGGACATACCTGTCAAAGGGGCTTCAGTCGGCATTCTCGGACTGACCTTCAAGGAGGACGTGCCGGATTTGCGCAACAGCCGCGTTTTCGGCATGGTCAAGGAACTGAGGCAGTTCGGAATTGTCCCTAAAGTCCACGATCCCCTCGCCGATGCCGAATCCGCTCGACGCGACCATGGCGAAACGATCCTGCCGCTCGATGAGATAACTGATTTGCAGGCGCTTGTTTTGGCGGTACCTCACAAGGTTTATCTCACAAGCGAGAGAGCGCGTCTTTTTCAAATGATCAGGCCAGGAGGAACGCTGTTCGACATCAAGTCTGCTATCAAACCGCATGAAATTTCTGACAATCTAAAGTATTGGAGTCTGTAAGGCTCGGCCTGAATTTAACACTGGGATATACCGTGACATTAAGCAGGTCGATTCCGATCGCCGACGCAACTGCAAGAGTCAGGCGCGGCTCGACCGGCTGAACGCATTGGTTTGGGGACTTCTATCGAGCATCGGCCAAGGCTTCGGTCTTTCGGAAAGGACATGGTGGGAAGCTTATGAACGCGCGTTATGATTTCGGCCGCAACTGGTCCGAGCTTGCCGCGCGCTTCGAGGACGAGCATCTGGATCGGGCTTGCGAGGATCTTCGCCGCCTGGTGGGAGATCTGGAGGGGAAGACATTTCTGGACATGGGTTGCGGATCGGGCCTGCATTCAGCGGCCGCTCTTCGGCTGGGGGCAGCGAAGGTTCACGCCGTTGACTATGACGCGGGCTGTGTCGAAACAACCAAGGCCGTGCTTTCTCGCTTCGCGCCGGAAGCCGAATGGAGTGTGAAGCGAGCCGATATCCTCGACAGGGCGTCGCTTCCAACCGGAACATTCGACGTCGTCTATTCGTGGGGCGTCCTGCATCACACGGGAGACATGTGGGCGGCGATCAGCAACGCAGCCGGCCTCGTTGGTCACGGCGGAAGGTTTGGCATTGCGATCTACCTGAAGACACCCCTTTGCGGACTGTGGACAGTCGAAAAAAGGCTCTACTCCTCCCATCGGTGGCTACGGCCCCCGGTCAAAGCGCTATTTGTCTCGGCCTACATGTTGGCAAGGACGCTGCGCCATCGGGACACGATCTCATTTGTAAAGAGCTATCGCGCGCGCCGAGGCATGGAGTTCCTGGCGGATGTCGACGACTGGCTAGGCGGCTATCCCTATCAATCCACCACAGTCGAAGAGTTGGAGACGTCCGTCGAAAAACTTGGGTTTCGCACGAAGCAACGCTTCAATGTGGCGCCTGGAGTTGGCCTCTTCGGCACCGGCTGTGGTGAATGGTGTTTCGAGCGAATGAATTCATAGCGGCCGGTTTCCTCCTCTGATTTCGCGATAGAGAGAAGATCCGAGCCAGGTCATTGTGGAGCAGAAACGCCGGATGTGCGGTATCGTCGGCATTGTAGGTGGCGCAGCCGCGACCAGCAGCGGCCCGTTCAGCGTGCGCTGTATGGCGGACATGATCCGGCATCGCGGACCGGACGGCGACGGCGTCTGGACTGACGCCGAGGCCGGCGTTGCGCTCAGTCAACGCCGACTGTCGATCATCGACCTGTCGTCGGCCGGCGCGCAGCCGATGCTTTCGCATAGCGGTCGCCATGTCATCGTCTTCAATGGGGAAATCTACAATCACGGCGAGATGCGGACGCATCTCGATCGGGAGTTCGGCGCTCATGCCTGGCGCGGCCATTCCGACACCGAGACCTTTCTGGCCGCGATCGAAGAGCTTGGAACAAAAAGGGCTCTCGAATTGGCCGTCGGCATGTTTGCTTTTGGGTTGTGGGACCGGCGGGAGAGAACGCTCGTTCTCGGACGCGATCGCCTAGGGGAAAAGCCTTTATATTATGGCCGGATCGGCAAGGCCTTCGCGTTTGCTTCGGAACTCAAGGCCTTTCGACCGCTGCCGGATTGGCGCCCGGACATCGACCGGAATGCACTGGCTTTGCTGATGCGCCATAACTACATCCCCGCCCCTTACAGCATTTACCAAGGCATTCGGAAATTGAGACCCGGCCATCTCCTCGTCCTTTCCGACCCGATGCGTGAGCCACACGTCGAGAGCTATTGGAGCGCCAGGGAAGTCGCCGAACAAGGCCAGCGCGATCCGTTTCAAGGGAGCCCCGAAGAGGCGGTCAACGAGGTCGAGCGTCATCTTCGCCGCGCGCTCGAAGGGCAGATGATCGCGGACGTGCCGCTCGGCGCCTTCCTCTCGGGCGGCATCGATTCTTCCGCCATCGTAGCGGTCACGCAGTCGATCAGTTCGCGACCGGTGCGGACCTTCACGATCGGATTTGACGAAGCAGGCTACAACGAGGCCGGCCATGCCCAGCAAGTAGCGCGCCACCTCGGCACCGACCATACGGAACTTTATCTCAGCGAGCGGGACGCGCTAGAGGTTGTGCCCCAACTGCCAGGCATTTATTGCGAGCCTTTCTCCGACTCCTCGCAAATCCCGACATTCCTCGTCTCCAAACTGGCGCGTGGCAGCGTCACCGTGGCGTTGTCGGGCGATGGCGGCGACGAGCTGTTCTCCGGCTACACGCGCTACGCACTCGCCGATGCGTTATGGAACAAGCTTTCCCGCATCCCGACGGGGCTGCGCCGCGCGTCGGCCAGCTTGGCGACACTGGCCTCGCCCGGTCTCTACAACAATGTGGCGGGCGGGATCATGCCGCTTCTGCCGCAGCGCCTGCGCCGCGAGCGCGTCGGCGACAAGATCCACAAGGCGGCGTCGGTTCTTTCGCTGCGAACCATGGACGATGTCTACCGTCGCCTCTGCTCGCACTGGGAAGCGACCGAGATCATCCCGGATGCAGCCGAGCCGCCCACCATGCTGACGGGATTGGAAGCGCTTCCAGCGTTGCCGGGCAACGTCGAGCGGATGATGTACATCGATATGATGAGCTATTTGCCGGACGACATCCTGGTAAAGGTCGATCGCGCGGCAATGGCAGTCAGCCTCGAGACCCGCGTGCCGCTGCTTGACCACCGCCTGATAAGCTTTGCACTTTCGCTACCGCTTTCCATCCGGCGAGGCGGCAACCAGACAAAGTGGCCGCTCAGGCAACTGCTTTACCGACATGTTCCGAAGGCGCTTGTCGAACGTCCGAAAATGGGCTTCGGCGTGCCCATCGACGCCTGGTTGCGCGGCGCGCTTCGCGAATGGGCGGAGGCGCTGCTCGACGAACGTCGATTGCGGGAAGACGGTTTCTTTCGGCCCGAGGCAATCCGGCGCGCGTGGTCGGAACACCTCTCCGGACACCGCAACAACCAGTATCTGCTTTGGGACGTCTTGATGTTCCAATCCTGGCAGGAAGCAACCCAGGGAGCTTCATCGGCGGTCGCGGCGTGAACAGGCGTCAGGGCCGCAGGTTTTTGCCTGTTCACTCATGCAGTCGGATGAAAGCGAGACGGTTCCGCACTATCAGATACGGAAGCAAGCAGCTATACCGATTCGAGCACTGGGGCGAAGCACGGTGAGCAAGGATCGTTCGAACGATTCGCACGCGATCCGGAAGATTGCGAAGCAAGGGCATTGGACGCGTTTACATCGCTGCGGCGCCACCTAACGGCAGAACAGGTCAACCGTTGGTTTTCGATCATCTGCTTCTTTTCGCCACCGGTGCTCGGGTCGGTGGTGAGCTTCGTATTTCATGGCGGAGCGCTCTGGTCGGTGGTGTTGCTGGTCGCCACGCGACGCCGCTTGAACATCGACCGGCCGATGTTTGCCATGACCCTTGCGCTTTATGCCTATTGCGCGGCGATGGTCCTGGCGTCGATCGTCAACGGCACCCTGCGGGCCGATGTCACGCACTTCCTGCCGCTGATCACCTTGCTGGTGTTCCCGATCTCTTATTCGACCTGGAGCATCACCGACAAGGCGACGCTTGTACACATTGCTGTGCTGGCCAGCGCGGCAGCGTGTGTCGGAGCGCTGGCGCTAACCATCGTCCAATATTATTGGATCGGGATGCTGAGAGCCGAAGGAGGGGCTGGAAATCCGATCGTGTTCGCGACGGTCACCTGCCTCGCCGTGATGATGTGCCTCGCGGGCGCGGTGTCGGGAATAGAGAAAGCCTGGAAGACACTCACCGTCGCCATACTCGCCGGCGCCGTGGCGACCGTCTATTCTGGCTCCCGCATGATCTGGGTGGCCTTGCTGATCGCCATTGCCGCCATCCTCGTGATCAATCGCCAGAGATTCACGCGATCGAATATGAGGCGGTTGCTGGTGATTGCGAGCGCTTGCTGCCTGCTCACCGCGGCAATCACGTCTCCAATCATCGTGGATCGCACTCATTTCCTGTTCGATGACTGGAAAGCTCTCGCCACCAAAGGTGACCATTCCACTCCGCTCGGACTAAGGGTTGGGCTCTGGGACATTGGGATCGATGCATTTCGCGAAGCACCATTTTTCGGCCACGGCATGTCCGCCAGCCGGGCGATTTCACAGCAGGGTTTCAAAAAGCAATTTGGGGTGAGTCAGGGTTTCAACCATTTTCACAACGGCTTTCTGACAGCCTTGGTTCAGGCTGGACTTGTGGGCGCGTTATCATTGGCGGCGATCTTCATCATCGCGATCTGGAACGCGACGAAGGTCCTTCGCTTCAGTGCCGATCCGTTAGAGCGGTTCGGGGCGACCATGATAGTGGTCGCCGTCATAGTATACCTTGTTGGTGGGCTGACAGGCATCCTTGTCGGCCACGATATTCTGGATTCGACGCTGATGATCTTCCTGGTTTCAGGAACATACCTGGCTTGCGGACGAACAGTTTCGCCGATCAAAGGAGAGTCGGCCGACATAACCTCGATCGGCAGTACCGTCTCGGATATTCGGGGAGCCGGTTCCCCGTGAAACGTTCGTGACGGTCGGCACATTCCAGCAGAGTACGCGCTGTCTCAACTTCGGCCAGCATGCCGGATCATGCGCCGAAAGCTCATCGAGATATGGGCGCGCCTTATATGCCCGATCGACTCCCAGTCGCCGATCTCTGCCGCAGCCAGAACTTCCTCCATTTCACGCCGGAAGGCCGTGAACTCCTCCACCAAACCCAGTTGCGGCATCATCTTCAGGACGACACGCGCCACCTGGAAATATAGTCTCTCGCTGATCTCGCGCAGCGGCTGGTTCCCGGTCATGGCGGTCAGTTCCGAGAAGAAATCCATGTTCAGCTGCAGGAAAGCGCGCTGATCTGGATTGAGCATATCGGAATCACAGCGCGCAATGAGCGCCCGGATCCGATCCAGGTCGGCCGCTGTTCGGGGGATCGGCGAAAGCTTGCCGACCAGAAGCGCCAATTCCAGGCGCAGGTGATAGACCTGCTGCAGTTCCTCGATATCGACATCGGTGACTATGGTGCCGACGCCGTGGACGGATTGAACCAGACCTTCGGATTCAAGGCGCGCCAGCACGCGGCGGACCGGCGTGCGGCTGATCTCGAATTCCTGGGCGAGTTCTTCCTCGGAGAGGCGGCTTCCCGGCGGGTAGTCGAGCAGGCAGATGCGGTCACGCAGGATCCGGTAGATGCGCTCGAACCGTTCCCGCGCCGAAAGCGGTCGTGGCGCCTCTGCGATCGCCGTGGTGGCCGGGGCATCCGTCTCCAGCGTCATCCAGCCTCCAGGACAGCGTGCAGGAACTGCCGCGTCCGCTCGTTCTTAGGGGCACCGAACAGCTCGCTTGGCGGTCCCTGCTCGCATATCTTGCCCTGGTAGAAGAAGCAGACGCGATCGGAAAATTCCTTGGCGAAGCCCATCTGGTGGGTGACCATGAGCATCGTCAAATCATGCTCGCGGCCGATCTGCCTTATCACCTGCAGCACTTCGCCGACAAGTTCCGGGTCGAGCGCGGAGGTCACCTCGTCGAACAGCATTATCTTGGGTCGCATCGCCAACGCCCTGGCGATGGCGACGCGCTGTTGCTGGCCGCCGGAAAGCTGGGAAGGATAGTGATCCTTCTTCTGCGACAACCCGACCATGTCGAGAAGCTCGGCCGCCCGCGCCTCGGCATCGGCCCTTTTCATGCCAAGGACGGTTATCGGCGCCTCGATGCAATTGGCCATCGCGGTCATGTGCGGGAACAGATTGAAGGACTGGAACACCATGCCGATCTTCGCCCTGATGCGGCGAATGTGGGCAAGGTCGGCGGGAACCAGCGCGCCGTTTTTCTTCATATGCGTCAGCGGCTCGCCTTCGACCCAAATGACGCCGTCATTGATCGTCTCCAGCGTCATCAGCATGCGCAGCACGGTGGTCTTGCCGGAACCGGACGGACCGATGACGGAGACCTTCTCGCCGCGCGCGATTTCGAGGTTCAGGCCGTCGAGGACGGTCAACGCGCCGTAGCGTTTGGAAACATTGTCGAAGCGGACCATCGGTTGTTCCGTCATCGCGCGTTCCTCCGGTTGAGCAGGCGTTCAAGGGCACGAATAAGCGCGGCCGAAACCAGGCTCATCGCGAGGAAGAACAAGCCGACCAACGTGATCGGTTCGGTGTAACGAAATGTCTCGGAGCCGATGATCTTGGCCGTCTGCATGAGTTCCAGCACGGCGATAGCCGAAAGCAGCGGCGTCTCCTTGAACAGCGCGACGAGATAGTTGCCGAGCGCCGGCACGATCGGCGGAATGGCCTGCGGGATGATGATGTCGCGAAAGGTCGTCCAAGACGAGAGATTGAGAGCGATCGAGGCTTCCCATTGGCCGCGATGGATGTTGTCGAAGCCGGCGCGATAGACCTCGGAGCAGTAGGCGGCATAGTGGATGCCTATGGCGAGAACGCCTGCGGTGAAGGCGTCGAGCACGATGCCGAATTTCGGAAAGACGAAATAGAGAAAGAATATCTGGATGAGCAGCGGCGTCGACCGGATCAGCTCGACCAGCACCGAAATCGTCCAGCCCGTCCGTGGCACGGCGATGCGGACCACGGCCAAGACCAGACCGAGCGAAGCGGCGATGGCGAAACCGAGCAGTGTCGCCTCGATGGAGATGACGGCGGCGTGCGCCAGCACCGGTAGGATCTCGAGTGTAAAACCCCAATCCCAGATCATGTCGCCTTCCCCCTGGCGAGGCCGATCGAGGCCCGTTTTTCGAGAAGCCGCATGCCGATGGAGACGGTGAGCGACATGGCGAGATACATCAGCAGCACCAGTGTGAAGATCGGAATGGTCTTGAATGTATTCTGGTTCATCTGCTGCGCCTTGAAGGCGAGGTCCGACAGGGTGATCAGCGACACCAGCGCGGTCGACTTCAGCAGTTCGATGAACAAATTGCCCCAGGGTGGGATCATGGCGATGAAGGCCTGCGGCAGGATGATCCGGCGCAGCATCTGCCCTCGGCTCATGTTGAGCGCCGTTCCCGCTTCCCACTGGCCGCGCGCGACCGACTGGATGGCGCCGCGCACGCATTCGGATCCGTAGGCCCCGACATTCAGGCCGAGCGCCAGCACGGCAACGAGAAATGCGTCGAGCGTGACGCCGAATTGCGGCAGCACGAAAAACAGCCAGAACAGTTGCACCAGCGCCGAGGTTCCGCGAAAGATCTCGACATAGGCCGTCGCCAGCCATCTAAGCGGCGCGGGGCCGTACATGCGCGCCAACGCGGCGAGCACGCCCATGATAACCGCCAGCAGGCTGCCAAGAACGGCGATCTCGATTGTCAGGACAGCGCCCTGCAGCAGTCCCGGCAGGAACAGGCTGTATGTTGCCTGTGTCGCCAGCACGCTGATGACGGCGAGCGAGACGACCAGCATGGCAACAAGTGTGCGGATTCCCATCTGCTTCTCCGGAGAAAAAGAGGGCGGCGCGTTCACGCCGCCCAGCAGTTGGGAACTTTATTCGCCCTTGCAGAGCTGTGCAGTCGTCTTGTTCGGCAGATAGTCCTTGCCGAAGCCGAGCGGCTCGACCAGGGCGATGTGCTCGGGTGACCCGAGGAATTTCTTCAGTTCGGCGTTGAACGCTTTCTGCAGATCGGTGTCTTCCTTGCGGAAGCCGAAGCCGCCATGGCCCTTCACCGACTTGCCGGCGACTTCGCCGAAGGGCTTTGTCGATTCGACGCCATCGGCCTTCTTGGCCATGTCGGCGATGGACAGCGCGGTAAGCGCGGCCGCATCGGCGCGACCGGCCTGGACGGCGGCGACGAGACTGGATTGATCTGGCAAGGCGACGATTTGCCCCGGGGCGACACCGGCATCCTTGGCGTAGCCGCCCTCGACGGCACCCGCCATCACGGCGAGCTTGAGGTCTGGATTGTCCTTGATGCTCGAATAATCCTTTATGCCTTTTGGATTGCCCTTCGCCACCAGCATGGCCTGGCCGATGCCATAAGATGGTTCGGAGAAATTGATCTCGGCGCAGCGCTTCGGATTGATGAACATGCCGGCCGCGATGATGTCGAAGCGTCCGGCTTTGAGACCGGGGATGAGCGAGCCGAATTCGGTCAGCACGCCGTCGACCTGCGGGATGCCCATCTTGGCAAGCACCGCTTTGGCGACTTCTGGCGCTTCGCCGGTCAGCTTGCCGTCAGGCGTCGCAAAACCAAACGGCGCCTCGTTGGCGAAGCCGACACGGATATAACCGTCCTTCTTGGCGCGTTCGAGGGTCGTTTCGGCCTGGGCCGGCAGCGCCGTGAACGCGGTCGCGACAAGTGCAAGGCAAGCAGCCGCCTTCATGGCCGTTCGACGAGATATCTGTGACATGAGCATGCATCCCCTTTTCTTTTTGACGATTGTCTTGCCCGGACGACGTTTCTCCTCCGTCGCAGCGAGTATGCAAGACGTATACAACTCATCTGGACATATCGCAAGACGCGCTGTACGAATCCTGGAAATAGATGACTATGATCGCACGTTCAGCCGAGATGGGCTGATAGTTGTGCACAATTACCCATGCTTGTCGGGTTGACGTGGCGGTCAGGGGAACGAGTTTGAGCGGCTCAGGCAGCTTTACGAAGACGGAATATGCGCAGCGCCTGACCGGCGTGAAGCAGCGCATTGAGAAGGCCGGCTTCGATCTCATCGTCTGCCAGGATCCGGCGAACATGTGCTGGCTGACAGGCTATGACGGTTGGTCCTTCTACGTGCCGCAATGCGTGCTCGTCCATCTGGAAGAGGACAAGCCGATCTGGTTCGGCCGGGCGCAGGACGCCAGAAGCGCCCGCATGACCACCGGCTTGCCCGAACAAAACATCGTCCCGTTCTCGGAGCGGCTGGTGCAGCAGCCCGTCGAGCATCCCTATGACGAGCTCGCCGGTCTGATCCGGGCACGCGGTTGGGAACGGGCGCGCATCGGCGTCGAGATGGACGCGCACTACTACACGGCGCGCTGCCATGCCCATCTCGTAGCCGGCCTGCCCGCGGCGCGTTTCAGCAACAACCACGACCTCGTCAACTGGGCCCGGCTGGTGAAATCGGATGCCGAGCTGGCGCTGATCCGCGAAGCCGGCGCGATCTGCAGCAATGCCATGAACCGCGCTGTCGAAAAGATGCGGCCGGGCGTGCCGCAGAACCAGGTGATTGCCGAGATCTATCATGCCCAGATCTTGGGCGTGCCGGGCGCCGGCGGCGACTACGCCGCAATCTGCCCGCTGATGCCGGTGGGCGAAGGCACCAGCACACCACACCTGACCTGGTCGGACGCGCCACTTCCCGACACTGGGTTGGCAATCGTCGAAATCGCCGGCGTGCGACGACGCTACCATGCGGCACTGACCCGGACGGTCCATTTCGGCAAGCCGCCGACCGCCCTCTCCGATATGGCCAAGGTGATCGTCGAAGGCGTCGATGCCGGCCTCGAACTGGCACGGCCCGGCAACACCGCCGAACAGGTCGAAGCCGCCTGGCAGGCGGTGCTGCGCAGAAATGGGCTGAAGAAGGAAAGTCGCGTCGGCTATCCCGTCGGCCTCGCCTATCCGCCGGATTGGGGCGAACGCACTGCGAGCCTGAGGCCAGGCGACAGGACCGAGTTGCGGCCCGGCATGTGCTTCCACTTCATGGCCGGCGTCTGGCTCGACGATTTCGGCGTCGCCATCTCCGAATCTTTCGTCGTTGCCGAAGGCGGCGGCGAGCGACTTTGCGACGTGATCCGCGACCTCATCACCATCGACTGAACCCGACACCAAAGCCGGCAATCCAAGGATACAAAATGGACCGAAATCCTTTTTCCGAAGCAGAAATCGCCGGCCGCCTGTCGAAAGTTCGCACGGCGCTGGCCGGGCGCGGGCTCGACGCCGCCGTCTTTGCCTCGCCGGAAAATGTCTTCTATCTCACCGGGCTCGACCATTGGGGGTATTTCGCGCCGCACCTCCTGATCGTCCCACTCGGCCATCAGCCGGTTCTGGTCACCCGGTCGATGGAAAAAGTGACGATCGAAAACCAGGTGAAGGCGGCGGAATTCCGCGGCCATTCCGACAGCGAGACGGCGGCCGATCTCGCCGCGCGAGTAATTTCCGAGCTTGGCCTGACCGGCAAGCGGATCGGCCTCGAACATTGGACCTCGGGGCTGAGCCATGGCCTCGCCTTGAAACTCGAGGCGCAGGCCAATGCCAAGTGGAGCGACGTTTCCGGGCTAGTCGACAGGATGCGGCTTGTGAAGAGTGCCGAGGAACAGGTGCTGATGCGTCGCGCCGCCAAGGTCACGGACGCCGCGGCAGGTGCCGCGATCGCGGCGATTTCCGACGGTGCCGCCGAGCAGGAGGTCGCCGCCCAATGTGTGGCGGCGATGATCCGCGCCGGCGGCCATGTGCCCGGCTTCGGCCCGTTCATCCGTCCCGCCGCCAGGCTTGGCGAAGAGCATACGACCTGGGGCGACGGACTCTATCGCGCCGGCGAGCCCGTATTCGTCGAACTCTCCGGCTGCATCTCGCGCTATCACGCGCCACTCGGCCGGCTGGTCCGTATCGGCAGCATCAAGGACGAAGACGCGGCGATGGCCGAGGTCACAGCCAAGGCATTCGACGCCGTCGTCAAGTCGCTCGAGCCCGGTGTGAGGGCGCGCGACGTCTATGCTGCCTGGCAGGGCGTCGCCGATGAGGCCGGTCTTTCGCACTATCGCCGCCATCATTGCGGCTATCTGGTCGGCATCGGCCAGCCACCATCCTGGACCGGCGGCAATTCTGTGACCGGCCTGAGGCACGATTCCGATCTCGAGATCGAAACGGGAATGAGTTTCCATATCCTATCCTGGTTGATGGGCACCGGCCGCGGCGACCATTTCATCTCAAACACCGTGCTGCTGACCGATGCGGGCGCCGAAGTGCTGACGCGCACCCCGGCTGGCTCAATCGTTCGCTAGACCCTCAGCATGGCACGCTATTCGGCGTTCTCGATTTTTCGCAACGGCTTGTCCGGCCACAAGAACTGGCAGCGCGCGTGGCGCGCTGCGGAGCCGAAGCCGGCTTATGACGTGATCATTGTCGGCGGTGGCGGACATGGGCTGGCCACGGCCTTCTATCTCGCCGAGAACCACGGCATCCGCAATGTCGCCGTGCTGGAGAAGGGCTATGTCGGCGGCGGCAATGTCGGTCGCAACACCACGGTGATCCGCTCCAATTATCTGCTCGACGGCAACACCCAGTTCTACGAATTCTCGGTCAAGCTGTGGGAAGGCTTGTCGCAGGCGCTGAATTTCAACGTCATGTTTTCGCAACGCGGCCAGATCGTCACCGCCCATTCGGCGGATCAACTCGACGCTTTCAGCCATCGTGCCAACGTCATGCGGCTGAACGGCATCGATGCCGACATACTCGACCGCGACGCGGTGCGACGGCTGGTTCCCTATCTGGATTTCTCCGAAACGGCGCGATTTCCGATATATGGCGCGATCCTCCAGGGCCGTGCCGGCACCGCCCGCCACGATGCCGTTGCCTGGGGCTATGCGCGTGCCGCTGACGGCCATGGCGTCGACATCATCCAGAATTGCGAGGTGACCGGTTTCGTTCGTGACGGCGAAAGGATCGGCGGCGTCGAAACGAGCAAGGGCCGGATCGGCGCCGGCAAAATCGGCCTCGCGGTTGCCGGCCATACCTCCGTGCTCGGACAGAAGGCAGGCCTGGAACTGCCGATCGAAAGCCATGTGCTGCAAGCATTCGTCACCGAGCCCCTGAAGCCGCTGGTCGACCATGTCGTCGCCTATGGCGCCGATCATTTCTATGTCAGTCAGTCCGACAAGGGTGGGCTTGTCTTCGGCGGCAATCTCGACGGTTACAATTCCTACGCCCAGCGCGGCAATCTCGGCGTCGTGCGCGAAGTGGCGGAGGCCGCGATCGCACTGATGCCGTGCATCTCGCGCGTCCGGCTGCTGCGCCATTGGGGCGGCGTCATGGACATGACGCCCGACGCCAGCCCGATCATCTGCCCGACGCCGATCGACGGACTCTATCTCAATGGTGGCTGGTGTTATGGCGGCTTCAAGGCGACGCCGGCCTCCGGCTGGTGCTTTGCGCACATGCTGGCGACCGGCAAACCGCATCCACTGATCGCCGCCTATGGGCTCGATCGTTTTCGCACCGGCCGCACGCTCGACGAGGCCGGCGCCGGTCCCTCGGCCTGGCTGCAATAGAGGGGGGCGAAACAATGCTTCGCATCGAATGTCCGTGCTGTGGCCCGCGTGACCATGACGAGTTCCGCTATGGCGGCGACGCTTCCGCGGCGCGTCCGGCCCATGACGATCCCGATCCGGAAGCCTGGTATCGCCATGTCTATGTACGGAAGAACCCGGCGGGGCTGCATCGCGAATTCTGGCAGCACGTCACCGGCTGCCGACAATGGCTGGTCGTCGAGCGCGACACCAGAAATCACGCCATCGCATCGGTCGGCTTCGCCAGGAAAATGCCCGCATGAACGAGAACCGGAAACGTTTGCCGGCCGGCGGGCGCATCGATCGCACGCAGCCGATCGACTTCAGCTTCGACGGCCGCACGCTGAACGGCTACCGAGGCGACACATTGGCATCGGCGCTGCTGGCCAACGGCGTCACACTCACAGGACGCAGTTTCAAATATCACCGGCCGCGCGGTATCTTCTCGGCCGGACCCGAAGAACCGAATGCGCTGGTCACGCTGGGTGCTGGTGGACGACGCGAACCGAACCTGCCGGCCACCACGCTCGAACTAGCGGAAGGCATGGCTGTTGAAAGCCAGAACCGCTGGCCCTCGCTCGGCTTCGACCTGCAGAGCATCAACGGGCTGTTTGCGCCGTTCCTCTCCGCCGGCTTCTACTACAAGACCTTCATGGGGCCGACGCGGCGCGCCTGGATGTTCTATGAGCATTTCATCCGCCGGGCGGCAGGACTGGGCCGAGCCGGCACCGAGCCGGACCCGGACCGTTACGAGGTGCGTCACTTATTTGCCGACGTGGCGATCGTCGGCGGCGGCGCTGCCGGCCTCTCGGCGGCGCGCGCCGCAGCAATGGCCGGCGCAAGCGTTGCGCTGGTCGAGCAGGACTTCTTGCTCGGCGGTCAGCTTCTGTCGGAGCGTTCCGAAGACGAGGCGGCAGCCTGGCTGAAGGCGATCGAGACCGAACTGGCAGGACTGCCCAACGTCACCGTGCTGCGCAAGACGATGGCGTTCGGCACCTACGACGGCAACACCCTGGGGTTGATCGAACGAAACGATGATCCGGTCGCGGAAGGCGCTGCGCGGCAGGTGTTCACCATTCTTCGCGCGCGCTCCATCGTCTTTGCAGCCGGTGCCATCGAGCGCCCGCTGGTGTTCGCCAACAATGACCGGCCCGGTGTCATGCTGGCATCGGCCGCCCGGACCTACCTCAACCGCTTCGCCGTTCTGCCGGGGAGACGGATCCTGGTCGCTACCACCAATGACGGCGCCTATCGCGCCGCCTTCGATCTTGCCGCCGCCGGTGCGGACGTGACGGTCGCGGACCAGCGCGGCGACCCGCCCGCTGCTCTGGCCGCTGAAGCCAAGCGTTTGAACATAGCGATCCGATCCGGAACACCAATCGTCGATCTGCGTGGCGGCCATGCAGTGAAGGCAGCAAAGCTCGCCCGGCCAGGCGGCAATTCGGAAGTAGCCTGCGACATCGTCTGCGTGTCAGGCGGCTGGTCTCCGACTGTGCACCTCACCGCGCATCTCGGCGTCAAACCCGCTTATCGCGACGACATGGACTGCTTCATCCCCGGCAGCTTTGCGGCAGGGCATTTTGGCGCCGGCTCGATAATGGGCCGCTTCTCGACCGCCGATGCCATCGAGGGCGGCCACCGCGCCGGCATCGAAGCGGCAGCCTTCTGCGGAAAATCGGCGGCGCCGGCGGCCCCGGTTAGGCTCGATCTCGGTGAAACCGCTGCCAACGCGTTCCGCGCGATCCCCTTCTCGGGACGTGGAAAGGCCTTCGTCGATTTCCAAATGGATGTGACCGCCAAGGACATCGAGCTGGCGCATCGCGAGGGCTATGAATCGGTCGAGCACCTGAAGCGCTATACCACGCTCGGCATGGGCACCGACCAGGGCAAGACCAGCAATTTTGCCGCACTTTCGACCATGGCGGTGTTGCGCCAGGCGACCATCCCGCAAACCGGGACCACGACCTTCCGTCCGCCCTATGCGCCTGTTGCCATCGGCGCTCTCGCCGGTCGCGCCGTCGGCCACCATTTCAAGCCGTTTCGCCGTACGCCGATGCATGACTGGCACCTAGCCAACGATGCCGAGATGCTCGAAGTCGGGTTGTGGATGCGTCCGTATTTCTACCGCAGCGCCGGTCGCGACGTGAACGAAGCCTATGTCGCCGAGATGCGCATCGTGCGCGAAGCCGCAGGGCTGATGGACATCTCCACCCTCGGCAAGATCGACGTGCAAGGGCCGGACGCGGCCATTTTCCTCGACCGGCTCTACGCCAACGGCTTCGCCAAGCTGCCGGTCGGCCGCGCCCGCTACGGCGTCATGCTGCGCGACGATGGTATCGTCTTCGATGACGGCACCACCACGCGGTTGTCGGAAACCCGCTTCTTCATGACCACCTCGACCGCCAAGGCGGCCGATGTGCTGTCGCGGCTGGAATTCCTGCTCGATACCGCCTGGCCGGACCTGCGGGTCGCGGTCACCTCCGTCAGCGATGAATGGGCGGCGATGTCGGTCGCCGGACCGAGGAGCCGCGATATCCTCGCCGCTGCCTTTCCGAAGCTCGACATCTCGAACGACGCGCTGCCACAGATGGGTTTCATCGAAGCGGAGTTCGAAGGACGGGCGTTGCGCATCATCCGCCTCAGCTATTCCGGCGAACGCGCCTACGAAATCTATGTCGGCGCCAGCGTCGGCGAACAGGTCTGGGGCCGCCTGCTGGAAGCCGGCGCGCCGTTCGGCCTCAAACCCTATGGGGTCGAGGCGCTCGGCGCGCTGCGCGTCGAGAAAGGCCACGTCGCCGGACCAGAGATCGACGGCCGCACCACGCTCGACGACCTCGGCCTCGGCCGTATGGTCGGCAAACGTGCGGGATTCGTCGGCGACGTCCTGCGTCGCCGCACGGCGTTTGGGGCGCCTGACCGCCAGCGCCTTGTCGGGCTGGAATGCATCGAGGACGGCAAGCGCCTGCGCGGCGGCGCGATATTGTTCATGCCCGACGACACCATTGCGGGGCATGGGCGTGGCCGGATAACTTCGGTGACCTTCAGTCCGGAACTTGGCCGCTATGTCGGCCTGGCGCTGCTTGCGGGCGACGCAGCGGTCGAGGGACGCGAAGTCCTCGCCGCCTATCCCATGAAGGCCGAAACCGTTCGCGCGCGCATCGTCTCGCCCGTCTTTCTCGATCCGAAGGGGGAACGGCTGCATGGTTGAGGTTTTGGCATTGAAAGATTTCAACCTGTCGATGGCTGATTGCCCGATCGTTCAGATCGAGAGTTGGGACGGGATGCTGACCCGGTTCGAAATGACCGTTTCACAGATGCTGGGTACCGCCCTACCCATCTCGGTCGGCGAAACGGCCCGCAATGCCGACACCCTCACCGTCCGGATCTCTCCCCACCGTCTCTGGCTGATGAAAGAGGCAGGTGCAAAACCATCCCCCCTGACAGTCGATCCCGGATTGGGCTGTTCGGTTGCTCTCGACGAGGGACGCGTACGCTTCAGGTTGAGCGGGGCGCGCGTCCTGGAAGCTCTCTCCAAATGCATCGCCGTCGACTGGCGCTCGCCAGCCTCAGCGTCAGGCCGCGCGTTCCAAACGGCCTTTCATCACGTGCCGGTACTGGTATTGCGCACCACCGAGACCGGCTGCGACATGATTGTGCCGCGAAGCTTTGCGCGGAGCCTTGCCGACTGGGTAGTGGATAACGCCGGTTAGAGCGGGATGAGATTAGTTTCGGTCATATCCGGAGTTTTCGAAGTAGTGTGAGCATTCTGTCGGTGTGATGCGGTTGAGAATTTGGCCGATCGCGTCGCAAACGGTTTGGACGGTGCGGCTTGCTGCCTTTCTCAGCCAGTGCTTGAGTTTTGAAAAGAGCTGTTCGATCGGATTAAGATCGGGCGAGTATTTCGGCAGGAAGAAGAGCCTGGCGCCGGCGGCGCGTATGGCGCGGCGCACCGCCTTGCCTTTGTGCGAGCCGAGATTGTCCATGATGACGATGTCGCCCGGCTGGAGGGTCGGAGCGAGAACCTTCTCGACATAGAGAAGAAATCTCTCGCCGTTGATAGGTCCGTCGATCAGCCAGGGCGCCTCGACGCGATCGTGGCGCAGCGCGGCCAGGAAGGTCATGGTCTTCCAGTGGCCATGCGGCACTTTGGCCTTGATGCGCTGTCCAACCGGCGCCCAGCCCCTTAGCGGCGACATGTTGGTCTTGGTCCAGGTCTCGTCGATGAAGACCAGTCGCGTCGGATCAATCCGGTCCCGATACTTCGTCCACTGCATGCGCCGTCGCGCGATATCGGGACGATCCTGTTCGACGGCGATCAGCGTCTTTTTTTGTGACTGAGCTTCTCGGCATGCACGAACTCCCACACCGAACGGTAGTCGACCCTCAGGCCACGCTCGCCAAGTTCGGCCACAAGCCCGCGCAAGGTGAAGTCCCTGTCGTGACAGCGTTCGATCAGCCAGTCGCGCCACGCTCCCGAGAGCTTCTTCGGTTTGTAGCCGCCGACCTGGCGAGGCGCAGCACTGCCAGTCTCTTCGACGCGCTTAAGCCACGCGATGGCCGCGCTGTAGCTGACGCCAAATCGAGCCGCCGCCGCGCGTCGCGAGAGCCCTTCCGTCTTGACCGCGGCTACAACCCGCTCGCGAAGGTCCATCGAATAGGCTGCCATCCATGCTGGCCTCCTCCCAGCATGCATGTTGAATCAGAACTGCGATGATTTGGGAATCTCACGACTCTTATAAATCTCATCCCGCTCTAGCTGTCCTGACCTATGGTCTGCTCGACGGGATGGAAGATCGCCGTACCGATATTGCCGGCCTTGCGGGTAAGGTCTTCGTCGCTGTCATATTGCGTGCCGGGCAGCATCTCTTCGGTCACAAAACGTGCCACAAGGGGCGCGAGTGCCCGACATAACCCACCTGTTCAAGCGCAAACCGCGTGAACTTTCAGGCGGGCAGCGGCAGCGTGGCCCGACGCGGGTCGAATTTATCCGGCCACGATGACGTGGCGAAGCCAGTCGCCCGCGGCTGTCCCGCGCAGCCCTAAATCACGTACGCTGTTCATGTGGTTGCTCCCCTTGAGCACGCTCCTCGACACACTCAAGCCCTGCACCGTCAGGCGGTCGGCAAACAGCCTGGCCTGCTGGTGAAAAGGTTCCGTCTCCCGCTCACCGACCAACACCGTGACTTTTGTCGGCGACGAGTGGTATTTGCTCATCGGCGAAAATGCCTCAACTTCCGTGTCGGTCAGGCCTATCAAAGGCTCCAGGAAAGAATGCTGAAGGGGCTTCAAATCGTAGAGCCCGCCGAGCAGGAGTGCCGTTGACGGGGGATGTGCCGAACCCCCGTTGAACAGGAAGGTCGCCAGGTGCGCCCCGGCGGAATGGCCACTGACGCTTAGCCGACCGGCATCACCGCCATGGTTGGCGATATTATCCAGCACCCACTGCCTCGCGCGCCGGACCTGGTCGACGATTGTCGCCATCCTGACGGCAGGCATCAGCGCATAGTCGATCACGACCGCGATTGCTCCTGCACTCGTCACCGTTTCGGCAATGTAGGAATAATCGCTTCTGGTGAACATGCGCCAGTAGCCGCCATGGACGAAGATGTGCACCGGGAGGCCCTTACGCGGCCCCTCCGGAAAGAACAGGTCGAGGCGTTCGGCCCCGTCCGGACCATAGGCGATGTCCGCCAGCATGGGCAGCGCTGCCCGCGTCGCGGCGCTGCGGGCGACGATATCGGCCACGATGTCATCGAAATCGGCAACGTGGTCGCGCGTGCGAAAAGGATCCTTCGACATGATGTCCGCTCAGAAGGTTACAGCGATGTATTTGGCCTCCATGAACTCGGCGATGCCGTGATGCTGACCCCCTTCCCGCCCGAGGCCACTCTGCTTTACCCCGCCGAAAGGCGCGGCGGGATCCGACATCAGGCCGCGGTTGAGGCCGATCATGCCGGCCTCGATCTCCGAGGCCACCCGCATGCCGCGTGCCACATCACGCGTGTAGAGATAGGCGGCGAGACCGTATTCGGTGTTGTTGGCGTGGAGGATGGCTTGCGCCTCGCTCTCGAAGCGGGTGATGGGCGCCACCGGGCCAAAAATCTCCTCATGTGCCATATCGGCCTCCGGCGAGACTTCGGACAGGACCGTCGGAGGATAGAAAAAGCCATCTCCTTCGAGCACCGAGCCGCCGCACAGCACCTTGGCACCCCGGCTGACCGCGTCCTTGACCAGCCGGTCGATCTTGTCGACCGCCTTTTTGGTGATCATGGGTCCACATTCCGTTTCTGCCTTGGTCCCGGCGCCGAGCTTGAGCGCAGCCATGCGCCGCGCAAGGCCGTCGGCGAACGCATCGTGGATGCCCGACTGGACGTAGATGCGGTTGGCGGCGGTACAGGCTTCGCCGGCATTGCGCATTTTGGCGATCATGGCGCCGTCGAGGGCCGCATCGAGATCGGCATCGTCGAAAACGATGAAGGGCGCGTTGCCGCCAAGCTCCATGGAACAGGAAATCACATGTTTGGCGGCCTCGGCGAGCAAGGCCCGGCCGACCCCCGTCGAGCCGGTGAAGGAGAGCTTCCTGACGCGCGGATCGGCCAGCATGGCCGACGTCAGAGGGCCGGGTGTCGACGTCGTCAGCACGTTCACGACGCCGTCCGGGACACCTGCTTCGCTATAGAGCGCGGCGAGTGCATAGGCGGTCAGCGGCGTCTCGCTGGCCGGTTTCAGAATGACCGTGCAGCCGGCCGCGAGGGCTGGCGCGATCTTGCGCGTCGCCATCGCGGCAGGGAAATTCCACGGCGTGATGAGGACGCAAATGCCGATCGGCTGATAGTCGACCACGATCCGGTTGGTTCCGGATGGAGCGGTGCCGAACTCGCCGGTGATACGAACAGCTTCCTCGGCGTTCCAGCGGAAGAATTCGGCTGCGTAAGCCACCTCGCCGCGCGCGTCGCGCAGGGCCTTGCCGTTTTCCAGCGAGATCAGCATGGCAAGCGTCTCCGACCGCTCGACCATCAGCTCGAAACAGCGCCTCAGAATCTCCGAGCGCTTGCGTGGCGCGGTCTCGCGCCACCCCTTGGCGGCCTTGGCCGCTGCCTCGACTGCTGCGGCGGCGTCCTCCAGGGTCGCATCGGGTACTGCCGCGATCACCGCGCCGGAGGATGGATCGGTGACCTCGATGAGCCCGCCGTCGGAAGACGGCAGCCATTGTCCGCCAATATAGAGCCGGTGCGGAAAGCCCCGCACCTCGTAGAGATCCTGATCGAGTTGGGAGGCATTGTAGGGAAGGTTCATCGTCTTGTTCCTGACGTTCACATGGCGCAGGCGTTGAGATCGCCGTCATAGGCAGCCTGGACAAGGCGGCGCATGGCGGCGAGGTCGAATGGGCGCGGGTTGTTCTTGATCAGGCGATCGATGCCGAGCGCCTGCTCGGCGGTCCAGTCGAGCTTGTCGGGCGGAAGCCCCAGACCGGCCAGCGTCGGAGTGATACCGATCGCCGCAAACAAACGCCTGATCTCCTCGATGGTCGCGCCCGCCAGTTCGTCCGCGCTTCGACCGTGCGGCTCAAGGCTAAGAGCAATCCCTATCTCGGCGATCTCCGCCGCGGCCACACGGCTGTTGTAGCTCATGACATAAGGCATCATTGTCGCCACCCCCAGCCCATGCGGCGTATGTGTGAGCGCGCCGGCCGGGTATTGCACCGCGTGCGCCGCCGCCGTGCCGGCGGTGCCGAACGCGCAACCGGCCGCCAGCGCTCCCATCATCACGTCGGCGCGCGCCTCAGCGTCGCCGCCGTCAGTGCACGCCTTCTCCAGGCTGCGGCCGAGCAGTTTGATGGCCAGCAGCGCGAAATGGTCGGTCAGCGGCGTCTTGCCGATGAAGACGTGGCGCTGCGGCAGGCTGAAGTCCCCGTCCCGGCGCATGGCCGTGAAGGCCTCGATCGCATGCGTGAGCGCGTCGGCGCCGGCGATCGCCGTCAGGCCAGGCGGACAGGTCATTGTCAGTTCGGGGTCGCAGATGGCAACGGCGGCAATGAGATGGGGGCTCGATATCCCGACTTTGAGCGTCCGGTCCGGATCGGATATCACCGCGACTGGTGTCACCTCGGATCCTGTGCCCGCAGTGGTCGGCACGGCGATGAGCGGCAGCATCGGCCCCGGAACCTTGAACTCGCCGTAGTAGTCTTGGAGCTCGCCGCCATGGCTGATCAGCAAGGCGGCGCATTTGGCGAAATCGAGACAGCTGCCGCCGCCAATCCCGATCACCATATCGGGCCCAAAGCCCCGCGCTTCCTCGACGCAGACCGCCACCGAATCGCGCGGCACGTCCGGGAGGACACCGTCGTGAACCAGCACGTCGATCGACGCTGCCTGCAAGGATGCCATGATTTCGGCGAACACAGCCGTGCCGGCGAAACGCTCGTCTGTGCAGACCAGGGCGCGTCGGCCGTAGCGACCGGCCACGACCGGCAATGCCTGGCGTTGGCCCTTTCCGAACAGAATTTCGCGCGGGAGCCGGAGGGCTGTGAGAAGGTTCATGACAGGCTGCATCCTCGAGTGGTGTCGGAGGAACTCGCATTGCAAAATCCGCACCGAAGATCCTGAACTGAGGGGTGCCGATAAAATCGTATAGGATATCGTATTGCATCGGTCAAACCCTCGTGTTAGCAGTCTCCCGTGTCGAGAGGCTAAAGAATGCAACCCGTCATTTTGAGCAATGGTGAAGCACCCACGGGAGCGGGTCGCATCCAGCGCGCGAGCAGCCTGGCCGAGGACGTCTACGAAGCCATCTTCGCGCAGCTGATGTCGCTGAAGATCGCACCCGGTTCACGCATCACCGTCGACAATCTGGTCAAGGAGTTCGACGTTTCCCATACGCCGATCCGCGAGGCGCTCGGGCGTCTCGAAGGCGAAGGCCTGGTCCTGAAGACGCATCTGATCGGATACCGCGCCGCACCGCAGATCACCCGGCGCCGTTTCGACGAATTGTACGAGATGCGTCTCCTGCTCGAACCGCACGGCGCGGCGAAGGCCGCTGCCGCGATGGACGAGGCCAAGCTCGGCACACTGCTGGAGGCAGCAGGCGTGATGTCGCGCCGCGAGGGCAAGGACGAGCGCCTGCGCTATTCAAATTTCGCCAGGCAGGACGCGATCTTCCACGACAAGATCATGGAATATGCCGAAAACGAGCTCATTCGCGAGACGCTGGGTTATCAACACACCCACTTCCACATATTCCGCCTGATGTACCACTCCCGCGTGACCGAGGAGGCGCTGGACGAACATGAGGCGATCCTGGCCGCGTTCGGCGCGGCCGATCCCGATGCCGCCGCCAAAGCAATGCGCGCCCACATCGAGCACTCGCGCGATCGCCTGCTGCCGGCCTTCGATTGAGGCGAAACCGATGTCCGCGCCGCTGACCACCAACGACAACGCCGAGGAACACTACTTCCCCGACTCTCCATCCTGAGGACGGCCAAAGCCAATGCGGGGCGCAGCATGACTCGCCCAGCTTTTTTCACACGACAGAGGAACCGACTATGTCAGGCAAGAAAATATTGATGCTCACCGGCGAGTTCACCGAGGAATACGAGATCTTCGTCTACCAGCAGGCGATGGAAGCCGTCGGTCACACCGTCCATGTGGTATGCCCGGACAAGAAGGCCGGAGACCTCATCAAGACCTCCCTGCACGACTTCGAGGGCGACCAGACATACACCGAAAAGCTCGGCCATTTTCAGGTGATCAACAAGACGTTTTCGGAGGCGGAAAAGCAGCTCGATCAATACCACGCCGTATACTGCGCTGGCGGCCGCGGCCCGGAATACATCCGCACCGACAAACGGGTGCAAGCCATGCTGCGCCACTTCCACGACACCCGGAAGCCGATTTTCACCATCTGCCATGGGGTCCAGATTCTGATTGCCGTGGACGGCGTCGTGCGCGGCAAGAAGGTAGGCGCGCTCGCCGCTTGCGAACCGGAAGTGACGTTGGCAGGCGGAACCTATGTCGACCTTTCGCCGACGGAGGCCTATGTCGATGGCACCATGGTTTCCGCAAAGGGCTGGACCGCTCTAGCCGCCTTCATTCGCGAATGCCTCACGGTGCTCGGGACTGAAATCCGGCATAGCTGATAGCTACAGCATGTCGTGGCGAACAGGATTCGCCCGACCTGCTGTAAGCTTCTGATTTTATGCATGTCGTTATCCCGGAACCGACGACACTTCCGGGCGACATGCATTAGACCGGCCTATTGCGAGATGCGCCGGTCCGCTTTCCCCCTGAGGTGATCAAGTCCACTGCCGTCTCGATGCCAGGGCAGAGACGCGCTGCGGCAGCCGTTCATGCGGCAGGCCGCGTAGCCTACCGGTTTTCAATGACAGCTTTTATGAGCCCCGATTTCTCATTTGCCCATTGGGCGATGTAGCGGGGGCTGTCTTGCAGCGTCGTGCGATGCGTCACCAGCTTGGCAAGCGGAATAGCACCGGTGCGGATCGCCGCCATGACGCGGTCGAAATCCGTGGTCAGGGCGTTGCGGCTGCCGATCAGCGTCATTTCGCGTTTGTGGAATTCCGGATCGGAAAAGGTAATGTCATCCTTGATGACGCTCACCATTACCATGGTGCCGCCATGCGCCACGTAGGTGAACGCGGCCTCAATGGAAACCTTGCTGCCGGTTGCGTCAAAGACCAGGTCGAAGCAATCGCCGTCCGTGCGGCCCCTCACCAGATCGCCGGGCGACGCCGCAGCACCGTCGATGACGGGGAAACCCAATTGATCCTCCGCAAAATCCAACCGCTCGCGGCTCGTGTCCATGATCGTGACCGTCTGTCCGGCAAGCCGTGCAAACAAGGCTGTGCCGAGGCCAATGGGGCCAGCGCCGATGACCAGCGTGCGCGTTCCCGCCGAAAGCATCGACCGCCTTACCGCATGCGCGCCGATGGCGAGGAATTCGACAGCCGCCGCATCGGAGAGCGAAAGGCCGACTACCGGATAGAGATTCGCCGCCGGCACCAGCAATTGATCACACATGCCGCCATCGCGATGCACACCCAGCACCTCTATTGAGACGCAGCAATTCTGCTTGCCCTGCCGGCAGGCAGTACATTTGCCGCAGTGCAGATATGGGTTGATGACAACCTTCTCGCCAAGCTCGATATTGGCCCCCTCACCGACCATCAGTACCGTCCCCGAGAGTTCGTGGCCCATGATCCGGGGGTATGCGAGGTAGGGATGCTTGCCCTCGAAGATGTGGTAGTCGGTGCCACATATGCCGATATGGCTTATGCCCACCAGCACCCAGCCGGCGGAGGGCATGCCCGGGTCAGGACGGCTTTCGAGGACCAGTTCACCCGGTCTACGGCACACCACCGCTTTCATTCGACATCCATGTTCCGAGAAAAGAGGACCCGACGGCGGGTAGACACCGCCGGGCCAGGGTCTGGGAGCTATTCGAAGTCCTTGACGTTCTGCAGCGTGACGAGCCCGGCGCCGGTATCGACATTGGCTTCGACGGGTTCACCGCGAATGGCCTTGACGACGGTGTCGATGCCAAGTTCACCCATCTTTGCCGGGAATTGCGCAACGCTGGCGTCTTCCGCGCCAGACTTTATCGCTTCGATTTCACCGCAGCAGGCATCGAAGCCAACCAGGATGAGCTTGTGTTTGGCGATGCCGGCATTGCTGATCGACTTGACGGCACCGGGGATGGGCGGACCGCAGGCAGAATAGATCGCCTTGAGATCGGGATTGGCTGTCAGAATGTCTTCCGCAACCGAGGTGCCGAGTTCAAGCGTGCAGTTGGTGGCGCCCTTGCCGACCACGTCGACCTTGACGTCGCCGAGCCCTTCCATCATGCCGGTGACGCGATCATCCAGCGCCGGAACGCCCGGTACGCCTTGCAGGATACCGATCTTGTCGCCGCTCTTGAGAACGGTTTTCAGATATTCTCCGGCGATCTTGCCGCCATTGAGATTGTTCGTCGAAACCAGCGCCGTCTGGCCCTTCCAGTTCGGAATGCTGTTGTCCACGAGCACCACCTTGATGCCGGCGGCGACGGCCTTGTCGAGCGCCGGGGCAACTGTCGGATCGACCGGCGTGATTGCCAGGCCCTTCACGCCTTGCGTGATCATGGACTCGATCAAAGCGATCTGGCCCTCGATGTCCGTGGCCGCCTGGCCCTGGCCGGTGACCAGCTCGATCTCAGGATGGGCGGCGGCGTATTTTTTGGCCGCATCCTCCATGGTCGAATAGAATGGCACCGGGAATTTCGTGATCAGGCCGACCTTGATCTTGTCGGCGGCCGAAGCAGGCATTGCGAATGCGATGGCAATCGCAAGTCCTCCCAATAGTCTTCTGTGCATCAGCATTCCGTTCCTCCCTTGGAATTGAGACGCCTTCCGGCGGAAGACGCTTCAGGCATTTGCGGACCGAGGCGGTCCGCAAAATCTCGAATGCGTTCAGGCCCCCACGATCATGGAAACCAACTCCTGCTTGTTGTCCTTGGTTGGCACCAGTTCGCCGACCTTGCGGCCCTGGCGCAGGACCACCGCACGGTCGGCGAGCTCGATGACGTGCTCCATATTGTGGGTGATCAGAATGACGGCGTTGCCCTGGTCGCGAAGCGTCGCCACCAGATTGAGAACCTGACGCGATTCACGCAGTCCAAGGGCTGCCGTCGGCTCGTCAAGGATGACGACCTTGCGGGCGAAGACCGTGGACCTCGCCACGGCGATGGCCTGTCTTTGTCCACCCGACATCATGGCGACGACCGCGTCCAGCCGGGGCAGCGTCACCTTCAGCCTTTCCAGCAGGATCCGGGTTTCGGCGTCCATCCTGCGCTGCTGCAGGAAACGCAGGCCGCGCGGCAGCCATTGCGGACCGGCGAGTTCGCGGCCGGCGAAGAAGTTCTGCCCCGGCGTCAGATTGTCGAACAGCGCCAGGTCCTGATAGACGGTCTCGATGCCGGCAAAGCGCGCGTCGGCCGGCGAGCGTATCTGCGCGGGCAACCCGTCCAGCACGATCGCGCCGGCGTCGAGCTGATGGACGCCACTGATGCATTTGGTCAGCGTCGATTTCCCGGCGCCATTGTCACCGAGTAGCCCCAGAATTTCGCCTCGCCGCACCTCGATGCTGACATCGTCGAGCGCCATGACAGAGCCGAAGCGCTTGGTTGCACCGCTTACGGCGAGCACAGGATGGTCTGAAGTGCCGGGACTGCGGGCTTCGGCCGCGGGCGCGGTCATGGCTGCCTCCCGGCCTGCATGACACGCACGCGCCCTTCCAGGTAATTGCGCAGCACGTCGGCCTCGACCGCGATGACGATGACCACGCCGATGACGATGAGCTGGAAGAAGATATTGACGTTGAGCAGGTTGAGCGCGTTGCGGATGACGCCGATCATGATGGCACCGATCAGGGCGTGGCCAAGGTGGCCGCGACCGCCGAGAAAACTGGCGCCGCCGATGATCACCGCGGCGATCGTGTCAAGCTCGAGCAAATTGCCGAACAGCGGCGAACCGGCGTCGGTGCGGCCGGCAAGGATGACAGCGCCGATACCGGCGCAGAGGCCAGAAATCACATAGGCCGAGACCAGAACCCAAGACACCGGAATGCCCATGCGCAACGCAGCATCCGGTCTGCCGCCGACGGCATAGATCCAGCGCCCCCACACCATCGTCTTGGCCATGACAAACAGGACCGCGGCGACACCGACCACGACGAAGACCGAACCTGGCAAGCCCCAGATCGCCTCGCGGCCGAGCACGTCGATCGCATCTGGCATTCCAGGGATCGCACGCCCGTCGGCCAGTTCGAGGGCCAGGCCCTTGGCGATGCTCAGCGTTGCAAGCGTGATGATGAACGGATGTGGCAGCCGGCCGAAGACGTAGACCAGTCCATTTATCGCGCCCACCGCCGCGCCGCTTCCAACCATTACCGCGATCACGACCACCGCGGTAGCGCCGGCATGAAAACTCAACGCTCCAAGAACGGAGGCCAGCGCAAGGTTCGATCCAACCGAGAGGTCGATGCCACGCGTCAGGATGACCAGATGCTGGCCCATTGCGACGACCGAAATGACAGCGGTCTGGGCAAGGATATTGCTGAGGTTGCGGCCGGTCAGAAAATAGGGCGACAGGAAGCCGAGGATGACAATCAGCAGCAGCAGGATCACAGCCGGGCCGGCGCTGAGCAACATCAAGCCAAGCGCCAGACCCGGCGCCGCCTCCGCTTTCCTCGACGCTTGAGCCGTGCCTTCGTCAGCAGTGGCGCTGCTGTTTCCCACCTCAGGCAAAACTTTCCTCCCCGCGCGAACTCTTGCGAGCCGCGCGCCACCAAGTCGTGTCAATTTCGATCTTCTTGTTATCGATAAAAAACATCTTGGAGTATCGGGTCAAGTTGTTTTTTATGGATAAAGGTCATGCTAGAAAGGACAAGACTTTCTCTGGAGGCCCCGATGAAAACCGACACCGTTTACAAGAAGGCGTTCAATCGCGTGGCCCACATGATGCGCGACGGGCAGTTGGCCGGTCAGCTTCCATCCGAGAACGAGCTGCGGCGGCGGGTGGGCGTCAGCCGCACGACGATACGCAAGGTGCTGGAAGAACTTGTCCACCGAGCCATGGTCAGCGAAGAGAACGGCATTCGGGCAGTTGGGCGACCGGCCAACGATGACGACTGCTACCCGGACGCGGAAACCACGCCCCGCGCGACGCATGTCGAACAGCAATTCATGGAGTGGATGCTGCGTGGCGACACCAGGCCCGGGACCAGCATCAACGAGCTTGACCTTGCCCGGCAATTTGGCGTCGCAACCAACGGCATCAGGGAATTCCTGATCCGTTTCAGCCGCTTCGGCCTGATCGAAAAGCGGCCGAATTCCGGGTGGCTTTTCAAAGGCTTCACGGAAGACTTCGCACTCGAACTGTTTGAAATCAGAGTGATGTTCGAGGTGCGGTCGGCGCGCCTGTTTTCACAGCAGCCCGAAAGTTCTCCGCTGTGGGCGAAACTCGCCGCGCTCAAGTTATCGCACATTGAACTGCTCGAGCACATGGACCGCCGCTTTCATGACTTCTCCAGGCTCGACAATCGTTTTCACCGGCTCATCAACGAGGCATCGCCGAACCGGTTCATCGATGACTTCTACGACATCATCACGTTCATTTTTCACTATCACTATCAGTGGAACAAGCAGGACGAAAAGCAGCGCAATCAGGCAGCCATCGTCGAACACATCGTTTTTATCGATGCGCTGGAAAGCCGCAATGCAAAGCGGATCGAGATCGCCTGTCGCGCGCACCTCGACTCGGCAAAGGAAACGCTGACGCGTTCTCTGCTGGTATTTGATGAGATTCCGACAGGATAATTACCCGACATATGGCGGCGCATTACTGCCCGGAAGCTAAGGCGAGATGGCGGACGGGCACACTTTAGTCCGAATGACCCAAGCTGCCGTGAAGCGATTGGCGTCGTGCGCAAAGAAGGTGGTTCAGTCGAAGAAGCCCGCATCCTCTTCCCTGAGATACTTCCTGGCACCTTCGGCGTCGATGTCGAGGCCCAGCCCCGGTGCTTCGAGCAGATCCACCATGCTGTCCTTCACGATCTGCTTGGGCAGGCCGATGACGATGTCGTTCCACCAGGGATCGGAGGCGCTGGGATATTCGAACGCCACGTAGTTGGCGGGCAAGGTGGCGCAAACATTGATCAGTGCGCCGAGGCCAAGCAGGCCGTTCGCGGTGCCGTGCGGCGCCATCAGGATCGAGTGCATATAGGCGTGCTCGGCGACCCATTTGAGCTCGGCAATGCCGCCAATGTCGGCAGGATCGGGGCCGATGACGCGCACCGCCTGCGTCTCGATCAGCTCCTTGAAATTGTGCCTGAGGTAAATCTGCTCGCCGGTATGGATCGGCGTCGAAGTAGAGGTGGTCAGCTCCCGGTAGGCCTGCGGGTTGACCCACGGTACATAGTCGCCGGTCAACATGTCCTCGAGCCACATCAAATTGTACTTCTCGACCGCGCGAGCGAACTTGATCGCATCGGGCAGCATCCAGCCGGGGCCGCAGTCGAGCGCCAGGCTGACCTTGTCGCCCAACACTTCCTTCATCGCGATCACGCAGTCGAGCATGTGGTTGAAACCGCGTTCGCTGATCACGCCCTGATCCATGGCACCGTGATAGCCGGCCTTCTTCTGCGTTACGCCATAATGGAAGCCATCGACCGTGTCCTTCATGTTGGAATGGAACGAGATTCCTTGCTTGACCATGAAGAAATTCTGCGGCTGCTCCATCATCCATTTGACATCGGCGGCGTAATCCTCCGGCCGGTCGCCCGTGCGCTTCTGGCGGATCGAGCCGTTGTAGACGCGCACCTTGTCGCGCACCTTGCCGCCGAGCAGCTTATATGCCGGCACGCCCGCGGCCTTGCCGGCAATGTCCCACAGCGCATGTTCGATGGCGCTGACCGCCGCGCCATAGGGCTTGAAAGAGCCGCGTTGGCGGATCTTCAACATGACCCGCTCGACGTCGGTCGGATCCTCGCCGATCAGCGCCTCGCGGAAATGCAGCACCCATGGCTTGAGGTAGGCCTTGGTGAACTCGACCTCGCCAAGGCCGTAGAGACCTTCGTCAGTGACGATGCGGACGATGGGATGTTTGCCGATAACGGCGCACCGCAGGTCGGTGATCTTCATGGCGCAGTCCTATTTCACAGACGAGAAAGCTGTCGGCGTGAGCAGCTGGCTGCTGATATTGGCAATGATCTGCCCGTCGCGCTCAGACTCGTCCCGGGCCCTGTGCCATGCCGGATCGGTGACGAAAGCCGCCCATTTCGCCTCACGCTCGGCCAGCGATTCCCAGGCGAGGAAATAGGTGAGGCGATTGCTGTTTTCGCCGATCGCCGTGGTGAAAAACCCGGCTTGGCGGATGCCATGCCTCTCCCAGATGGCCAGCGTTTGGTCGGAAAAGCGCTTGAGCAAAGTCGGCAGCCTGCCCGGCAGGCAGTCATAGATACGCAGTTCGTAGATCATGGTTTCGTCCGTTTCTTTCTTCGCCTCTCCCTTGGGAGAGGTCGACACGAATGGTCGGTCGTTGGTCCGGTGAGCCTGGGGGAATGAGGGCAAGGGGTCTGGGCTAACTCCAGGTCCGGTCCCAGCTATATTCATTGTCCCAATGCTCGGTGGATTGCCATATCCCCGTGACACCGGGCTGCAGATGCTGGCTGATCACCTCCTCGACCACGTCGTCGATGCCCAGCCCCGGCTTGTCGGGCACGGTGATGAAGCCGTCCTTCACAAGCGGCTTGGGCAGACCCGTGACGATATCGTCCCACCAGTCCACTTCGACGCTGTGAAACTCGAGCGCCATGAAGTTCTCGGTCGCGGTGGCGACATGCGCGGCGGCCATCGCGGCGATCGGACTTTCGGCCATATGGATCGCCATGGCGACACCGTGATCCTGCGCCATATCGCCGATCTTCTTGGTCTCGAGAATGCCCCCACTGGTGAGCAGGTCCGGGTGGATGACCGAGAGGCCGCCGCTCTTGAGCAGCGGCTCGAAGCCTTCCTTGAGGTAGATGTCCTCGCCGGTGCAGATCGGCACCGTGGTAGCCTGCTGCAATTGCCGGTACTGCTCGGTGTATTGCCAGGGGATCACGTCCTCCAGCCAGGCCGGAACGTATTTCTCGATACGGCGCGACAGGCGTATGCCATCCTGCAGCGAGATGTGGCCGACATGGTCGATGGCAAGCGGGATCTCGTATCCGATGACCTCGCGAACCTCGTGGATATACTGCTCGAGCAGGTCTATCCCCTTTTCGGTGAAATGCAGGCCTGTGAACGGGTGCTGCACGTTCTGCGCGTCATAAGCGAGATTGCGGGCCTTTCGCTCCTCGAACGAGCCACCGCGGCCGCGCGGGTTGCCGTTAAACCCTTCGAACGCGCCGGCGGGTGCGACCACGGCGCCCGGGACATGGGCGATCTGCATCAAGCCCAGATCCATCTTCAAGAAGGTGAACCCGCGGCCCATGCGTTCCTTGAGGCGCTTGCCGGTTTCGGTGCCGCTGGGTTTCTCGGCGTCGGTATCGCAATAGACGCGCACCTTGTCGCGGAACCGTCCGCCCAGCATCTGGTAGATCGGCACACCATAGGCCTTGCCGGCGATGTCCCACAGCGCGATTTCGACCGCCGAGACGCCGCCGCCCTGCCGGCCGTGCCCGCCGAACTGCTTGATCCGGCGAAACAGGCGGTCGATGTCGCAGGGGTTCTCGCCAAGCAGCCGGCCCTTCAACATCAGCGCGTAGGTGGCGCTGGCGCCGTCGCGCACCTCGCCAAGCCCGACGATGCCCTGGTTGGTATAGATCTTGAGCAGCGCCGAGGTGAACGGCGCACCGACGATCTCGGCCACCCGCATGTCGGTGATGCGAAGCTCGGACGGCTTCGAATTGGTGTTGACCCGGTTGAGGGCCTCGTCGGCTCCATCCGTCCTTGGCATAACTTATCCTCGTTCTGGTCGGCGGGCCTGTCGCCCCGCATGCTGCCGATGGCGCTAGCCCAGTTCGATCTCATGGGCTTGCAAATAATCGCGGTTCATCTCGATGCCGAGGCCCGGCCTCGACGAAAGCTTGAGGCTGCCGTTCGAAACGTCGAGCGGCTTGTCGATGAGATGATTGTACTTACCCAAATTCCACTCCGACGTTTCGAGCTTGTAGAAGTTCGGAACGGTCATCATCACCTGCGCTCCCGCAACCACGTTGATCGGCCCCGCGGCATCATGGGGCGAGACCGGGATGTAGTAGGCTTCGCACAGGGCGGAAATCTTCTTGAGTTCGGTAATGCCGCCGGTCCAGGTGACGTCGGGCATGATGTAGTCGGCGAGCTTGTTCTCGAGCACCGGCACGAAATCCCACTTCGTGTGGCCGCGCTCGCCCCACGAAATGGCGGCACTGACCTTCTCGCGCACCTGCTTAAGGGCGTTAAGGCTCTCGGGCGGACAAGGCTCCTCGAACCAGTCGATCTGGCCGGCTTCCTCGAGGCTGCGACAGAGGCGAATGGCGGTCGGAACGTCGAAGCGGCCATGCGCATCGATGAGAATGTCGACATCTGGGCCCGCCGTTTCGCGGATCAGAGCCGTGAGTTCGGCAGCCTCGCGCTCGTCCTTGCGGGTCATGCTGCCATCGAGGTAGCCGTCCCGCTGTTCGCGCGACACGCCGCCGGCACCGCGACCCTGGTGAGGGAAAGGATCGAACTTGAGAGCAGTGTGTCCGGACTCGACAATGTCCAGGATTTCGCGGGCCACAGCATCCTTGCTGGTGAATTTAGCCTGGTTGGGATGGGTGTAGAGCGCGATTTCATCCCGGACTGGCCCGCCCAAGAGCTCGTAGACCGGCTTGCCGAGAGCTTTGCCCCTGAGATCCCAGAGGGCTATGTCGATCGCGCTCACGCATTCGACCGCGGCGCCGCGGCTGCCCATATAGGTGAAGCTGCGGAAGATCTTGTGCCATAGATACTCGATACGCGCCGGATCCTCGCCCGTCACCGCGGCTCCGATCTGTCGAAGGATCGTGCAGAGGGCACGGTTGGCGAGCTTGGTGGTGGTGGTGATCTCTCCCCAGCCGCTCACCCCCTCGTCCGTCGTCACCTCGACGAACAGGAATTCTCCCCAATAGGAAGCATCGGACTTGATCAGCCACGGCCGAACGCTCGTGATTTTCATTTCAACTACCTTTGTCCGTAATCCTAGACTTGATCCCTCGTCCTATCCGGCCCGAGCGGCGTTGCGCGCACGCATCTGTTCGAGAACATGCCGGCCGGAGCCCTCGACATGGCGGGAAATGACTTCGGCTGCCTTGTCTGCCTCTCCCGCCTTGATGAGCGCAATGAGTTCGCGGTGCTCGCGAATGATCGCGGCACGCCGCGCGAGCGTGAAATTGAAGCGTCGGCTCACCGCTCGCAGCACTTCGCGATGCTTCCACCAGAGCTCGGCCGCATGGCGGTTATAGTGCCGCTGGTACATCACGGTGTGGAAGGCTGTATCCAGTTCGCTGTGCCTAAACGTGTCGGCGAAGTTGTTCTCTTCGATCAGGCCTTGGATACGTTCCAGTTCGGCGATGTCCTCGCCGGTAGCCATACCCACGAACCATCGCGTCAAGGCTGGTTCGATCAGAACACCGATTTCGTAGATGTCGCGAACAAAATCCTGATCGATGGGCCTTACACGCGCCCCGCGATTGGGCGAGAAGATGACGAACCCCTCGCCGCGCAACAGTTGCAGGGCCTCCCGCACGGGATTGGTCGAAGTGCCGTGGCGGCGGGCGAGATCCGTGACAACAAGCCGTTCGTTGGCGGCGAGCCGTCCCTCGATGATGTCTTCCCTTATCAGTTGATAAAGCGAGGCACCCTCGCTGGAGGCTCCGATGGCGTCGATCCCCGCAGGTGGCTTCGCTTTGAAATCGCTTGTTTCGGCCAAGGCCGGCTCCCCCAAATTAATACACAGTCTGTCCGATATCACGCATGGTTCCCACAAACAATGTACGATCTGGCGCGTTGACAGGGAATTCATGATCTGAAAACGTACTAACTGATCGAGGGGGTACATTATACCGAAAGAACCATCCTCGCGATCGCAGGGCGGAGAACCAGGGAGGATACCTATGACGAGGATCATGCTCGGCAGTGCGGTCCTGCGCGGCACTGTCGTCGGAGTTTTGGCGGCATCGCTTATGTCCACGTCGGCGCTGGGTGCGCCGCCGGTCGACCTGAGCAAATGGTCGCCCGAATATGTGCGCTCCATCGCCGGAACACAGGATTTCGACACGGCCGGCGATTGCGCCAAGATCACCCCGCTCGATTACAAGGGGCGACTGACTTTCTGGTATCAGGGCGTGTTCGAGGGCGACCCCGACCTCCTGCGCCAGTACTACAAGGATTTCTTCGAGACTTTCCGCAAGACCTATCCGAACATCCAGCTCGAGGAACAGGCACTCACCTATAACGACCTTCTCGACAAATTCCGCACGGCACTCCTGGGCAATGCCGCGCCGATGGCGGTGCGCCTGCAAATCCTGGGCGGTACCGAATTCGCCTCGAAGGGCTACCTGCAGCCGCTCAAACCCGAGGATGTCGGCTATTCGACCGAGGATTTCTGGCCCGGCGCCATGAAGGCCGTGACCTGGGATGGGGTGACCTACGGCATACCGACGAACAACGAGACGATGGCGTTCATCTGGAATGCCGACATCTTCAAGCGTGCGGGCCTCGATCCGGACAAGGCTCCGGCAACCTGGGACGACGTCGTCAAATACTCCAAGCAGATCCACGACAAGCTCGGCATTGCCGGTTACGGCCTCGTGGCTCGCAAGAATGCCGGCAATACGCCCTATCGCTTCATGCCGCAGTTGTGGGCCTATGGCGGCGGCGTCTTCGACGAAGCCACCGCGAATCCGACTTACAAGGAAGTGGAGCTCGACAGCCCGCAGAGCAAGGCGGCGCTGCAAGCCTCATACGACATGTATGTTCGCGACAAGTCTGTTCCGGTTTCGGCACTTACCAACCAGCAGGCCGACAACCAGCCTCTGTTCGTCGCCGGCCAGTTGGGCATGATGATCTCGCACCCGTCCGACTACAACGTCATGCTCGACCTCCAGGCCAAGGCGACCGGAACCGACAAGGACAAGGCGCAGACCGTCATCGACAACATGCGCTACGGCCTGATCCCGACCGGCCCCGACGGCAAGCGCGCCGTCGTGTTCGGCGGCTCGAACATTCACATCCTGAAGCCCGAATATGTAGAGGGCGGCAAGGTGGACGAGCCGGCGGCGAAGGCGATCATCTGCATGTGGACGAGCCCTGAATGGTCGCTGAAGATGGCCTATGCCGGCTCGAACCCGGGCAACCTCAACGGTTTCAAGACCAAGTGGATGAAGGAACGTCTGGACAACATCAAGTTCCTCGATGTCACGACCTCGATGCTGCCGTATGGCATCCCGTTTCCGGCGCTGCCGGAGTCCCCCGAGATCATGAACATCATCGTCCCGGACATGCTGCAGAATGCCCTGACCGGAGCGATGACCGTCGATCAGGCAGCGGACGACGCGGCCAAGAAGGTGAAAGACCTGATGGGCGGACTCTAGTCCGGACCTGACCTCCGATCTGGCCGGCTGCGCCGAGAGCGCAGCCGGTTCATTCCGAAGAACAAGGGCACGCCACAGTGACGATCGTGACCGGCAAGGCCGAGGCTCGCCGAAAATTGCAACCCGGCAGGTCCGGCGCGTTGCGGAACGTCTGGGAGCATCGCGCCGACTATGCATACGTGCTCCCGGCGATCGCCGTGATGCTCATCGTCATCGCCTATCCGATCTACTACACGATCGAGTTGTCGTTCTATAAGACGCCGCCTGGTCTGCAGCTCCGCGACAAGACATTCATCGGCTTCGAAAACTACACCACCATCCTCACCAGTGAGGTGTTCTGGAAGGTAACCTGGAACACCCTGATCTGGACATTCGGGTCCACCTTCATCTCTTTTGTCCTGGGGTTTGCCACGGCGCTGGCGCTCCACCGCGACTTTGTCGGCCGCGGTGTCCTGCGTGCCATCCTGATCATTCCTTGGGTGATCAGCGCCGTCGCCGCCTCCTATATCTGGAAGTGGATCTACCATTCGGATTTCGGCATCATCGGCGCGGTGCTGGTGGGCTTCGGACTGACCGACCGGCCGCCCAATTTCATCGACAACGTCAGCACCGTGCTGCCCTCCCTGATCGTCGTCAATATCTGGCGCGAGTTCCCGTTTGCCATGATCATGATGATGGCCGGCCTGCAGACTGTCCCCGACCAGTTGTTGCGCGCCGCCAAAGTCGACGGGGCCAATGCGTGGCAGCGTTTCTGGCACGTCACCTTCCCGCACTTGCGCAACGTCTCGGTGGTTACGATCCTGCTGCTGGCGGTAGCCAACTTCAATTCCTTCATCATCCCCTGGATCATGACCGGAGGCGGGCCGTCGAACGCATCGCATATCTGGATAACCCACATTTACGAGCTCGCCTTCGGCCGCCAGCGCTGGGGCGTGGCATCCGCATATTCGGTGCTCCTGTTCCTCATCCTGATGGCGCTGGGCTATTTCTACGTCCGTGCGCTGAGCGGCAATGAGCGGAAAGAGGGGAGCGCATGAGCACGATCGCCGAGACAGCCTCTCGAGGCCGGACCCGTCGCCGCATGCGCGTCGACGGATGGCGGTGGGCCGGGCGCATCTTCCTGTTGTTCATGCTGCTCTACACCGGGGTGCCGATGATCTGGATGCTGGTCACCTCCATCAAGTCCGGCTTCGCGGCGACGCAATTCCCGCCACAATGGTGGCCGGACGAGCCTACGCTTGCCAGCTACCAGAAGCTGCTCGATCCGCAGAACAGTGTCGGCCAGGACTTCCTGCGCTTCTTCTGGAACAGCCTGTTCGTGTCGACCGCCACGACAATCCTTTCGGTGATCGTGGCCGTCCCCGCGGCCTATGCGTTTTCGCGCTTCACTTTCCCGGGCCGGAACTTCCTGTTCTTCGCCGTGCTGCTGCGCAACATGTTCCCGGCGGTGATCTTTCTCGTGCCGCTCTTCATCCTGATGCGCGCGATCGGGCTGGTGAACACGCATGGCTCGCTGATCCTGACCTACCTCACCTTCGGCCTGCCCCTGGCGATCTGGCTGCTTAAGGGCTTCTACGACAATATCCCGGTGCAGCTCGAGCAGGCGGCGCGCATCGACGGGGCAACGCGGTTTCAGGCCTTCATCATGATCGTGATGCCGCTCTCGACGCCGGGGATCATCGCCACTGCGATCTATTCCTTCATCGGCGCGTGGAACGAATACATCTACGCCTACACCTTCCTCTCCAAGAACGACCAGCTGACGCTGCCGGTCGGCATCCAGCGCTTTTTCTCGGAAAATACGACTGACTTTCCGGGCCTGATGGCGGCGAGCTTCATGATGAGCGTGCCCGTCGTGGTGCTGTTCCTCGTCCTGCAACGATACTTCGTACGCGCCCTGACAGAAGGCGCGGTCAAGCATTAGGGAGTTGCCGATGGCCCACGTGGCCCTCAAAGATCTCGTCAAGACCTACGGCAACTTCAAGGCCGTCAACGACGTTTCGCTGACGGTCAGCGACGGCGAGTTCGTTGCGCTCGTCGGCCCTTCAGGCTGCGGCAAGACAACCACGCTCAATCTCGTCGCGGGGCTGACCCCGATCACCTCGGGCGACATCGTCATCGGGGACCGGGTGGTCAACGATCTCGACCCCAAGGACAGGGACATCGCAATGGTGTTCCAGAACTACGCGCTCTATCCGCAAAAGTCGGTCTATATGAATCTCGCTTTCCCGCTGCAGATGCGCAAACTGCCCAGGGACGAGATCGACAAGAAGGTCAAGGAAGCGGCGCGGGTGCTCGACATGACGCACCTGCTCGAACGCAAGCCGCGTGAACTTTCGGGCGGGCAGCAGCAGCGCGTCGCCCTGGGCCGCGCGCTCGTGCGCGACCCAGCGGTGTTCCTCATGGACGAGCCGCTCTCCAACCTCGACGCCAAACTGCGCGTGCAGATGCGGTCGGAGATCAAGCGCTTCCACCAGGATCTGAAGGCGACGATCATCTATGTAACGCACGACCAGCTCGAAGCCGTGACGATGGCCGACAAGATGGCGGTGATGAACGGTGGCTTCCTGCAGCAATACGATTCACCGGCGCAGGTCTTTGCCCATCCGGTGAACATGTTCGTCGCCAGCTTCATCGGCAGCCCGGCGATGAGCCTCATTCCGCTGGAGGCGTCCTCCGCGAACGGCGGAACCGTGTTGACCAGCGCGGAGGGTTGGAGCCTCGGGCTCTCGCCGCGCAACGTCCAGAAGGTCACGAAGGCAACGACCAAGAAAGTCGTACTCGGCGCACGTCACTCGACGATCAAACTGCACAAGAGCGCGGTGTCAGGCAGCATCCCGGCCAAGATCTACACGGTGGAGCCAACCGGAGACGTCACCTTCGTGCAGGCGTTCCTGTCCGGCGCCATCGTCAATGTCAGCGTGCCGCCGAACATTGCCGTCGCGCCCGACGAGCGTATCTGGCTCGAGTTCGACCAGGAGCGGATGCATCTGTTCGACGGCGAAACCGAAATGGCCCTCGAGGCCGACTGAGACAGGGCGGAATGCTTGTGGGACGTGGATGACTGCGAAGCTTAAGATCACCGCGATCAAGCCCTATCCGGTGTGGGTGGGAACGCGCAACCAGATGCTGGTCAAGGTCGAGACCGACCACGGCATCTTCGGCTGGGGCGAGAGCGGCCTGAGCGGACGCGAGAAGGCCGTGGCCGGCGCGGTCGAGCACTATCGCGAGTTTCTGGTCGGCCGCGACCCCATGCAGATCGGGCGGATCTGGCAGGAGGTTTATCGCAGCCAGTATTTCGAAGGCGGGCGCGTTCTGCAGGCGGCGATATCCGCCATCGACATCGCCCTTCACGACATCAAGGGCAAGGCGCTGGGGGTGCCGGTCTACGAGCTGCTGGGCGGCAAGCAACGGGACCGGATCCCCACCTTCGCCTCGACCGGAGACGAGGCCGAGGGCGATGTTGCCATCGAGCGGGCCCGCGAACTGCGCGCCCAGGGCTGGCAGGCAATCCGCTTTTTCCCCGTCGGGCAAAACAGCAGGGACATCTTCGAGCCCCGCGAGTCGATCGGCGCTACAGCGACTATGCTGAACAAGGCGCGCGGGGCGCTGGGCGACGATGTCGTCCTCGGCATCGACTATCATCATCGGCTGTCGGTGGCGGAGGCGGCGAGCTTCTGCAACAAGCTCGACCGCGGCGTGCTCGATTTCCTCGAGGAGCCGATACGCGACGAGACGCCGGAGGCCTACGAGTCCCTGCGCACCATGACCGACATCCCCTTTGCCATCGGCGAGGAATTTGCAAGCAAGTGGCAATTCCTGCCTTATATCGAGCGCGGCATCCACCAGTTCAACCGGCTCGATATCTGCAATGTCGGCGGGTTCACCGAAGCGATGAAAGTCGCCGGCTGGAGCGAGGCGCACTATGTGGACCTGATGCCACACAATCCGCTTGGTCCAGTATGCACGGCCGCGACCGTGCATCTGGCCGCCGCGGTACCCAATTTTTCGTGGCTGGAGACAAGGGCGCCCGAAGCAAAGCTTGGCTTCGACAATTCCGAATTCTTCCCGGTGCAACCACGGCTCGACGGCCCCGATTATCTCGTCACCGATCTGCCGGGGCTCGGCGTCGAGGTCAACGAAGAGGCGGTCCGCGCGCAGAGCTTCCGTTTCTGGGAAGCGCCCCACCTCAAGCGCCGCGATGGTTCTGTCACGAACTGGTAGTTCCCTTTCAATCGGAGTCCACAATGACGCATACTTCCGACATCACGCGGCCGCCCAAGGATCTGATCGACGCGCTAAGGGAGATCGGCGCCGCGACGGTCGCCGGCACGCTTGGCCATATGGGCTTCCGCAATCCGCACATGGTCGGTCCGGTGGCGCAGAACCACGGCAAGTCGATCGTCGGGCCGGCGCTGACGCTGCAGTTCATGCCGCAGCGGCCGGACCTCTTCACCGAGGGCGAATATGCCGACCCGGAGACGCAATTGCACCGGCATGTGCTCTACCACGCGCAGGAAGGCGACGTGGTCGTGGTCGACGCGCGCGGCGACATGAGCTCGGGCGTCTTCGGCGATATGATGTCGACGTATTTCAAGGGCAGAGGCGGCGCGGGTATCGTCATCGACGGGTGCATGCGCGACCGGCCCAATGTCGAAAAGCTCGATCTGGCGCTATGGCTGCGCGGCTGGACGCCCAACTACCATGTGCAAACCAGCATCTATCCCAATGCCGTCAACGTTCCGATTGCCTGCGGCGGTGTCACGGTGATCCCCGGCGACATCATCGTCGCCGACGATGACGGGGTGGTGGTGCTGCCCGTCGCAATGGCCGCGAAGGTGATCGAGGAATCCCAAAAGCATCACGAATGGGAGGAATTTTCGCGCATGAAGCTCATGGAGGGCGGGTCGTTGCAACGCTATTATCCGCTGCACCCAAGTGCCAACGAAGAGTATGAGGCTTGGCGGAAAGCCAACCCGAAATTTCAATAGTCGGACGACGCAAAACTCCGCGGTCACCGATAGCTTTGGCGCGTGGCCAACCGTGCCGATGTTCTCGGTGAAGTTTGAGGAGAAAAAAGCCACCCATACCGAGTTACGTGAGTTGGCGGACAGCTCCATCAATGCCGGCGCCGTCGGCCAACAAATTCTTGCACCAAGCTGATCGTGTCACCGATACCTTGCCTGGTTCCATTTATGGCCAAGCAGCGAAAGGATGATGATCAGCCCGTTGAAGAACTGGACGTAGAAGCCGCTCAGGCCAGCCGCCACGACGCCGGTCTGGATGAACGACACCGTGACCGCGCCGATCGCGCCGCCGGCCACTGTGCCGATACCGCCCCAGGTCGGCGTGCCGCCGACGAACACCGAGGCCAGCACCGGCAAGAGATAGCCGTCGCCTGCCGTCGGCCACCAGGTGAAGTTGATCATCACCGAGAAGGTGCCGGCGATCGCGGCCCCGATGCCGACGAAGACGAACACTTTCACCCGCACGCGCTTGACGTCGATGCCCATCTGCTGGGCACTGTCGGGATTGTCGCCGACCACCTTGACCTGCGCACCGAAGCGGTGGCGGTTGTAGAGCAGCGCCGAAAGGACGACGAAGGCGATGGCCCAGAATATCTGCACTGGGACGCCCAGGATCTGGCTGGAAAAGATCCTGTAGGCCCAGCTGTCGGCAAGGCTGGTCAGCGACGTCGATCTGCCCTCATTGATGATCTGGATCAGTCCACGCAGCAGGAAATTCATGCCAAGCGTGGCGATCAGCGACGACAGCCCGCCATAGACCACCAGCGACCCGACGAGGAAACCGAGCAGCGTGCCGGTGACCAGCGCTGCCACAATGCCGAGGAACGGATCGTAGCCGGCCTGCACCACCAGCGCGAAGACCCAGGAGGCAAAACCCATCGTCGCGGGAAACGACAGGTCGATCTCGCCGCAGGTGACGACGAAGACCAGCGGCACGACCACGAACAGCGCCACGGGAAGCGTGGTGAGCACGGCGCTGTAGAGATACCAGGTTGTGAAGACCGTCGGGTTGGCGATCATGAACACCGCCATCATGACGATGAACACGCCGAGCGTGCCAAGCGACGCGCGGTTGTCAAGGATGAAGCCGCGCATCCAGTGATCGGACGGGTGCTTCCACTCGTTCTGGGAACTGCCTTGGCGGGAAGTGCCGGCCGCCGGCTCGTGCAGATTGGGCTCCATGGTCTTGCTCATCGTGCTCTCTGCTCCGCGTCGCCGGTGTCGTGCAACCCGGCCAACCCACCCGGATGTGCGACGTCTTCCATGAAATTGATGAGATCTTCGGCCGACTTGACCTCGCTCCGGTCGGCTGTGAGCGCGACCTTGCCGCGATCCAGCACCACGAAGCGATCGGCGATGTCGAAGACATGATGGATGTTGTGGCCGATGAACAGGATCGAGCGGCCGCTCGCCCGCACCTGGCGCACGAAATGGAAGACCTTGGCGGTCTCGGTCAGAGACAGCGCCGTCGTCGGCTCGTCGAGGACGATCAGTTCCGCCTGCTTGTAGATGGCGCGCGCGATCGCCACGCCCTGACGTTCGCCGCCCGACAACTGGCCGACGATCGAGTGCGGCGTGAATACTTTCGAGGTGAAGCCTATCTCGCGCATCAGCCGACTCGCCTCCTCGATTTCCTTGCCGACCTTCAGCCAGCCGAGAAAGCCGGTGAGTTCGCGGCCCATGAAGATATTGCGCACGATCGTCTGCTGCACGGCCAGCGCCCGGTCCTGGAACACCGTTTCGATGCCGGCCTCGCGCGAACGTGCCGCATTCCATCCGGTCACCGGCTTACCGCGGATGAGGATCTCGCCGCTGGTCGGCTTGACCACGCCCGACAGGATCTTGATCAGCGTCGACTTGCCGGCGCCGTTGTCGCCGATGAGGCCGACCACCTCGCCGCGGTCGACGCTGAGATTGACCCCGCCAAGTGCGTAGACGTGGCCGTAGGACTTGGCGATATCGCGCAGTTCTATGAGACGTTCGGCCATCGGATCCTCGCTTGACTGTTACGCACCAGCGGTCCCGCCGGCCGGGGCCTGATCCCGGCCGACGGCTTGGGAGCTCAGCGCAGCGCCTGCTTGGCGAGTTCCGCGACGATCTCGTAATTCTCCGGCGTGACGAAGCCGGCGCCGGTGTCGACATTCATCGGCGCAAGACCCAGCACCACTTGCTGGCAAAGGCTGAGGATCGGCAGATAGCCCTGCAGGAACGGCTGCTGGTCGGCCGTCAGCTGCACCCAGCCGCCCTTGAAGCCTTCGACGATCTGCGGGCTGGTGTCGAAACCGAAGTTGAAAATATCGCCGGGCTTGCGCCCCGCCGCCTGCATGTAGGTTGCGACATTGCCGAGCATCTGGCCGCCGGGATAGCCGACCGCCTTGATGTCCGGGTGATTGAGGAGCGCCGCCGTGATCACCGGAATGGCGAGGTTGGGGTCGGAAGCCCATTCGCCGCTCGGCGGCGAGGACAGCTGGATGACCTCGACCCCCGCTTCCTTCAGCGCCGCCACCGTGCCGCGCTCGCGCGCGCCCCGGTTCTCGTTCTCGAACGGGCCGATCATGATTGCCTTGTCGCCGGCCTTGAGCTTGCCGAGCTTGAACGCTTCGGCGCCGAGCGCGCGGCCCTGCTGTTCCTGCTGCGCGCCGACATAGCCGCCACCGAACGCGGCCGTCACCTTCGGCACCGGGACGTTCTGGTACATCATCTTGATGCCGTCCTTATGCGCCTCTTCGGCGAGCGGCATGATCGCGGCGTCGCCCGGATGGCCCATCATGGCGATGCCCTGAGGCTTGACCGCGACCGCTTCGCGCAATTGTTGCACCATCTTCTCCGCGTCCCATTGGGAGAAGATGTAGTCGACCTTGGGCCCGAGATCGGCCGCGGCCTGCTTGGCGCCATTGTAGACGATGGTGCCGAAGGCGTCGCCCTCGGCACCGCCGACGAAGAAGCGGATGTGAACGTCCTTGCACCATTGGGCGTCGAGCGCCTGCGCCGGCAAGGTGGAGATTGCGGCGGTAAGCGCCGTGGCCGCCGCCACGACGGTCGTGCGCAGAAGTGTCGTTCTGATCGCGATGCTCATGCACGTTCCTCCCATTGTTTCCCTCGTCAGCCGAGGGGGCCTTTGAACGATTGCTTTGGCAGTACCACTTGCGGCCGGCTCCTCCCGCCGACCGATCCTCACGCCGGATTTGGCAGGTAGCTCGCACCTCCCCGGCATAGCTTGAGATACTCCAGCGCCCGCGCCTGCCCCGTGATCTCGAGGTCACCGCGATAGACCGGATCGTGCCAGCCTTCGATGTCGATGGCGCCCTTGTACCCGGCCAGCCGCAATTCGCTGATCACCCGCGTCCAGTCGCTGTCGCCGAAGCCCGGCGTGCGCATCTGCACGAACGGCAGCCGGCCGAACACCCCGTGCTCGCGAATGACGTCCCAGCGCACCGTCGCGTCCTTGCCGTGGACGTGGAAGATGCGCGGTGCCCATTTGCGGATCTGCGGCATCGGATCGATCAGATACACGAGCTGGTGGCAGGGCTCCCATTCGAGGCCGAGATTGTCGTCAGGCAACTCGTTGAACATCAGCTCCCAGGCATCCGGATTGTGGGCGATGTTCCAGTCTCCGGCAGCCCAGTTGCCGTCCATCGCACAGTTCTCGAAGGCGATGCGAACGCCCTTGTCGGCGGCGCGCCTGGCGAGCGGCCCCCACACCTCCCGAAAGCGCGGCAGGCTGTCTGTCAGCGGCTTGCCGCGGAGCCGGCCGGTAAAGCCGCAGACCATCGAGGCGCCGAACAAATGCGCATTGTCGATGACCGTCTCCCAAGCCTGGAGCACGCCACGGTCGATATCGCCGCCCTCCAGCGGATTGCCGAACACGCCGAGCGAGGACACCGTGACATCGGCGTCGCCGATCGCCTCGTGGATCTGGCCGGCCAGCCGGGGCAGGTCCTTGCCACCCAGCGTCTGCCAGAAGAAGGGCTGAATGCTCTCGAAGCCGAGCGGCAGGATTGCCTTGATGTAGGCGGCCGGGTCGTCGAGGTTGGCCCGCACCATGGTGCCGATCCTGATGTCGAGAAGCGGGTTTGGCATCAATGTGCTTCCTTTGCGATCATCACGCGGCGTCCGGTTTCGGCGCTCTCGATGGCGCCAAAGACCATGGCCAGGCTCTTGATGTTGTCGGCGCCGCGCGTTTCCGGCTCGGTGCCGGTCTCGATGGCATGCATGAAATCCCTGATGATGCCGAGATGGCCCTCGACGCGGTCGGCGGGATCGAGCGCCGGCACCTCGATTGGCTGGATTTTGTCGAACATGCCGTCGCGGCCCGGCACCACCACTTCCGCCTTCAACCCGTCATGGCCGTCCCAGATCAGGCTGCCGCGCTCGGCGACGATGCGCCAGCTGCCCTCCCAACTGGTGCGGAAGCCGGCCGCGCACCAGCTGCCCGCATAAGTGAAGACCTTGCCGCCACCGAGATCGAAGACCGCGCTGGCCGACGAGCCCTGTCGGTACCAGGAATTGGCCGGTTCCCATTCCTGGCAATGGACGCCGGCCGGCTCGCCATCGACCATGTAGCGGGCGGCGTCGAATGTGTGGATCGCCATGTCGAGCAGCAGCACATGCGCCATCTCCTCGCGAAAACCGCCGAAATGCGGCGCAACGAAAAAGTCGGCGTGGATGCTGGTCGGCTTGCCGATGGCGCCGGAGTCCAGAAACCTCCGGATGCGTCTGACATTGGCGACGTAGCGGCGGTTTTGGACGACGGCATGGATGCGCCCGGCCTGGCGGGCGGCCTCGACGATGGCGCGGGCATTTTCCGGGCTATCGGCGAGCGGCTTTTCCGTCAGCAGATGGCAATGATGGGCAAAGGCGGAAAACGCAACGTCGCGCCGGGCGGCGGGAACCACTACATCGAACACCGCTTGCGGTCGGGTCTGGTCGAGCACGGCGTCGAGGCTGGTGCCGATGACGGCACCACCGAGGTCGTATTCTCGCGCCCTCGCCTTCGCCCTGTCGGCATCGAGGTCGACAAGGCCGACAATGGCAAGCCCATCGATCCGCCGCGCGGCATCGAGCCAGGCCTTGCTCATCGCTCCGCAGCCGACCAGGACGGCGTCGATCATCCAGCACTCCTCCCTCTCGGCCCCTCCAGGCCGATCGTCCCGGCGTTCACGGCATTACCGCAAACGTTTCTCCGTAAACGTTTACGAGAACACACCCGAAGGCGTAGAATGTCAATCGGCAGCCCACGAAAATCGTCGTTGCGCCTTGGCCCGGGCGGCCACCGGTGCTAGCCAAGCATGGGGAGAAACAGTCACTTGGCGTCCAGCATTCACGACCTTGCCCGTCACCTGAACATTTCGATCGGCACGGTATCGCGGGCGCTGAACGGTCGCGCCGACGTCAATGCCGACACGCGCCAGCGCGTGCTCGAGGCGGCCAGGGCTCTCAACTATTCGCCGAACCAGTCCGGCCGCAGTCTCAGGCAAGGCGCCACTCGTTCGATCGCCTTCATGCTGCAGCCGCATCCGGGCGACCAGGAATATGGCGAGCCGTTCTTCATTCCGTTCCTGACTGGGTTGCAAGGCCGGCTCGCCGAAAGCGGGCTTGACCTGATCGTGGTGATGGGCGCGCCGGGCGACTATCAGCAGGAGCGCCTGCGGCGTGTCGTCGAGACGCGTCGTGCCGACGCGGTGGTGCTGGCCTGGACGCGGCGCGAGGACGAACGCATCGACTATCTCACCCAGGCCGGCTTCCCCTTCGCCACGCTCGGTCGCAGCCGCTCCGGCGACAAGACCTATCCCTCGCTCGATCTCGATTTCGAAAAAGCAGGCGCCGACGCGGTCGACCGGCTGGTGGCGCGCGGCCATCGCCGCATCGCCGCCATCCGCCCATCGCTCGATCTCAATTTCGGCTATCTGTTCGTCGACGGCTATCGCAAGGCCTTGCGCAGGCATGGCATCGCCGTCGATCCCGGTCTGATCGCCGACGGCTTCATCAACGAGGCCGGGGGCTACGAAGTGACACCGCGGGTGATGCGCTGCAAGGACCCGCCGACCGCCATCATCTTCAACAATGACGCCATGGCGCTTGGCGGCTGCAAGGCGCTGGCCGAGATGGGCATCAAGCCGGGTCACGACATGGCGGTGACCGTCATCGTCGATACGCCGCTCTGCCGCTATTTCTCGCCGGCGCTGACTGCTTTCCGCCCGGCGCTGCAGCCGATGGGACGGCGGCTCGCCGAAATGCTGCTGGCGTCGCTTCCTGCCTTCGCCGGCGCGGAGGGCCCGCGCATCATGCGCGAGGTCTGGCCGCTGGAGCTAATTGCGCGCGATAGCGATTGATCATACTGATCCCGGTGCGGATCGAGGCTGCGGCTGCCTGAAGCAAAGCGACGCCTGGGAGGAACCCTCACGAGTGAACCTCAGGGAGGGTGCGCCGCTGCCGTATGGCGCTTTGTGGCGTTTGCATCCGATGACTGGCGCGCGTACGCGAAGCCTGTCCACGACCGCTCTTTCGCTCGCTTTGAGGTCTCGTTGCCCGCGAGGTAGACTGCTCGCATGACCTTCAGGCTTGTCTTCCTTGGCACCTCGGCCAGCGTGCCCTCGGCCGAGCGCAACCACCCGGCGCTGCTCATTGAAGCCGGCGGTCAACGGGTGCTGGTCGATTGCGGGGAAGGCACCCAGCGTCAGCTTCTGAGCAGCGGCGCCGGATTCAGGCGACTTGATCGCCTGCTCCTCACGCACGCGCATTTCGACCATGTGCTCGGGATTCCGGGCTTGTTCTCGACGCTTCGGCTCCGGCAGAGCGAGGACCTTGTGACCATTCATGGCAGCGCCGACACTCTCGACGTCGTCGCCCGCATGCTCGCTGGCCTTTGGGGTGAGGGACGCGCGCCGATCCCGCTGCAACTCGTGCCGCTCGTTCCCGGACGCGTGTTCGAGGTGGATGAGTTCACGGTCGACTGCTTTCAAGTTCGCCATCGCGACACCGGCAGCTACGGCTTCATCTTCGAGACGCCGGCGCGTCGTCACCTCCGTCCCGACCGCTTGGTGGCTCTGGGCGTGCCAGACGGTCCGATCCGGAAGGACCTGGCCGAAGGCCGCTCGATTTCTCTCCCCGACGGCAGAATGATTGCACCCGAAGCCGTCCTCGGACCACCCGAAGCTGGCAAGAAACTGATCATTGTAGGCGACGTCGAAACCACCAATGGATTGGCCGACCAGGTGAGCGGCGCCGACCTGCTGGTCATCGAAGCCACATTCCTCGAACGAGATGCAACGATGGCGCGCAACTACGGACATCTGACAGCTGCGGAGGCAGCTTCGCTGGCAGCGACCAGCGATGTAAAGCAGCTCGTTCTTACCCACATCTCCGGCCGCTATCGCGACGAAGAACTTCTCGCGGAAGCCGTCCGGACATTTACGAACAGCCTTGTCGCGACGGATTTCACCACCCTCATCGTCTAGTCGCGCGACATGGACAGCCCTGTGAGAAGCGGAGCGTATGCGGCGAGCCTGCGGGATACGAATTCCGTGAGGAGCCGCACGCGCTTCGTCTTGCGTGTCTCCCCCTGCGTGAGAAGCCAGAGCGTTCCATACATGTGCAGGTCGGTGCCCGGCACCCTCGCCAGCAGGGGGTCGGCATCTCCGACGAAGCACGGCAGCGTCGTGATCCCGAGCCCTTGCCGTACCGCAACGATCTGCGCCTCGCTGTCCGTGGTCCTGAACGGAACCCCCGTGGTGCGAACCTCACCCTCGCGGGCCCAATCCGGAATTCCATGAATGCTTATGACGATCCACCGGATGGGGTCCGGCGCCCCCGCTCGCCACGCAGCCAGTAGATCGCGGGACATGTAGACGCCGCCGAACAGCTCCGGTCCTTTCAGGCCGTGAAGATTGAGCGGCAGGGTTTTGCGGTCGTAGACGACGCGGATCGCCACGTCGGCCTCTCGATTGGTCAGATTTGCCAGTTCGCCGGCCGACAAGATTTCCATCTCGATGTCCGGATGCAGACGCGCGAAATCGGCGAAATCCGGCATCAGCAGGTGTGTCGCGAGGGGCGGTGCCAGCGTCACCCGCAGAAGCCCGCGCACGCTCTCGTCGCGCCCGAAGACGCGCGTCTCCAGCAAGTGCGACGACGCTTCCATCTGGTCCGCGAACTCGAGGACCTCCTCGCCCGCAGCCGTCAGGCGGTAGCCCGAAGGCAGCTTTTCGAACATCTGCGCCCCGAGGCGTTCCTCAAGTTGGGCGACGCGTCGCAGCACGGTCGAGTGGTTCACACCGAGGCGCTCGGCGGCGGCCCGCACCGAGCCTCCACGCGAGACGGCAAGAAAGTGGCGAATGTCATCCCAGTCGATCATGGTGCAATCCCGCACCGCGTGGTGCGCTTTCCAAAGTCCGTATCGAACGCATCGTACAGCAGTACGGCCGCCATCATAGCTTATATCGACGAGCGCGACCCAATTCCGAACGACTGATACCGATCGTCGCGGCACGGCGTCAGTCGTCCAGCCGGATCGATTTTGCACCACCGATGTGCGCGCTTCCTCACTCAACAACTGACGCCGGCGGACCCATTTCGAGGTTCTCGGAGGCAGATGCTGTCCGACATCACAAAAGGAGAAGTCATGGGAAAGCTAGACGGTAAAGTTGCAGTCGTCACAGGCGGATCGAGCGGCATGGCGCTGGCGAGCGCCAAGCGGTTCGTCGAAGAAGGCGCCTACGTTTTCATCACGGGCCGGAGGCAGGAGGCGCTGGACGAGGCCATCAGGCTGATTGGCCGGAACGTGACCGGCGTGCGCGGCGATGCGGCCAATCTCGACGACCTCGACCGCCTGTTCGACACGGTCAAGCGGGAAAAAGGCAAGATCGATGTCCTGTATGCGAGCGCCGGCACGGGCGAAGCCGTCCCACTGGGCGAGATTACCGAGCAGCATTTCGATGCGACCTTCGGCCTGAATACGCGCGGCACGCTGTTCACGGTTCAGAAGGCGTTGCCGCTGTTCAACGATGGCGGATCGATCTTCATGACCGGATCAGTGGCTTCGGCGAAAGGTTTTCCTGGTTACAGCGTGTATGCGGCGAGCAAGGCGGCGTTGCAGGCATTCGCACGCGGGTGGCTCAACGAACTGAAGAGCAGGAATATCCGGGTGAACGTGCTGCACCCGGGGCCGATCGCCACACCGATGCAGGACCAAGTTCTCACCGAGGAGGCGAAGCGGATGTTCGAATCCCTGATCCCGCGGGGAAGGATGGGGCGTCCCGAGGAAATTGCGGCGGCCGCGCTGTTTCTGGCTTCAGACGATTCGAGCTTCGTGAATGGGCTGGAGTTGTCTGTCGACGGAGGATTCTCGGCGATCTGAAATCGCGCCGGATCGCGGGAAGCGGCTGATCGGCGGGAACAGACAACCCGGTGCCGTTGAGAGCCGGGGAACCAATATCAACATGGATCGGAGAAGTATCATGAGCTATGCGATTGTAGGATTCGGTAAGATAGGCCAGGCCCTCGCCCGCGCCTTTGCCCGTAAAAACATCGAGGTGGCCGTCGCGAGCCGCCGGCCGCCCGAGGCGTTGGCGCCGCAGGCTGGGGCGATTGGACCCACGGTCGTCGCCAAGTCGTTGCGGGACGCGCTCGAGGCCGACATGATCATCTTGGCGGTCCCGTTCGGCGAGCATCGCGAGGTTGCGAAGGCCCTGCCGAGTTGGAAAGGCAAGACGGTCATCGACGCGATGAACGCGTTAGTCCCCCCTGAGGAGTTGGACGGTCTCCCGTCCTCCGCCTTCGTCGCGAAGGCGTTCACCGGCGCCAAGTTCGTGAAAGGCTTCAATCACCTGATTGCGGCCACTTTGGCAGCCGATCCGATCGTCGAGGGCGGGCACCGGGTCGTCTTTCTGTCGAGCGACGACGAGGACGCGATCGCTCCCGTGGCGGCCTTGGCCAAACAACTCGGGTTCGCACCCGTCAAGCTGGGAAAGCTCAACGAGGGTGGCGCGCTGGTGCACGCACGCGGCCGTGTTTGGGGCCAGCTCATCTTCCAGGATTTGTTCAAGAAGGAGCAGTAATCGATGTACGACCGTGTGATTTGGCCCGAGAAGCACGATCCCAAAACGTCGGCCATCTATGCGCTCAATGACATCGACGCGAAGGCGCCCCCTCAAGTGGTATGGAGGCTGCTGGCCCACGCCGAGAACTGGTCGAGCTACTTTCCTGCCGAGGATCAGGTCAAGATCCTGACCGGTGAGCCGGAACTTGCGCTCGGAGCCAAATACAGCCGGGTGACGGTCGGATTCCCGATGAGTCTGGTCGTGACGGAATGCGAGCCCTTCCGCAGGCTTGCATGGGCGACGACCGTCGATGGCGACGAGACCGGCTCGAGCGCGTACCACGGCTGGGTCATCACTCCCACGAGCAATGGTTGTCATGTGCTGACCGAGGAGACACAGCAAGGCCCCCGGTTCCTCGAGGAACTCGGACGCAAGCATCCCGGTGCGCTCTACCGCTATCACCAGAAATGGGTCGAAAGCCTCGCCCGCGCGGCGGAGGCGGATGTCGCGAAAAAGGCAGGTTAGTGCATTTGTCCTGAAGCCTGGGCCGCACGGGCCAGGTTTCAAGGCTCTCGGTCGAGGGGAACGATGCGCTTCAGCGCATCGATCGCCTTAGCCGCTCACAACAACAACAGGAGATGAATGACATGAATATCAAACTCAAGGGCCGGACGGCGATCGTCACCGGGTCGACGGCAGGCATCGGCCGCGCCACCGCGGAGGGTTTAGCTCGCGCCGGGGCGTCGGTCGTCATTAATGGCCGTGGGAATGCCCGGGTCGACGAGGCGGTGCGGCAGATGCGCCAGTCTTTCCCGGACAGCGAGATCTCCGGCGTCGCCGCCGATCTGTCGACCGCGGAGGGCGCCGACACATTCTTCGCGCAGGCGCCCGACGCCGATATCCTCGTGAACAATGTGGGTACGGCTCACATCCGGGACTACAACGGCGTCGAGGACATCGCGAAGATCCCCGACGAGGACTGGCTTGGCCTGTTCCAGCTGAACGTGATGAGCGGCGTGCGCATGACGCGTCACTACGTGCCGCGCATGGTGGCGAAGGGCTGGGGCCGCGTCGTGTTCGTGAGCAGCGAGTCCGCGGTCAACATTCCCAAGGAGATGCTCGACTACGGCATGACCAAGACCGCGCAACTCGCGGTATCGCGCGGTCTTGCCGAGGCGGTCGCGGGCACGGGTGTCACCGTCAATGCCGTCCTGCCGGGACCTACCCGGTCTGAGATCCTGGGTGACTTCATGGCAAAGCAGGCTGAGGCAAACGGAATCATGCAAGAGGAAGCCGAACAAGGCTTCTTGAGGACTATGCGTCCGACCACCCTCATCCAGCGTTTCGCGACCACCGACGAGGTCGCCAACATGATCGTCTATGTGTGCTCGGAGCAGGCCTCCGCAACCACTGGCGCGGCTCTGCGCGTGGATGGCGGCGTGGTCCGCTTCGTCGCCTAAGCGTCTAGCCTAGCCCGGCAGCGGCGGTGTCGGTCTGTGTCAACAGCCATGCAAACAGTGCCAGCGACGTAACACCAGGCGCGAGCCACCACCCGCCCTCCCTTCGCGAACGCACGTCCAGAAGCTGAAACAGCCGGCGATCTCGAAGAACGCGGCGGCGACATAGACAATCGCGGTTTTGATCACCGGCGCTTCCTTCGACCCGTAAGGGGCGCGTCGCCGGACACCGGCTCCGCCATGTCCTTGAGGATCACGCAGTCCGGTCCTGGGCCTCCGCAGCAGATTGCATCGCAGCGTTCGATGAAATCGGCCAAGGTGCGTTCCAGTCCTTTCAATTCCACGACCTTCTCGCGTACCGCGCCGAGATGAACCTGCGCGATGGAGCGCGCCTCCATGCACGACCGGTCACTATCCTCCGTCAGCTTGACCAGCGAGCGGACCTGTTCGATTGGAAATCCGAACTCGCGACATTGCCGGACGAAAGCCAGCCGTCTGCGGTCGGGCTCGTCGTAGGTCCGTTGGCCGCCGGCACGCCGTGCCGGAACAGGTAGCAGCCCGATCTCCTCATAGTAGCGGATAGTGGGCGCGTTCGTGCGGGTTCGCTGCGCGAGTTCGCCTATTTTCATGACGTCGGCTCCTTGTTCGAAAGGACTTGAACCTCAAGCTACTTGAGGCCTTATGTTCTGGCTAGAACCGATCGCCAGGAGAGGGAACGAGAATGAAACCGCACGAAGCCCTGGCCGGCCATCGAGCCGATCGTTGTCGCTGCGCTTATCGCGCGATAGCCGCCGAGCGACACTTGACACTCGAAGGAGGAAGTCGATGACAAACACTAACGCCAATGGCCGCTCATGGCGGAGAGCCATCGGCATCGGCGTGATCATTGCGGTGATTACAGCCATCGTGATGCTTGCACTGACAGCTGCCGGCGCATCGCCTTTTCCAAAACCACCTTCGCTGGCTTTCGCGGAGACCTTGTTGGGCCGGTCGCTGCCGTTGCCGGTAGGCTTGCTGTTCCACGCCGCCTACGTGACATTCTGGGCGGTGATCTTCGTACGCTATTTTTCGCGGCGCGATCTCACGACGGCATTGGCGCTCGCCGGAGCACTTTGGCTGGTGATCCTTGTGGTCTTCTTCCCATTCGTGGGGTGGGGGCTTGCAGGATTCAATGTCGGTCCGAAACTTATTCCGGCGTCGTTCGTGCCGCACTTGGTGTTCGGACTATTGCTCTGGGGACTGGACAAATATCTGCCACACAAAGCCTTGCGCACTTCGCATTCCAGTTGAACTGCGGTTGTTTCAGCAAATGCGTCGTTCGACTACTATCGATGTCTATCGCTGAGCAGCACTTTCCTGGAGCCCGCTATTTTACTCTATTGTACTCCGCAGTACTACCTGCCACTCTCACCCGATTGCTCAAATTGCATATAACCTATTGAGTTCACTGTCGAATAGTTTTCAACGCCGCGCGAATGCCGACATGAAGACCGTCAAAAAGTTACGCTTCTGATTTAAAGAGAAAATCGTCGCAAAAAAATTTAGGGGTTTCACCAACTATCGGAGACGGTCGGTTGATTTCCAGACCTCGGGACGTTTGGCTGCGCCCCGACGCCGCCTGCAAAAATACCGTCAGCTTAGGCAGTCGCGACGGCCCGCATCCTCGGCTGACCTATCCGAGAGTTTGACTGGCCAGAGCATAAGTTACCGGTGAAGCTGCACCGTCGACCGCAAAATCGGCGAGGCGTTTGCCCATCGACATGGTCAGTACCGTGTCGAAGACCGGCATTCCGCTGTGCGCCAGAAAGGCGGCGAATTCGCCGCTTCCCATATGCGTGTCCACCCGGAGGAAACTGCCCGAATGATCGGCGATGTGCGGCCGGACCACTGCGATGGCATCGGTATCTCGCTCCGCGATGACCGGACCGACGACATGGCCGCGGCCGAAGGGCCGGCAGAGAGCGAAGGCCTTGAGCGCCCCCTCGTCGAAGAGCCCGTAGCCAACAGATTGTTCGAACAGCTTTTCGACAAGTGCCGCTCTATGCACTCCGAAACCGACCGCATCGAGCGCGATGATCGCCGGCAAGTGCTCGGCCACCAGCCGGCGCAACTCGCCACACTCCCTGTCTATTCCAGCCGCCGTGGCGGCGCGGGCAATCCCATGGCAGTGATAGACGGTCTTCTCCGGCTTGAAGTCGAGCGAAAGATAGAGCCGCTTTGCCGCCCGGGTCGCATTGAGGCGCAAGTCGCGCCCGACCACGTTGTCGAAGACCCGCTTCATCAGCCACTGGCCGGCTCCCAGCGTCTGCAGCCGCGGCGAGGTGATGACCATCCCAACGGTCGCGAAATCGTCGCCATGCGGGAACCACATGGCCGAGCCGAGCACCCGGCCGATCTCGTCGAGCGCAACGAACCCCCGTCCCGATTCGCGCAGGAATTGCCAGTCCTCGGCGCGATGCGGCCATCCCACGGATAGAGAGTGCGCGTGCAACCGGTCGAGTTCGACGCCTTCGATGTCGCCGATCCGCATCGAGAAGGCATCGATTTTCAAGCTTCCGGACGGCTTCAATTCCATGCCTCTGAAAGACCGCGTAACGAGTGAAACACAGGCCACCCATGCTCCTGCCAACGCTAAAACAAACCATCGATACGATTTGCTAGAAAGCCGCACATCAACGCAAGATTCAACTGAAACACTTCCGCTTTCGGCACGCAATCGCGAAAGAAGCCGCACATCCTCTTTCGAATTGTTGCAGCTTATGGTCGACGGCACCAATCGGCGCACCCAAATGTTTGAGGGCAGGAATGGACGTCTTCGATATCCTCGACCGCCTCGTCGCCTTTCCATCGGTCGCCGGCAAGCCAAACGATGACATCGTTGGCTGGATCGAGGCCCACCTCGCGGGGCACGGAATAAAGGTCACCCTACTTCCAGGCCCGGAGGGTAACCGCTCCAATCTTTTTGCAACGATCGGCCCCGCCGATGTGCCGGGCTACATCCTGTCTGGCCACATGGACGTCGTTCCCGCTGGCGAGCCGCAGTGGAGTTCATCCCCTTTCGTGCTGCGTCCGGACGGCGACCGCCTCTACGGACGCGGCACCACGGATATGAAGGGCTTTCTTGCCGCAGCGCTCGCGGCGGTGCCTGCGTTGGCGCGGCTGCGCCTTGCCAGGCCGATCCACCTCGCCTTCTCCTACGACGAGGAGATTGGGTGCCGCGGCGTGCCGCATTTGATCGCCCGGCTTCCCGACCTTTGCGCGAAGCCGCTCGGCGTCATCGTCGGCGAGCCGAGCGGCATGCGCGCCGTGCGTGGCCACAAGGGCAAGGCGGCCGCCCGCGTGATTATCAAGGGGCGGTCGGGCCATTCCTCCCGGCCCGATCTCGGGCTCAACGCCATCCATGCGATGTCCGAAGTGCTCGCCGCTGCCGTGAGTGAAGCCGAGCGGCTGACACACGGTCCTTTCGACCCTGTCTTCGAGCCAGCCTATTCTTCGCTGCAGGCCGGCGTGATCGCGGGCGGACAGTCGGTCAACATCATCCCCGACAGCTGCACGCTGGACCTCGAGGCGCGTGCCATACCCGGTGTCGACCCGGCCAGCCTGCTCGCGCCGGTCAAGGCGCGGGCCGAAGCACTCGCGGCCGGAGGCTTTCGGATAGAGTGGGAGCCAATGAGCGCCTATCCGGCGCTATCGCTGCCGCCGGGCGCGCCACTTGCCGGACTGCTGCACGCACTGACCGGCGAAGCGCCGCTTGCCGCCGTCAGCTACGGCACGGAGGCCGGGCTCTACCAGGGTGCCGGCTTCGACGCGATCATCTGCGGCCCGGGCGACATTGGCCGCGCCCACAAGCCGGACGAATATATTCTCGCCAGCGAACTCACGGCCTGCCAGCGGATGATCGAAGCGCTGGGTGTCCGTTGCACGGCCTGAAGGGGAACCGGAAATGACATTCCTGTTCAATTCCGATGCGCGGCGCGGCGCGGTCTTCGCCGACGCTTTCGCCAAAGAATTGCCGGACATCCCCTTCGCGATTGATGCTGGGACAGTCGATCCCGACACCGTGCGTTACCTGATCACCTGGACGGTGCCGGAGAACCTCGCCCGCTACAGGAACCTGGAAGTCCTGTTTTCAATCGGCGCTGGTGTCGACCAGTTTCGCCTCGAGGCGGTGCCCGGGAAGGTGAAGATCGTGCGCATGGTCGAGGAGGGCATCGTGCGCATGATGCAGGAATATGTGACGCTGGCCGTACTTGCCCTGCACCGCAACCTGCCGGCCTATCTGGCGCAGCAGCGCGCCGGCGAATGGCGTGACGTCCTGCAACTCCAGGCTGGATCGCGCCGGATCGGCGTGCTCGGCCTCGGACAGCTCGGCCAGGCCGTCCTTGACCGGCTGAAGCCCTTCGGGTTTCCCCTCGCCGGCTGGAGCCGCTCGCCGCGGCAGATCGAAGGCGTGACCTGCCATCACGGCGAGATCGGGCTGGAGAGGATGCTCATGGCCAGCGACATATTGATCTGCCTGCTGCCGCTGACCGAGGACACCCGCGGCTTCCTCGATGCCGACCTGTTCGCGAAACTGCCCGAAGGCGCGGCTCTCGTCCACACCGGTCGGGGGCCACAGCTCGACCACGCCGCGCTTGTCACCGCACTCGACCGCGACCGCCTTTCAGCGGCGATGATCGACGTGACCGATCCTGAACCCCTGCCCGCGGACCATCCGTTCTGGTCGCATCCGAAGATCCTCCTCACTCCGCATGTCGCCAGCGTCACCCAGCCCGCGACCGCCGCACGCGCCGTCATCGACAACATCAGGCGCCACCGCGCCGGTGTCGAGCCGATCGGGCTCGTCGACCGGTCGCGCGGTTATTGAAGTCCAACCAGAAAGGCCGTCCTCATGTCGCTGCTCAAAACCGTCGATACCAACCCAAGCTTTTCGCCACGCGAATCCAAGGCGCTGCCTGAGCGGCTGATTGCCGGCGACCCTGCCTTCAAGACCTGGGCGCAGGATGTCGCCAAGGACGACCTCGTCCATACAGGCGTCTGGGAAGCGACCCCAGGCGAAACGCGCTCGATCAAGGGGGAGACATTCGAGTTCTGCCACATCCTCTCCGGCGTGATAGAAATCACGCCCGATGCCGGCGCGACGATGACCTACCGCGCTGGCGACAGCTTCGTGATGAAGCCTGGCTTCACCGGTATTTGGAAAACGATCGAAACGGTGCGCAAGATCTACGTGACCGTGGGATGACAGGATCCGAGCGAGGTGCTGGCCCGCGCGGAAGATTTTGCCGTCCCCCGGACCCAGCACACAACATTCGTCGGTGGCGGAACCCCGAACAGCGCATGCTGCGTGCCGGCACGCGCTAGGCTCCTGCCGATGCCGCAGAGTGGTTGTCGATGAGCCTGAGCTTCGATCCCGATACGATCCCCCTTCCCGTCGGTCATTTCATCGGCGGGGAGTTGATCTCGGCTGAGGACGGGATCGAGATACGCCGCCCGTCGGATGGCAAATCATATGTTGCCTGTCCCGTGGCCGGCATAGACATGGTCGACCGTGCGGTGGAGAGCGCCAAAGCGGCACTGAAGGCCAGCAACTGGGGCGGCGTCCGGCCGCGTGAGCGCACCAAGGCACTCCAGGCCTGGGCCGATCTGATCGAAGCGGAAGCGGCAACGTTGGCGAGGATCGAGGCGCTGTGCTCGACCCGACCCGTCGGCCAGCTTGTCGCCGGCGACATCGCCATTACCGCCGAGCAGATCCGTTTCTTTGCCGAATTCGCCGACAAGGAAGGCGGCGACTTGGCGCCGACCGACGACGGCAGTCTCGGCATGATCATGAGCGAGCCCTATGGCGTGGTTGGTGCGATCACGCCCTGGAATTTTCCCCTGTCGATGGCCGGGTGGAAGCTCGGCCCGGCACTGGCGGCGGGCAACGCGGTTGTGCTGAAGCCCTCCGAGATGACGCCGTTCTCGACCGTCTACATCGCGCAGCTCGCTGTTAGGGCTGGCCTGCCGGCTGGGCTCGTCAACGTGGTCCTGGGCGATGGTCCGACGACCGGCACGGCGCTGACCGGTCATCCCGACATCGCCAAGGTCTCCTTCACCGGCTCGACCCGCGCCGGATCGGCCATCATGGAGAATGTCGCCCGCACCGGCGTCAAGCCGATGACGCTGGAACTCGGCGGCAAGAGCCCGCAGCTCGTCTTTGCCGATGCCGATCTCGACAAGGCGGCCATCGCAATCGCCGGCAGCGTCACCTTCAACGCTGGCCAGGCCTGCGTGGCCGGCACGCGCCTGATCGTCGAGAAGAGCGTGGCCGACAGGCTGACGGCCGCCATCCTGGGAAAGATGAAGGCGGCCCGGCCTGGCCCGACCTGGGATGCGACGACGCAGTACTCCCCCATCATCTCCGAACGACAGCGGGCGCGTATTGGCGGTATCGTGCGGGCAGCGGTCGAGGCCGGCGGCGAATGCCTGACCGGCGGCAACATGATGGACCACGCCGGCTATTTCTACGAGCCGACGCTGATTGGAGGTGTCGACCAGTCCAATCCTGCAATTGTCGAGGAAATCTTCGGCCCGGTCCTTACGGTGCAGACCTTCGAGACCGAGGAAGAGGCGCTGGCGCTGTCCAGCCATTCGACCTACGGGCTGGCTTCCGGCCTGTTCACTTCCGACCTGTCCCGCACCATCCGCTTCGCGCGCAAGCTCGAGGCGGGCACCGTCTGGGTCAACCGTTACAGTCGCTCGCGCGACCATATCCTGCCGACCGGCGGCTACAAGCGTTCCGGCATCGGCAAGGACCTCGGCCGCGAGGCCTATCTCGCCAATCGCAGGACCAAGAGCGTCCTGATCAGCCTCTAGAGAGATGCCGATGAAGTCCTATTCGATCGCCCTGATCCCCGGTGACGGCATCGGCCGCGATGTGACCGCCGCCGCCTGGCCTGTGCTGGAGACGGCGGCCAGGCACGCAGGCTTTGCCCTGGCCGGGACCGATTTCCCCTGGTCCTGCAAGTTCTACAAGGACACTGGGCGTATGATGCCGGAGGACGGCATCGAAACCTTGCGCGGCTTTGACGCCATCTTGCTCGGCGCGGTCGGCTGGCCGATGGAGGTGCCAGATTCCGTCTCGCTTCACGGCCTGCTGCTGCCGATCCGCAAGGCATTCGTGCAATATGCCAACATCCGGCCGCACCGCCTGCTGCCGGGTGTGACAGGGCCGCTGCGAGCCGAGAGCTTCGACATTTTGTGCATTCGTGAGAACACGGAAGGCGAATATTCGGGCGCCGGGGGGCGTGTGCATCAAGGCACTCTGGACGAGGTCGCCGTGGAGACCTCGATCTTCACCCGCGCCGGCGTCGAGCGCATCCTGCGCTTCGGTTTCGAGCAGGCGCGGACACGGCGCTGCAAGCTGGCCTCCGTCACCAAGTCCAACGCGCAGAAATACTCGATGGTGTTCTGGGACGAGATCACGCGAAAGCTGGCTGCGGAGTACTCTGACGTCGCTGTGACCAGCTATCATGTCGACGCGCTGGCCGCGCGCATGATCATGGCGCCGGAGAGCCTCGACGTGATCGTCGCCTCCAACCTGTTCGGCGATATCCTCACCGACATCGGCGCGGCGATCCAGGGCGGGCTCGGCTACGCCGCCTCCGCCAACATCAACCCCGACCGCTCGGCGCCGTCCATGTTCGAGCCGGTGCACGGCTCCGCGCCCGACATCGCGCATCTGGGCATCGCCAACCCGATCGCCACCATATGGTCCGGCGCGATGATGCTGGAACATCTCGGCGAACAGCCGCCGCCCGCCGCATCATGAAAGCCATCGAAGCGACAACCGCGCTCGGCATTGGCACCACTACTGGCAAAGACAGAACGGAGACCATCACGGCCGCCGTCGTGACAGCACTCTCCTGATTGCAAGGTCGTTTTCGATGAAATGCCTGAAAGACGAAGATCTCTTCCGCGAAGCCGGCCTGATCGACGGTAAGTGGGTCGCTGCCGGCTCCGGCAAAACGGTCGATGTGCTCGACCCGGCGACCCAGTCGGCGATCGGCACGGTGCCCGACATGGCCGGTACGGAGACCCGTGCGGCGATAGAGGCCGCGGCTTCCGCCTATCGGGACTGGAGGAAGAAGACCAACGCCGAACGCGCGACGCTCCTGGAAGCATGGCATGGCCTGATGCTGGCGTATCTTGACGATCTGGCGCTGATCCTCACGACGGAACAAGGCAAGCCCCTGGACGAGGCCAAGGGCGAGATCCGCTACGGCGCATCCTTCGTCAAATGGTTTGCCGAGGAAGCGCGCCGCATCAACGGCCACACCATCCCCTCGCCCACATCAGACCGCCGCATCATCGTGCTGAAGGAGCCGGTCGGTGTTTGCGGCATCATCACGCCGTGGAACTTTCCCAACGCGATGATCACCCGCAAGGTCGCGCCGGCGCTGGCCGCCGGCTGCACGGTGGTGATCAAGCCGTCCGAGTTCACGCCCTATTCGGCACTGGCGCTCGGCGTGCTCGCCGAACGGGCCGGCATCCCCCCCGGCGTCATCAACATCGTCACCGGCATGCCGGCCGAGATCGGCAACGAGATCATGGCGAACGAGACGGTTCGCAAGATCTCCTTCACCGGCTCGACGCGAGTCGGTTCGCTGCTCATGCGCGGCGCGGCCGACAGCGTGAAGCGCTTGAGTCTAGAACTCGGCGGCAACGCACCCTTCATCGTTTTCGACGACGCCGATCTCGATCTCGCCGTCGAGGGCGCACTCGTCTCGAAATTCCGCAATGGCGGCCAGACCTGCGTCTGCGCCAACCGCATCCTTGTCCAGGCTGGCGTCTATGAAACCTTCGCCGCGAAGCTCACCGCCCGTGTCAACGCCATGACGGTGGGGCCCGGCACGCAGCCCGGCATCGCGATCGGGCCGATGATCAACATGGCGGCGGTCGAGAAGATCAACCGCCACGTCGAGGACGCGCTCGCCAAGGGTGCCGAGATCGTCACGCAGAAGCCGGCTTTGCCGGAGGGCCTGCAATATGTCGCGCCGCTAGTGCTAACCGGCGCCACGAACGACATGCAGCTTGCCGACGAGGAGACCTTCGGCCCGGTCGCACCGCTTTTCCGTTTCGAGACGGAAGAGGAAGCGATCGCGCTGGCCAACGGCACGCCCTACGGGCTTGCCTCTTACTTCTACACGGAAAATTTGAAACGCGCCTGGCGCGTCGGCGAAGCGCTGGAGTTCGGCATGGTGGGCTTGAACACCGGCTCGGTCTCGATGGAGGTGGCGCCCTTCGGCGGCGTCAAGCAGTCCGGCCTCGGGCGCGAAGGCGCGCAGGCCGGCATAGAGGAATATCTCGAGATGAAGAGCTTTCACATCGGCGGGCTCGGCTGAGGCGATTTTTGCCGAGGCCGGGCCGGATCGGAGGTCACTGGATCCGGTCGAGCGCCTTATAGTAGAGGCCGACAATAGGCAGGAACCAGGGCTTGCCCGAATAGCCTGGGATGGCAGGCCACTCGAGTCCTTTCAGCGGATTGCGGTCGTCGCGGCCGAGCATGGCATCGGCCATGACCATGCCGAGATGGGTGGAAAGCTGCGCGCCGTGGCCGGAATAGCCCATCGCGTACCACTCCCCGTCATGGTAGCCGGCCCGCGGAAAGCGGTCCTTGGTCATGTCGACCAGCCCGCCCCAGCAATAGTCGATCTCGACCCTGGCGAGTTGCGGGAAGATCGTGGCCAGGCTTGCCTGCAATATCTGGCCGCTCCTGGCGTCGGAGCGCTGGTCCGATGTCGCCGAGAAGCGTGCGCGGCCGCCGAAGATCAGGCGATTGTCGGGCGAAAGCCGGAAGTAGTTGCCGATGTTCATCGAGGTCACGCAAGTGCGGTTGCCCGGCATGATCGCGGCGATCTCCGTGTCGCTCAACGGCCGCGTGGCGATGATGAAGCTGCCGACGGAGATGATCCTGCGGCGGAAATAGCCGAAGTCAGGCGTGGTATAGGCGCCGGTCGCCACCAGCACATTGTCGGCGCTGATGCGGCCACGCGACGTGGTCAACTCATGCCTTTTTCCCACCTGCTTGCGATCCGTCACCGCCGCGTTCTCATGGATAATTGCGCCGTGACGGACAGCCGCCGTGGCCAGCCCGGCCACATAGCGGCCCATATGCATCATGGCGCTCTTCTTCGACAGCATCGCGCCATGGAAAGGCGAACCGATTTCGGATTTCAGATCGTCTACCGACAGCAGCGCCGTGTCCGGATCCACCTCGGCATGGAGGGCTTCGAAGTTACGGGCGATCGATGCAAAATGCTGCGGCTTGGAGGCGAGCTTGAGCTTGCCGGCGCGGCGGAAATTGCAATCGATGCCCTCCTCGGCGATCAGCGCCTCGATGGTATCGACGGAGTCGTCGAGCGCCCGGTAGAGCGCGATGGCGCGGTCCTTGCCGAGCTCCGCCTTGGCCGAGAGGTAGCTATGGGCAAGCCCGTTGTTCAGATGCCCGCCATTGCGCCCGGATGCCCCCCAGCCCACGCGCTCCGCTTCCAGCACCGCCACCTTGGCGCCGGCCTTCGCCAATTGGAGCCCGGCGGCGAGACCGGTGAAGCCGCCGCCGATGATGGCGGCATCGTAGTGCCCCTCGACCGGGCCTTGCGTCGCGCCGGAAAATACGGGGGCTGTGTCGTGCCAGTAGGAGACCAGCTTCATCGGCAATCCGCCTGTTTTAGAGACCGACCACGCCTGGAAGGCCCGAAATGTCCGATATCTCGACATAGCCGTAATAGGGGTTGGCCGGTTCGTGACCGCGGTTGACCCAGACCTTGTTCTTGATGCCGAGATCGTGCGCCGACATCAGGTCGTAGCGGAATGAGGACGAGCAGTGAAGAACGTCCTCCGGGCCGCAGCCCAGCCTATCGAACATGTATTCGAAGGCCTTGAAGCGGGGCTTGTAGGCCTGTGCCTGCTCGGCCGTATAGACGGCATGGAAGGGCGCGCCGAGCTTCTCGACGTTGGACATGATCTGCGCATTCATGGCGTTGGACAGGATGACCAGCGGAATTTCTTTGGCGACCTTTGCCAAGCCGGCCGGGACATCCGCGTGAGGCCCCCAGGTCGGCACACGCTCATAGACCATCTTGGCGTCGTCGGAGCTGAAGGCAACGCCATTACGCTTGCAGGTGCGCTCGAGCGCGTTGTGGACGACGTCGGCATAGGGCTTCCAGTCGCCCAGGATCTCGTCGAGCCGGTACGCCGCGAAGTTCTTGATGAACTCCTGCATGCGCGGCTCGTCGAGCCGGCTGCCATAGAGGTCGCGCGCCGCTTCCGCCATCTGGAAGAAGGTCAACGTGCCATAGCAGTCGAAGGTGATATATTTGGGCCTGAAAGAAGCCATGTCCGTCGATCTCCGGTGGAAGCACTTCCGCGTTGGGACGTATTTCATCATAGGCTGGCAGGCGGCGAGCCACCTGACCGAAATAGCCTTCCCGAAAGCAGAAAGTTTCGTATCCGCCTGCTGGTTTGGCACGCTGTAGCATCCCGACGGTCAATGGGCCTGCCTTCCTCGACCTGAAGCGCATCCGCCACGGGCGGCGCCAGCACAAGATGCGGCGCACCGCTTACGCTACGGCGAAAGATGTCGCCGAAGCCAGCGCCTTCAGACGATCTGCGGCGCGCCGATGGTCGAGACTTACGGCAGACGGAAGGGTGCCTCATGCAGCAGGAAGAGATCGAACTCCGAGCGTTCGGGCCGGACCATATCGAGGGCGCGGTGGCGCTTTCGCGTCAGGAGAACTGGCCGCATCGTCCGCAGGACTGGCAGATGGCGTTGCAACTCTCCAGCGGCGCGGTCGCGCTCGGCGACCACGGCCAGGTCACCGGGACCATCCTGGTCACACCCTATGGCGATGAATGCGCCATGATCAACATGGTGATTGTCGACAGGAATGTGCGAGGCAAAGGGCTCGGTCGCCGGCTGATGGAACAGGCGTTCGCCCTTGCCGAAGATCGTCCGCTGCGACTTGTCGCGACGCGGGAGGGCATGCCTCTCTACGAGAGACTGGGCTTTGTGCCCTCCGGCACGGTCGTGCAGCATCAGGGCCATGTCGCGGAACTCGATGCGCCTGCCGGGGTGGAGGCCGCGGCCACCGTCGACCTGCCGGAAATCAAGGCGATGGACCGCGACGCCTATGGCGCGGACCGTGAAGCTCTGATCGATGCGCTTGCCGAGCGCGGGGAATTCGCCGTCGTCCGCCGCAACGGCGCCATCGAGGCCTATGCGGCGATCCGCCCGTTTGGACGCGGCGAGGTGATCGGCCCCGTGATCGCCGGAAGTGTCGAGGACGCCAAGAGCCTGATCAGCTTTTTCGCCGCGTCGCGCCCCGGTGCCTTCCTGCGCGTGGATACCGACAGCAGGAGCGGCATCGCCGATTGGCTCACGGAAATCGGCCTCGCCCATGTCGGCGGCGGCGTGACCATGGACCGTCCGTCCAGGCCGGACGCGGCACAGGCGCGGCCAAAAGTTTACGCACTCGCCAACCAGGCGCTCGGCTAGAGCCGGATGATTTCGGATCGAGTCGATCCGAAGTCTGAATCCGGCTCTAAATCAAAGGGATAGAGCATGATGTCGTCCGAAAACCGCTTCACGCTTTTCGGCGTCATGCTCTAGCCGGAGGTATCAATGCTCGCCAATTCCCTGATCGAACTCGACCGCGCCCATCTTATTCATCCGGTTTCGTCATATCGCGGCCACGAGGCGCTTGGCGTGCGTGTGCTGAAATCGGCAAAGGGTGCGACCGTGACCGATGCGTCCGGCAAGCAGCTCGTCGACGGTTTCGCAGGATTGTGGTGCGTCAACGCAGGCTACGGTCATGACAGTATCGTCGAGGCGGCGGCACGGCAGATGCGCGAACTTCCCTACGCTACCGCCTATTTCGATCTCGGCTCGGAACCGGCCATCCGCCTCGCCTCGGAGCTGGCCGAGCGTGCGCCTGGAGATCTCAATCACGTCTATTTCACGCTCGGCGGATCGGACGCGGTCGACAGCACGATCCGTTTCGTCCGCTACTACTGGAACGCCAAGGGCGAGCCGCAGCGCGACCAGTTCATTTCGATCGAGCAGGGCTATCACGGATCGTCGGTGGTCGGTGCCGGCCTGACCGCGCTGCCCGCTTTTCACGCCGGCTTCGGCATCCCTTTTGAATGGCAGCACAAGATTCCGTCCCCCTATCCCTATCGAAACCCGGCCGGCGAAGACGGGAACGCGATCATCGCAGCCTCGCTCACCGCGTTGAAGACCAAGATCGAGGAGATTGGGCCGGAGCGGGTCGCCGCCTTCTATGCTGAGCCGATCCAGGGCTCGGGCGGTGTCATCGTCCCCCCGAAAGGCTGGATCAAGGCGATCCGCGAACTTTGCCGGGCGTACGGCATCCTGTTCATCGCCGACGAGGTGATCACCGGGTTCGGCCGCACGGGACCACTGTTCGCCTGCACGGAAGAGGACATCGTTCCCGATCTCATGACGACGGCCAAGGGCCTGACCTCGGGCTATGTTCCGATGGGCGCGGTGTTCATGGCCGACCATGTCTACGACGTGATCGCCGATGGCGCGGGCGCTTCGGCGGTCGGTCACGGCTACACCTACTCCGCCCATCCCGTCAGCGCCGCCGTCGCGCTCGAAGTGTTGAAGCTCTATGAGAATGGACTTTTGGAGAACGGCATCAAGGCCGGCGCACGCCTGATGGCGGGATTGGCCGGCCTGAGGGATCATCCGCTCGTCGGCGAGGTGCGCGGTCGTGGCATGCTTGCCGCAGTAGAGCTGGTGACCGACAAGCAGAAGAAGACGCCGCTTCCGGCCTCGGCCATGCCGGCGCGGCGGGTCTTCGACAGGGCGTGGGACAATGGCCTGATCATCCGCGCCTTCGCGCATGGAGTCCTCGGCTACGCGCCGCCGCTGTGCTGTACCGACAGCGATATCGATGCGATCATCGACCGCACGCGCCGAACGCTGGACCAGACGCTGGACGATCCCGATGTCCGCCAAGCTCTGGCATGAGGGGCAGCGAAATATGTCGGGTTTCGAAATATCGCCGGGGCAGACGATTTCGCAATTTTGTGCCGCGCACTTGCGCCTTTTCGGCAAATCCAGCGCGAGGGAAGTGCCAGACTGCAGCTAAGACAAGGCCAGAAAGCCCGATTTTCCGGGCCTTCGGAAACGGCCGACGCCCCGGGCAGCACGGAATTTTGTTCTGTTCAGCACATGCATTTCGGCAGCGCAGAGGAGAGCCAGTCTTGGCCAGGGGCTTTAGCAAATTCAAATACATGACCTTCGATGTGGTCGGCACGCTGATCGACTTTGAAGGCGGCATTACGACCTGCCTGGCTGGCATTGCCGCCGAGGCCGGCGTCTCGATCGACGGCGAAGAGGCGCTGGCCCTTTACCGGCAGGCCCGCTACATGCCCGATGCAGGCCTGTTTCCCGACGATCTCGTTCGTGTCTACGGGGTCATCGCGCCGCAGCTCGGCCTGCCGGCCGAGGAGAAATACGGCATCCGTCTGCGGGATTCTGCCAAGCTCTGGAAAGGCTTCCCCGACAGCGCGGCGGCAATGGCAGACCTTGCGAAGTCGCACAGACTGATCGCCATGACAAATGCACGGCGCTGGGCGCTCGAACATTTCGAAAAGCAGCTCGGATTGCCCTTTTTCGCCACCTTCACGGCAGACGATACAGGCACCGAGAAACCCGACCCGGCCTTTTTTCAGAAGGTCTTCGACTTCGTGGCTGTCCGTGGCGACAGCAAGGACGACATCCTGCACGTCGCGCAAAGCCAGTACCACGACATCGGCATATCCCGGGCGCTTGGCATGACCAATTGCTGGATCGAGCGCCGGCATGCGCAGAACGGCTATGGCGGCACGATCGAGCCTGAGCGCTTCACCGTGCCGGACCACCACTTCACCTCGATGGCAGCCTTGGCGGCGGCCGTGCGGGAAAGCCTGAAGGAACGAACCTAAGCCATGCCGGAAAGCGCGCGGCAAGACGGGCATCCGGACCGAGAAATCAACAGAAAGGGGAATGACATGACCGACAAGATCACCAACTGGACCAGCGCAGACGATGCCATGGTCGAAAGCGCCATTCGGCGGGGCGCGAGCCGCCGCGAACTCCTCAAGATGCTGCTGGCCGGCGGCGCCGCGGTTGCCGCGGGCAGCTTGGTGCTCGGACGAGCGACCCAAGCCGTCGCCGCCACGCCTGTTTCCGGCGGAAATTTGAAGGCGGCCGGCTGGTCGTCCTCGACCGCCGATACGCTCGACCCGGCAAAGGCGTCGCTCTCCACCGACTATGTCCGCTGCTGCTCGCTCTACAACCGCCTCACCTTCCTCGACAAGGACGGCGTCACGCAGATGGAACTGGCCGAGAGTTTCGACAGCAAGGACGCCAAGACCTGGACCGTGAAGCTACGCAAGGGCGTTACCTTTCACGACGGCAAGGACCTCACCGCCGACGACGTCGTCTTCTCGCTGAAGCGCCATCTCGACAAAGCGGTCGGCTCCAAGGTCGCCAAGATCGCCGCGCAGATGACCGGCTTCAAGGCGGTCGACAAATCGACCGTCGAGATCACGCTCGCCGACCCGAACGCCGACCTTCCGACCATCCTTTCGCTGCATCACTTCATGATCGTCGCCGACGGCACCACCGACTTCTCCAAGGGCAACGGCACCGGCGCCTTCGTGCTGCAGACGTTCGAACCGGGCGTGCGGTCCGTCGTCACCAAGAACAAGAACTACTGGAAGTCGGGCAAGCCCTATCTGGACTCCTTCGAGTTCATCGCCATCAGCGACGACAGTGCCCGCGTCAACGCCCTGCTTTCCGGTGACATCAATTTCGCGGCCTCGATCAATCCGCGCGCCATGAAGCTCATCGGGGGCCAGCCGGGCTTTGAACTCTCGAAGACGACTTCGGGCAACTATACGGATCTCAACATCCGGCTCGACATGGACCCGGGCAACAAGGCCGACTTCGTGGCCGGCATGAAGTATCTCGTCAACCGCGAGCAGATCGTCAAATCGGCACTGCGCGGCCTCGGTGAAATCGGCAACGACCAGCCTGTCTCGCCGGCGAACATCTTCCACAATGCCGACCTTAAGCCGAAGGCTTTCGACCCCGACAAGGCGAAGTTCCACTTCCAGAAGGCGGGCCTGCTCGGCCAGTCAATCCCGGTGGTCGCGTCCGACGCCGCGACCTCGTCGATCGACATGGCTGTCATCATCCAGGCCGCCGGCGCCGACATCGGCATGAAGCTCGACGTGCAGCGCGTCCCGGCAGACGGCTACTGGGACAATTACTGGCTCAAAGCGCCGGTCCATTTCGGCAATATCAATCCGCGCCCGACACCGGACATCCTGTTCTCGCTCCTTTATGCCTCCAACGCGCCCTGGAACGAGAGCCAGTACAAGTCCCCGAAGTTCGACAAGCTGCTGATCGAGGCGCGCGGCTCGCTCGACCAGGCCAAGCGCAAGGAAATCTACAACCAGATGCAGGCCATGGTCTCCGAGGAGGCGGGCACCATCATCCCGGCCTACATTTCCAACGTCGATGCCCTATCCAGCAAGGTGAAGGGTTTGGAGGCGAACCCGCTTGGTGGCATGATGGGCTACGCAATGGCCGAACACCTGTGGCTCGAAGCCTGAGAGGGTCCTACCGGGGACCGGACAGCCGGTCCCCGGCACCTATTGCGCAACTTGGCTTGGCCGAACGCAACCGCAGGAGCGCTTCCATGACGTCTGGGGTTCTGAACCTCGTGTTGAAGCGGCTGGCGATCGCGGTCGTCACCCTTCTGATCGTCCTGTTCGCGGTTTTCTTCGCCACCAGTATGCTGCCTGGCGACACCGCGTCGATCCTGCTCGGCCAGGCGGCGACCCCCGAAGCGGTCGCCGGTCTGCGCGAGGCCATGCATCTCAACGATCCAGCGATCCTGCGCTTCCTGCTCTGGCTCGTGGGCCTGCTGCACGGCGACCTCGGCACGTCCTACGCCAACAATATGCCCGTCGCGGCACTGATTGGCGGACGCCTGCTCAACACAATGGAGCTCGCAGGCATCACCACGCTGCTCTCGGTGCCGCTGGCGCTGATGCTCGGCATCACCGCCGCGATGCTGCGGGGTTCCGTCTACGACCGCACCGTCACCATCCTTTCGATCGGCATCATCTCCGTACCGGAATTCATGGTCGCGACTCTCGCGGTGCTGCTGTTCGCCGTCTATCTCAGATGGCTACCTGCGTTGTCCTCGGTCAACGAGGCTCATTCGCTGACCGACCTCTTGCGCATTTATGCGATGCCTGTGATCACGCTTACCTTCGTCATCTCCGCCCAGATGATCCGCATGACCCGCGCCGCGGTGATCGAAACGCTCTCCACGCCTTATGTCGAGATGGCGCTTCTCAAGGGTGCTTCGCGCAGCCGCATGGTGCTGAAGCACGCGCTTCCCAATGCGCTCGGGCCGATCGTCAACGCGGTCGCGCTGTCGCTGTCCTACCTGGTCGGCGGCGTCATCATCGTTGAGACGATCTTCAACTATCCCGGCATCGCCAAGCTGATGGTTGACGCGGTCGCGACCCGCGACCTGCCGCTGATCCAGAGCTGTGCGATGATCTTCTGCCTCGGCTATCTCCTGCTCATCACTGCGGCCGACATCGTCGCCATCATGTCCAACCCGAGGCTCAGATGATGGTGGCGCACGTGGCAGCTTCCCGACGATCCTTCCTTGGCCACAGCTACAATCTCGTGGGCGTGATCGCCGCGCTGGTCATCCTGGCATGGACGCTGATTGCCATCTTCGCGCCCTACATCATTCCCCATTCGATCGGCGACATCGTCGACGACGATTATTTCGGCCCGATGCGCCAGGGGCTGTGGCTCGGCTCGGACTATCTGGGGCGCGACATGCTCTCGCGGGTGCTGATGGGCGCGCGCTATACCGTCGGCATATCGCTTGCCGCCGTCGTCATCGCCTGCTTTTCCGGTGTCGTGCTCGGCATGATCGCGGCCGTCACCGGCGGCTGGCTCGACACCTGCCTCAGCCGCTTCCTCGACGCCATGAACTCCATTCCCAGCAAGCTGTTCGGCCTTGTTGTCGTTGCGGCGGTCGGCTCATCGATCCCAGTGTTGATCCTGACGCTCGCCGTCATCTATACCCCGGGCGCCTACCGGTTCGCACGGGCGCTCGCCGTCAACATCAACACCATGGACTTCATGACCGTCGCCCGTGTCCGTGGCGAAAGCACCATCTATCTCATCGGGTCCGAAATTCTGCCCAACATCATCCGCCCGGTGCTGGCCGATTTCGGCCTGCGCTTCGTCTTCATCGTGCTGTTGCTCTCCGGCCTGTCCTTCCTCGGGCTTGGGCTGCAGCCGCCGCTTGCCGACTGGGGCGCGCTGGTGCGGGAGAATATCGGCGGCCTGCCTTTCGCGGCGCCCGCCGTCATCGTGCCCTCGCTGGCGATCGCCAGCCTCACCATCAGCGTCAACCTGCTGATCGACAATTTGCCGAAGAAGATCAGGGACAGGGACGCATGACCAATCTCGTTGAGGTCAGGAACCTGAAGATCGAGGCAACGACCGATGCCGGGCGGATTGTCGAAATCATCAAAGGCGTCAGCCTCGATATCGCCGACGGCGAGATCGTCGCACTCATCGGCGAGAGCGGCTCCGGCAAGACGACAGTGGCGCTCTCGCTGATGGGACACGCCCGGCCAGGCTGCCGGATCACCGGCGGCGAGATCAACGTCAACGGCAAGAACATGGCAGCACTTTCCGAAAAGGAGCGCGCCAAATTACGCGGCACCGACATCGCCTATGTTCCGCAAAGTGCCGCCGCGTCCTTCAACCCCGCGTCCACGATCATGGAGCAGGTGATCGAGGTGACACGGATCCACAGACTGATGCCTCCCGAACAGGCTCGAAAGCGCGCGGTCGCGTTGTTCAAGGCCTTGTCGCTGCCGGATCCCGATGGGATCGGCGCCCGTTATCCGCACCAGGTTTCGGGCGGACAATTGCAGCGGCTGTCGGCGGCCATGGCGCTCATCGGCGATCCCAAGTTGGTCATATTCGACGAGCCGACCACAGCCCTCGACGTGACGACGCAGATCGACGTGCTGAAGGCGTTCAAGTCGGTGATGCGGGCGGGCGGCATAGCGGGCGTCTACGTTTCCCACGACCTCGCGGTCGTCGCCCAGATCGCCGACCATATCGTTGTGTTGAAGGGTGGCGAAGTGCAGGAGACCGGCACCACGGCTCAAATCCTTTCGGCTGCCCAGCACCCCTATACGCGCGAACTGTTGGCCGCGTTCGAACCGAAGCGGCGGCAAGCGCATGCGGATGCGAATGCGGCTACCAGGCAGTTGCTGCGCATCGACGATTTGACGGCCGGCTACGGCGCGGTTCGGGATGACGGACTGCCCCTCATCCGCGCCGTCAACTCCGTCAGCCTGGTCGTGGAGAAGGGGCGCAATCTCGGTATCATCGGCGAATCCGGCTGCGGAAAATCGACGCTGGCGCGGGTGATCGCCGGCATCCATCCGGCGGCCGCCGGAGAGATCGTCTTCGACGGCAAGGAACTGCAGCGCGCGGCGGGGAAGCGCAGCCAGGACCAGCTGCGCGAGATGCAGATCGTGTTTCAGTATGCTGATACCGCGCTCAATCCGGCCAAGCCGGTGGAAGACATCATCGCCCGTCCGCTGGCCTTCTATCACGGGCTCGACAGACAGACGCGGTCGAAGCGCGTCGACCAACTGCTCGACATGGTGCGCCTGCCCAAGGCGCTGCGCTACCGCCATCCATCGGAGCTCTCGGGCGGCCAGAAGCAGCGGGTGAACTTCGCGCGCGCGCTGGCAGCCGACCCCAAGCTGATCATCTGCGACGAAATCGCCTCGGCCCTCGACACGGTGGTGGCGTCCGCGGTGATCGAGCTGCTCAAGGAGCTGCAACGCGAGCTGGGGCTCTCCTATATCTTCATCAGCCATGACCTGTCGGTCGTCGAGGCCATCTGCGACGAGATCATGGTCATGTATAATGGGCAGCGCGTGGAGCAGATCACGCCCGACAAGGTCAAGGCGGCTACCCACCCCTATTCCAAGCTTCTGTTCTCCTCGGTGCCGAAACTCGATCCCACCTGGCTCGACGGCCTCGTCCGCGATCCCGAACTGGTCAGCCAGTACGGCCACCGCTGACTACCTCGGAAACAGACTGGGCAGCGGCATCGAGGTCAGCCAGCATGCCGGCTTTCACCCGCTCTACAATTGCGAGCAAAGCCGGTAGGCTTCATAGATCGACGAGTAGATATCCCGGCTGGCAACGGCGTCTCCAATGCGGTGCAAGACGAACGATCCAGCAGCGTGGAGACCACCACCCGGCTTTGCCTTCGTTCCCGTCATGAGTGCGATGTCGGTGACGCCATTGTTGGCGGAGCGCGCACGCAATTCCTGGTAGGTATCTTCCATGGGCGCCGTGCCGCGCTCGACAATGAGTTGGCCTGCCGCCATTTCCGTCTCCGCGCCGGTGAGCTCATGCCGGAACCTGGCAGCGATCCTGTTGCCTTGGCCTACCGCCTTGACCAGGCGCACGTCGCTGACGACCCGGATGCCGAGTTCCGAGGCAAGTTTGCGGAAATTCACCCTGTCCGGATAGGGTGTCTCGATCGCCAAGGTATCGTCCGCTATGGCCAAGCTGACCACGCGCCCCAGGCGGGCAAGATGCAGGGCGCACGAAATGGCGGCCTGGCGTCCAGTCTCATCGTAGATGAGCACATCGTCCTTCGCCGGCACGACGCCGGTCAAGACGTCCCAGACGCTGTCGCAATTTTCGGCGCCCTCCAGCCATTCCATGTCCGGAACGCCACCGGTGGCAACGATGACCACGTCCGGTTTCTCGGCCAGGACGATCTCTGCGTCCGCATAGGTGTTGAGACGGACGTTCACGCCGAGGCGGGCGAGTTCATCGACGCGCCAGTCGACTATGCCGATGAGATTCTTGCGGTCGACGGCGGAGGCTGCAACGAGCACCTGCCCACCGAGCCGCGCTCCGGCTTCAAGCAGGCAGACTTTGTGCCCACGTTCGGCGGCGACCCTTGCCGCTTCCATTCCACCCGGCCCCCCGCCGACCACGACCACACGTTTCGGCGTTTCGGCCCCGGCGATGGCATGGCTGATGATCGTTTCATGGCCGCTGGCCGGATTGTGAACGCACTGCACCTTCTTATACAGGCAGTAGGAAGCGCCAACGCACGGGCGAATGCGGTCTTCTTCTCCCCGCATCAGCTTGTTGACGATATGCGGGTCGGCGATATGCGCCCGCGTCATCCCAACCAGGTCGACAAGGTTCTCGCGGATGGCATGCCTGGCCGTGGCTACATCCCTGATGGCCGCGGCATGGATGACAGGCAGTCGGGTCTCTCGCTTGAACTGCCCGACCAGCGGCAGAAACGGCGCGCTGCGGGTGAACATGCCAGGCATGTTCTGCTCGGCCAGAGACAAATCGGTGTCCATGCGGCCATAGATGCAATTGAAGAAATCGATATGACCTTCCCGCTCGAACAACCGGGCGAAAGCCAGGCATTCCTCGAAGTCCGATCCGTCGTCGGCCGCTTCGTCGATGACGAGCCGAATGCCGACCGCGAAATCGTCGCCAACCGCCTGGCGAATCGCCTCATGAACCATCAGGCCGAAGCGCGCGCGATTTTCGAGCGAGCCGCCAAATCCATCCATGCGTCTGTTGGTCCTGCGCGACAGGAACTGGCCGATGAGATGGCCGCCGGTGACGGTCTCGATGCCGTCCAGCCCACCGTCACGGCAACGCTTGGCGGCGCTTGCGTAATCCTTGACGATCCTGTCGATGTCGGCTGCGTCCATCTCCTTCGGAAAATTCCGGTTTCGCGTCTCGCGAACCCGTGACGGCGCCACCGGCGGAAGCCAGTTCCCGGCATAGGCGGTGGCGCGCCTGCCAAGATGTGAGACCTGGCACATGACAGCCGCGCCATGGCGATGGATTCGCTGCGACAGAGACTGAAGATGGGGGACGATGCGATCGCTCGAAAGGTCTAGCTGACCACCGCCCCAGCTCGAGTCGGGCGAGGTCATCGCCGAGCCGCCTGCCATGGTCATCGACAGGCCGCCGCGCGCTTTCTCCTCATGGTAGAGTTGGTAGCGCTCGAGCGGCAGGCCGCCCTCGTCCAGCATCGAGGCATGGCTGGTGCTGACGACGCGGTTGCGCAGCGTCAGACCCTTGAGCCGGAACGGCTGAAGCAGAGGATCGCCGGATGTGCTGTCTGCTTGAGATGCCGCTACGTTCACGTCTTGCTCCGTGCCATTCCTGAGAGTTATAGTCTGCCCTTTACGGGACTTCAGAAAGCTTGAAAATTGTTGGGGTGGCTATACGCTGGACGTATGGCTGGTTTTGCAAAACTCGTTCCTTCCGCGCGCGGACTTCTCGTTTTCGAGGCTGCTGTCCGGCTGGGCAGCTTCACGGCCGCCGCGCGGGAGTTCAACGTCACTCAACCATCCGTTAGCCGCAGCATCGCCCAGCTCGAAGCCGATTTTGGCGCCGCTCTGTTCACCCGGGAGCCAACGGGTTTGGCCGCGACCCCGGAAGGGCGCGCCCTTTATTCGGTTGTACGAGAGGGATTTGAAGGCATCGCGCAGGTGATCCGGGAGATCAGGCAGAACAGCGCTGCAAAGCCGCTGGTTACCCTTTCCCTTTCGAGTTCTCTGGCAACACACTGGTTTGTTCCCAGATTAGGGGCGTTCAACAAGAGATTTCCTGATGTGGACCTGAGGTTCGAATTGATCGCCGGCGTTCTACGAGGGCCTGCCGAGAATGTAGACCTTGCCACGAGAATCCTGACCGACGACGATACGCTGTATCACCGCTGGGCGTTCTCGCCGGAAATCATCGTTCCCGTGTGCAGTCCATCCTATCTGTCGGCCCACGGTCGGTTGATACATGCCGGAACCGGGGACAATCATGTCCTGCTTAATCTGACAGACGCCAAGGAGCAGTGGCTGGACGCCTGGGGCAGTATAGCGGACCGCAAGACTAGCAAGGCGAAGTGGCTCGAGTTCTCGGACTACGCGGTCGTCCTTCAGGCAGCGATGAACGGGGAAGGCGTGGCGCTCGGCTGGCTCAGCAATGTTTCAAGGGCGCTGCTTCAGGGAACGCTTGTTCCGGCCTCGGACAGGCAGATCAAGACGGGCCGGATTCATCAGCTGATTGCACCGCGCTCAAGGCCGGTACGGCCTGTCGTCTCTGATATCAGCGCCTGGATGATCGCCGAGATGGAAGCCGAATTGAAAGCATTGCACGCGATACTGCGGCTGGACATTTTGTAGCGGGCTGCGGGCGACAGCCGTAGCGTGCGGCGCGGCCACCGCCGACTACCTCGGAAACAGGCTGGGCAGCGGCATGTGCGCCTTGACGATGGGAGACTTCAGCACGACGAAGCTGAAATACTTGTCGATGCCGATATCCATGTCGGTGAGCCGCTCCATGATCGACTGATACTCGCCGATGCCGGAGGTCACGAATTTCATCAGATAGTCGTAGCCGCCCGACACAAGGTGACATTCGATGACCTGCTCGATCTTGTCCACGACGGCGAGAAAACGGGCGAAGTCCACCTGGCGGTGGTTCTTCAAGGTGATCTCGGTGAAGACAGTCAATGTCTGGCCGAGCTTGGCAATATTGATTTGCGCGGAATAGCCTTCGATATAACCCTCCGATTGCAGCCTCTTGACCCGCATCAGGCATGGGCTCGGCGACAAATGAACCAGTTCGGCCAATTCCACGTTGGTGATGCGGCCGTTCTTCTGCAGTTCGTGAAGAATCTTGATATCGATCCGATCGAGTTTCACGGGTTGTCTCCGCGGAAGAGGGCCGCAGCACAAAATGCTGCCTTGCTGGTGACCATCGAGACTACCACAGCCCGCTGGGCTGTCCATCCGAGCGGATGCCGCTTGAAACGCACGGACTTTCGATTTCAGCACGACTGCCGGAATAAAATTCTGCTCAGGTCACAACTGCAGCAGCGGCTGCCTGCACGACACGCTAGATTGGCGTTTCAAGGCAGAGGGAACCATGCGCGCGCCGCTGCAGCAAATCGAAACGTCTGGCGAACTGCCGCAATCCGCTGATGTGGTGGTGATCGGCGCAGGCATCGTAGGTGTCTTCGCGGCCTACTATCTGGCCAGGCGCGGCCTGAAGGTCGCGCTTGTCGAAAAGGGACGCATCGGCGCCGAGCAGTCCAGCAGAAACTGGGGATGGTGCCGCCAGCAGAACCGCGACGCCCGCGAGCTGCCGATGGCAACCCGAAGCCTCGACCTGTGGGACAGCTTTGCGGCGGAAACCGGCGAAGACACCGGCTTCCGCCGTTGCGGGCTGCTTTATCTCAGCAATGACGAGGCGGAACTTGCCGGCTGGGCGCGTTGGCGTGACTTCGCCAGAACCGCCGGCGTTACAACGTACATGCTCGACAGTGCCGCGGCCACCGAGCGGGGCCGTGCCACCGGCCGGAGCTGGAGGGGCGGCGTCTTCTCGCCGACCGACGGCACAGCCGATCCGTCGCGGGCGGCGCCCGCGGTCGCCCGCGCCATCCTCAAGCTTGGCAGCACCGTCCACCAGAATTGCGCGGCGCGCGGTATCGAGACCGAGGCCGGGCGTCTGAGCGGCGTGGTCACGGAAAGTGGAACGATCCGGACCAAAGCTGCGGTCATAGCCGGTGGCGCCTGGGCCTCCTCATTTTGCCACCAGTTCGGCTTCCGCTTCCCGCAGGCGTCGGTACGCTCGTCCATCCTGTCCGTCTCGCCCGGCGCGAAGGACCTACCGGATGCGCTGCACACCGCGAAGATTTCGGCCACGCGCCGCGGCGACGGCGGCTATACGCTCGCCATAAGCGGACGCGGACGCGTGGACGTGACCGCGCAGCAGCTGCGTTTCTCGTCGCAGTTCTTTCCCATGTTCCTGAAGCGCTGGCGCAGCATCGGGCCTGGCGGGTTGCAAGGCATGCGTTCGGGCCACGAAACGCTGCAACGCTGGCGGCTCGACCGGCCGACGCCGATGGAGCGGATGCGCATCCTCGACCCGGTTCCGGATCAGGGCACCATCCGGCTGACCCACGCCCGGGCGCTCGAGCTGCTGCCTGCACTTCGCCAGACCAGGATCAGCGCGGCCTGGGCCGGCTACATCGACAGCACACCGGACGGCGTGCCCGCCATCGGCGAGATCCATAGCGTTCCGGGTTTCTTCCTCGCCGCCGGGTTTTCGGGGCACGGCTTCGGCATCGGACCGGGCGCCGGGCACCTCGTTGCCGATCTGGTGACCGGGTCGGAACCGATCGTCGATCCGACATCCTATGACCCGCGCCGCTTCGACGCCTCGGTATGGGGCAAGGTCGCCGACTTCTAAGTCCGACGAAACCGTATCAGTCTTCCCGGAGGAAAGCGCCGACGGGTGCTGGCCGGATAGGGGCTTGCGCGCGAAACCTGCCGACGGCTTCGGGCATACAGCCGGTTTGCGCGGCGACGAGTTCGACGGCAGCCAACTGGCAATAGCGCCCCTGGCAGCGCCCCATGCCGGCGCGTGAAAGTGACTTCACCCTGTTGGCCTCGCCGCCGCCGAAATCCGTCCCCTCGCGCACGGCTGCGGCAGTGACGTTCTCGCAGCGGCAGACGATCGCCTCATCGGGCAGCGCCCGCACCATGGCCGCCGGCCAGGGAAAGGCGCGAGCCAGACCGCGGGCAAAGCGCTCGAGCCGCACGAGCTTGCGCAGATCGGCACTGACCGAGGGCGCCTGATATCCGATGTCGGCAAGGCACGCCGCCGCTGCAAGGCGCCCCGCAATCTCGGCGCCATCGGCACCGAGCAGGCGAACCCCATCGCCCGCAAGGTAGACGCCGTTGCCGGCCCGACCCATTTCGTCGGTCTTTGGCAGCCACTGCCGCCACTGCTCGTCATAGGTGAAGGCGCACCCCGCCAGATCGGCCAGATGGGTTTCGGCCCGCAGGTGCCAGCCCATGCCGATCATGTCGCAGGAAGTGAGCTGCTGCCGTCCGCCGGCATCGCGCCAGTGCAAGGCTGCGACGCCCTGCTGGTCGGCCTCGATCCGCTCCAGTGTCACACCCGCATGATAGCGGCGGCCGAGCCGCGCCCGCAGCGCCAGGCCGCGCAACGCAACGACGGGCCGGGCGGCAAGGTCTGAGAATCCCCGCACCTGCTGGCGCCAGGGAGACGTATCAAGCACCGCCGCCACATCCGCTTCAGCCTCGACGAGCTGGGCGCCGACCAGCGTCAGTAAAGGCCCCGATCCCGCCAGGACGATCCGACGCCCAAGGGCCACACCTTGCGCCTTGAGCGCGATTTGCGCCGCGCCAAGACTGTAGACGCCGGCATTCTGCCAACCGGGGATCGGCGCGACGCGGTCGGACGCGCCCGTGGCAAGGATCAAACGCTCATAGCCGACAACCTGAACGCCGTCCTCGCCCAGCACATGCAACTGGCCGCCATGTGCGGCAATGACAGAACTGCCCGCGCAATGGGTGAGTTGCCCATCCTTGGCCAGCCGGTCGAAGAGCGCATGCAGTGCGCGCGCCTTCGCCGCTTCCGACCCGTAGAGCTGCTTTGGCGTGCGGACGAACCCGGCAGGCGGACGGCGATAGATCTGCCCGCCCGCGCGATAGCCTTCGTCAATCACTGTCGGACGGAGCCCGGCCTCGACCAGCGTGGCGGCAGCCCTGATGCCGGCGGGACCCGCACCCACGATCACGATCCGCGGCGGTGAGGCCTCGTTCACGGCCAGCTCTCCGGTGGTGTCGTGCGTAGCCGCAGACCTTCGGCGACAAGGGTTGTGCACGCGCGCAGACGCGGTCCCTCCTCCTGCCATATCCAGCAATCCTGACAGGCGCCCATCAGGCAGAACCCTGCGCGCGGTTCGGGCCCGAACTCGGATATTCGCAAGACATGCCCCGACGCCAACATGGCGGTCAGCACGGTGTCGCCCGCCAGCGCGTGACGCATCTCGCCGTCGAGAAAGATCCGCACGCGTGCCCGGTCCCGCTCGGCCAGCCGGACGATACGGCCGGCCGTGCTCATTCCGCTGCCTCTTGCAGCGGACGAGGACGCGGCAATTCGGGGAAACGTTCGCAGACCGCATCGAAGGCGGCCTGAACGCCCTCCGGCCCGGAGCGTCCTTTCATACGGCGGAAGATCTCCGTCTTGGCGAAGAAGCGCCAATGGATCGGCAAGGCATCCAGAACCACATGAAGCTGGTCATAGGCCGCCAGCGTCCACTGCGCTTCGTAACCATCGCGCTCCGGACCGAAATGGAAATGACCGACTGATGGTTCCTTGCGTGAGCGCAGCAGCTTGGTCGCGTGTTCATCGATCTCGCCGCCGCGGATGACAACGCCATAGTCACGCTCGGCGGCTGTCGGCGAGACATAGCCGCGCCGCACGTCCTGAGCGACCCGCCAGGATTCGCGCTGCAGCGGATCGCCGCGGCCGCCGCCGCCGGCGGAGCGGATCTCGAGCACGTCGCCGGGCTGCAGGACCGCCGTGTCGATATTGCCCAGCCGCCGCTCGTGCTCGCCCCCCGGATTGACGACCATGTCGGACAGGCCGGCCGCCTTACCGCCGAGTACGCCCCAGGGGCGGAAGAAACTGCGGTCGCGGTTGCGCGCCGTGATCCTGGAATCGGGGGCGAAGACACGGAAGGCCATCTCGGTCGCCAGCCCGCCGCGCCAGCGGCCCGCACCGCCGCTATCCCTGGCGAGTCCGTATTTCACGAACTCGACCGGAGTTTCGGTCTCGGTGATCTCGATCGGCGTGTTTTTGAGATAGGCGGCATCGGCGCCCGATCCGTTGGTGCCGTCGCGGTGCGGCATCGCGCCGCCGCCGCCCACCACGGGGTTCACCGCCGCGATGACGCTCCGGCTGGTACGCTCATCCGTCGTCATGACGTTGATGATGCAATTATTGCCGGCCGGACCCGCAGGCAGGCGCTCCGGCACCGCTTGTGAGAACGCGCCGAAGATGACCGAGCGCAGCCGGGCGCAAGTGAGCGAGCGCATGCCGACGGCGGCGGGGTGGACCGGGTTCAGCACCGAACCTTTAGGGGTGATGCAGGTGAACGGTCGAGTGAGGCCCGTGTTGAGCAGGATTTTCGGGTTGAGCGTATAGAGAACGTAATAGACACCCACCAGCAGCATGGTGTGGCGCGGGTCGCCGCCCGAGGGCACATTGAGCGAGGAGCCGAGTTGCGGATCGGAGCCGGTGAAGTCGAGCACCGCCTCCCCGCCTTTGATCGTCAGCCTCAGCTTCAGCCGGCAGGGATTGGCCTCGACCGAATCCTCGTCGGCATAATCCGCGAATTCCCATGTGCCGTCAGGCATGGAGCGCAGCACGTCGCTCGCCTGCGCCTCCGCATGATCAAGAAGAGCGGCAACGCCTTCGATGAAGCCTGTCTTGCCGAACTTCCGCACCATTGCGTGGATCTTGCGCTCGCCGGTGTTGAGCGCGCCGACCAGCGCCTTGATGTCGCCGATGTTGAGATCCGGCTTGCGCACATTGGTGCTCATGATGCGCAGGATCATCTCGTCGAAGACGCCCTCGTTCACGAGCTTCATCGGTGGAAAGCGGATGCCCTCCTGATGGATTTCGGTCAGCGCCCGGCTGAGCGAAGCCGGCACCGCCCCGCCCATGTCCGTGTTGTGGATGTGGCCTCCGGTCCAGGCGACGATCTCGCCATCGACAAAGACCGGCTTCCACAGATGCGTGTCGGGTGCATGGGTGGCCACATAGCCTGAATAGGGATCGTTGGTGAAGGCGACGTCGCCAGGCCGGTAGTCGTCCACCATTGCGATCGCCCGGCGATACGAAAGCCCGGGATACCAGGTGGCGCCGAGTTCCATGGGGACGGCGAAGGTTGCCCCGGAGCGGTCCATCAGCATCACCGTGAAGTCCTGCGTTTCCTTGACGAAGGCGGAATGCGCGGTGCGGTGTAGCGTGTGGGCCATGTTCTCGGCCGCCGCGCGGGCATGGTTCGCCAGAACCTGAAGGTTTGTCCGGTCAAACAAAGGCGTCACTCCGCGAAAGTCAGAAGAAGGTTGAGGTGGCGATCAACCCGTGCCTGCGCTCCCGCGGGAATGGCAAGGGTGGTGTCTTCCTGAACGACCACGGCAGGCCCTTGGAAGCTACTGCCAGGCACAAGAGTCTGCCGGTCGTGGAGGTCTACGGTCTCGACGCCCAGGCCTGTATAGACCGGAAGCCGGCGCGCCGGACCGGCGGAGACGTCGATCGCGTCGATCTCTGGAAAGGAGAGCGCCGGACCCGCGCCGACGGCGGACAGCCTGATATTCACAAGCTCGATCTCGCCATCCGGGTCGTGGAAATCGTAGAGCCGCTCATGGGTGCGGTGAAAGGCCTGCTCGATGGCCTCTGCGTCACTCTCCTCGAGCCATTCCGGCGAAAGGACGACCTCGATCTCATAGCTCTGACCGAGATAGCGCATATCGCAGGAGAAATTGAGCTCAGCGGCCGCGTCATGCCCCTGCGCCGCGAGCCAGTCGCGGCCCTCGCTTGCGAGCGCCTCGAAAGCCGCGCGGATAATTGGGAGCGACGCGGCCGACAGCGGCGAGAAAATGGTGCGAATGAAATCTCCGCGCAGATCCGCCACCAGTCCGCCCAGTGCCGACACCACGCCGGGGCGTCGTGGCGCCATGACGCGCTTCATGCCGAGTTCGCGGGCAAGGAAAGCGCCGAGCATGGGGCCGCCGCCGCCAAAGGGCATCAGCGTGAAATCGCGCAAGTCGACGCCGGCGCGCGATGCGAGTTTCTCGACCTCGACGAACATCTCCGACACCGCGATGTCGAGGATCGCCTGCGCGGTCTGCTCGACCGGGCGGCCGAGTCGCCTCGCAAGCTCGCCGACCGCGCGATGCGCCAGCCCGGTATCGATGCTAAGTTGTCCATAGGCCATCTCGCTGTGGCCGAGCCATCCGCACACCACCATGGCGTCCGTCACCGTCGCCTGCTCGCCGCCGCGGCCGTAGCATGCCGGTCCCGGCGTCGAGCCGGCCGACTCCGGCCCGACGCGAAGCACACCCTGTGCGTCGACACTGGCGATCGAGCCGCCGCCGACGCCGATCGAACTCACCGACACGGAAGGAATATGGAGCGGAAATTCGCCGATCAGCTCGCCGGTGCCGAACTGCGGCTCGCCGTCGATGATAAGCGCGAAGTCGGCCGAGGTTCCGCCAATGTCGAGGGTAAGGATCCTGTCCTCGCCGGCCTGACGCGCCAGCCACGCAGCGCCGATGACCCCTGAAGCCGTACCCGAAAGCAGCATGTTGACGCAGGCCTGCTTGCCTTCGGCAGCGTTCATCAGCCCACCGTTCGACTTCGTCAGCATCGGACGGGCCGGCACGCCGCGGCTCTTCAACCGCTCTTCCAGCGCCGTCAGGTAGCCCGAGACACGCGGATGGACATAGCCGTTGAGGATGGCGGTGGAGCTGCGCTCGTATTCGCGAATGACCGGCCAGACCTCGGCCGAGGTGAAGACGAAGAGGTCGGGTGCGAGGCGCGCAATAGCAGACTTAACCGAGGCCTCCTGCGCGGCGTTGCGCCAGGAATGAAGGAAGGCCACGATGATACCTTGCGCCCCGTTCGCCTTCGCCGCCGCGACCGCTCTTTCAACGGCTGCCACATCAGGTGCCTTGGTCTCGCTGCCATCGGCGCGCATGCGGGCCGGAATGCCGAAGACCATGTCGCGAGGGATCAGCGGGTCCGGCCGAGAGCAGAACAGCGAATACATGTCCGGCATTCGAAGCCGTGCGAGCTCGATCACGTCCTCGAAGCCGGCATTGGTGAACAGCGCGAGCGGCGCGCCCTTGCGCTGGATGATCGTGTTGATGCCGACCGTCGTGCCGTGCACGAAGCGCGTCATATGGGTGGGATCAAAGCCCTCGCGCTCGGCCAGAAGGCCAAGACCGGTCATCAGCTCGGCGCCCGGATCCTCCGGCGTCGTCAGCACCTTCAGCGAGGCGACGCGTCCGGAGTTTACTTCAAGCGCGCAGAAATCGATAAAGGTCCCGCCGATGTCGACGCCGACCTTCCAGTCGGCCTCGTTCCCTGCCCCGTTCGCCGTGATGGCGCCATCCATGATGCGTTCCTTCCTGTCTGACGACCAAAGCTGGCACGACCGGATGGTGCCGGTCCAAGATGGATGAGGAGCAAGGATATAAGTCGTGCTTATGCTTTGGCTCGATGCTCGCCGAGGACGGCGGAACAGGCCGCGCGAATTTCGTCGCGCATCATCTCATCGGCCCGAGAAAGGGCTCGGGCGCGTGAGGTGAGAAGCGCGATCGGGAATTCCGGCCCGGCCGCGAGCGGCCTGACCGCAAGCCCGGCAAACTGGTGCCACGGCAGCAGCGCATCGACCAAGGCGATGCCCAGACCGGCCTGGACGAAGCCGACCGCGGAGATGGATGCGTCGATCTCGAGCGACGGCGAAAGCGCCACGCCTTGCGCCTGGGCCGCGTGGGCCAGTTCATCGGCAGGGCGGGTGTTGCCGCGATAGGATATCAACTCTTCCCCGACGAGGTCGGCGAGCGTCAGCTCGGTTTTCGTTTGCAGCGCGTGCCTGGCGGGCAGCAGGCATACGAAGCCGAGTCTGCCGACCACCTCCGCCTCGATATCCGGAGGCAGCCGGTCGTCCATCGCCAGGCCGAGGCTGGCATCGCCCGCACGCAGCATGTCGACGATTGCCGAGATGGGCGCGCTATGGGCACGCAGCATTATGTTGGGATGCTGCGCCCGGAATTTGGTGAACGCACGCGGCAATATCGCCATTGCCGGCGGCGGCGACGCCGCGACCCGCACAAGCCCTGCCCGGCCCAGGCGCAGGTCGGTTGTCTTGCGGCGCAAGCCCTCAAGCCCGGCCGACAACCTCTCGGCATCGGGGAAGATCTCTAACGCCTCCGGGGTTGGTCGCAGCCGGCCCTTCACCCGCTCGAACAGGGTGAAACCGAGTTCGTCCTCGGCGTGGAGCAGGATCTGGCTGAGCGCAGGTTGGGAGATGTTCAGCATCCGTGCCGCGGCGGTCACGGTACCCGCGCGCATCACGGCGATGAACACTTCGAGCTGCCGGGCCCGCATGGCTACTCCATAGGTAAAACTTATGGCTTCTGTCCAAACCCATCTTTGACGCAATAGCGCGGCGCGGACAAGATCGGCTGGGATTGATTGCTAGAGGGCGCTATGGATGTAGTCGTGCTGGGCGGCGGACTGATGGGGACGGCTTCGGCCTATTTCCTCGCCCGGCGCGGCGCACGCGTGACGCTGATCGAGCGGAGCCGGATCGGAACCGGGGCAACGGTCGCCTCCTTCGGCAACATCCGGCGCACAGGACGTCATCTGTCCCAGCTTCCATTGGCCCATCGCTCGCTCAGGCTCTGGGGCGAGGCCGAGAAAATGCTTGGCCGCGACGTCGAATTCCGCGTAACCGGCCATATCCGGTTGATCTTCGATGAAGCCAGTCTCGCCGACATGCGGACCTATGCCCAGACGGCGCGGCCCTGGGGACTTGAGCTGGAAGAACTCAGCCCACGCGAGATTCACACACGCTTTCCCGGCCTCGGTCCCGATGCGATCGCGGCGTCGTTCTCGCCGCGTGATGGCAGCGGCAATCCGCGGCTGATTGCACCCGCCTTTGCCGAGGCCGCGCACCAACTGGGCGCCAAACTTGTCGAAGAAGCGGAGGTCGAGACGATCAAGCACACGGCTTCCGGGTTTCTCGTTGTCAGTTCAAAGGGAAAATTCGCCGCCGAGTGTTTGCTCAACACTGCCGGAGCTTGGGGTGCACGCATCGCCGCACAGTTCGGCGAACAGGTTCCGCTCGACGCGCGTGGCCCACAAATGGGCGTGACCGAACCACTGCCGCACCGGATCCTGCCGGTGGTCGGCATCTGGACTCTCGACAAGAACCATGGCGCCTATCTGCGTCAGGTCGAGCGGGGCAACATCGTCTTCGGCGGCGCCGCCGAAAGAGTGTCGGTGGATCTCGACCCAGGCCATGCGGCCGCCGACCCCATGCGCCTGCCCACGCAATTGCGTGCCGTCGTGCGGCTGCTGCCGGCAATCGCGCAGGCCACCGTCATCCGCACCTGGTCAGGCTGCGAGGGCTATGTCAGGGATATGCTGCCGGTCATGGGATGCTCGGCGACGACGCCGGGCCTGTACCACGCCTTCGGCTTCAGCGGTCATGGCTTCCAGCTCGGCCCGGGCGTGGGAGACGCCATGGCCGAACTCATCATGACCGACCGATGCGAAACGCCGCTCGATGATTTCAGGGTCGATCGCTTCGGCCGCGCCGTCTGAGAGCAACTGTCGACATCCGCGCAACGACGGCCCTTTGGTCGCGAAAGAGGGACAATCCATTCGTCGGCGTCTTCGAGCATGAGGAAGCGCTGCGTTGCCCGGCACAAAGGTTTCCTCGATGGTTTTGGCCATCAGCCAACACTGGCACCGGGGATGCACGGACCAAAATCAGAACCACTTAATTGCACCGCCGTGAAGCAGTTCCGGGAAACTATCGAAGGCTCCAGCTACGATAGCGGTCAAGCTCCGAAGACCGTACAAGTGCTCATGAGCAAGCATCTGAAGAAGATGTTCGACCAGGTGGCCGCAATGGCTGTCCACGCGGACCAAGGATTCTAAAGCGGCAAGCGCTCCAGCGCTGCTACCGCAGTCATGACCCCTCGCAGCTCGGCAAGACCCTTGAGGCGGCCGATCATCGGATAGCCGGGATGGGTCGGCTTGCCGACATCGTCGAGCAGCTCGTGACCGTGATCGGGTCGCATCGGGATGCGCCAGTCGCGCCGCCCTTCTTCGAGCCGCCGCTTTTGCTCGCGCAGCAATATCGTAATCAGGGCCACCATGTCGGTGTCGCCTCCCAAATGCTCGGCCTCCATGAAGGAGCCGTCCGGTTCGTTGGCGACATTGCGCAAATGGGCAAAATGGATGCGTTCGGCAAAGCGCGCCGCGATCGCCGGCACGTCGTTGTCCGGTCCCGCCCCCAGCGAACCGGAGCATAGCGTGAGACCATTCGAGCGCGACGGCACCGCATCAAGCGTGAAGGCGATGTCCTCGGCGTTGGACACGATGCGCGGCAGGCCGAACAACGGACGCGGCGGATCATCGGGGTGTACGCACATATTGATGCCGAGCTCCTCGGCGGTGGGGATGACGGCGGCAAGAAAGCGCACGAAGTTCTGCCGCAGTTCCGCCTTCGCCATGCCGTGGTAGCGAGCGAGCACGGCCTTCAGCCCCGGCACGTCATAGCGCTCGTAGGCGCCCGGCAGGCCGGCCATGATGTTGGCCAGCAGGCGCGCGCGGTCGCCTTCCGAAGAGGCGCCGAACCATGCTCTGGCCCGAGCCATGATTTCGGGCGTGTGCTCCTCTTCGGCACCGTGACGTTCGAGAATGAAGCAGTCGAAGGCAGCATATTCGTGCGCGTTGAAACGCAGCGCCGTACCGCCTCCCGGCAGCGGCGCGGCCAACTCGGTGCGGGTCCAGTCGAGCACCGGCATGAAATTGTAGCAAACGGTGGTGATGCCGCAACGGGCCAGGTTTCTGAGCGATTGCCGATAGTTGGCGAAGAGCGGCTCCAGATCGCCATCTCCGGATTTGATGGTCTCGTGAACCGGAAGGCTCTCCACGACGCGCCACTCCAGCCCGAGCTCCGTATCGGCAATCACGCGCTTGCGCTTTTCGATCTCATCAACGCTCCACGCCACACCATAGGGGATGTGGTGCAGCGCCGTGACGATGCCTGTCGCTCCGGCTTGCCTGATATGGGAGAGCCGGACGGCGTCGTCCGGGCCGAACCAGCGGAAGGTCTGTTCCATCGCCTTGCGATCCTTGCGTATTTTCAATGGGAGGGAAGTTGCGGCCCGCAGCGGTCAGTCGTCGGCCTGGATCAGATCGGGCCGGCTGGCCGCCAGGCCGTGCGTGATCTTCAGCACCTCCGACAGATGCTCGCGCATGCGGGCCTCCGCCGCCGCGATATCGCCATCGAGCACGGCCTTGAAGATCGCCTCGTGCTGGGCGATCAGTGTGTCGACCGGCGTGATCGCCGGCAGGCTGAGGAAGCGCAGACGGTCGAACTGCGCCTTTTCCCGCTCGATGACTCCCCAGACGCTGCTCTGGCCGATACCGTCGGCCAGAGCAGCGTGAAAGTCGTCGTCGGCTTCGGTGAAGCGTGCCGCGTCACCGCCGGCGTCGCGCTGGCGGGCAAGCGCGGCACGCAGGTTCCGCGCGGTTTCCTCGCTGATGCCGCTGGCAGCGGCACTCCGCGCCACGGCGACCTCCAGCGCCTCACGCACGAAGCGGGCACGCTCCACGGCCTTGAGCGAGATGCGGCGCACGAAGCTGCCGCGTTGCGGCAGCACCTCGATCATCTCTTCCTCGACCAGGCGGATCAGCGCCTCGCGCACCGGCGTGCGGCTGGTGCCGAAGCGCATGGCCAGTTCGTTCTCCGACAGCCGCTCGCCTGGGGTCAGGCGCAGCGAGACGATATCTCGCCGCAGCGCGGCATGGATCTCGCGCACCGAAGCCGGCATGGTGCGAAAACCCGACGGGCTGGTCGGTCGGATCGCCGGTAGGCCCTTGGTCACGTCCATTCTCCTATTCAAAAAACAAGCTCGGCAGCCAGAGCGATATGGCCGGTATGTAGGATACCAGCATCAGAACGATAATATTGCAGATCAGGAAGGGCACGATGGCCTTGCTGACCTGGGCAAGCGAAACCTTGCCGATGTTGGCGGCAACGAACAGGCATACGCCGACCGGCGGCGTGGTCAGGCCGATCATCAAATTCAGGATGCAGAAGATCGCGAAATGGATCGGATCGATGCCTACCTGCGTGGCGACCGCCAGAAGCGGCGGAAACAGGATGATGAGAGCGGCTATCGTTTCCATGAAGGTGCCGACGATCAGCAGCAGGATGTTGATGAACAGGATGATGAGATACTTGTTCGTCGTCACCGCCAGCATCGCTGCCGCGATCGCCTGCGGAATCTGCTCGCTGGTCATGATCCAGCCGAAGACGTTGGCAAGCCCGACCAGCAGGATAAGCGCGCCCGAGCCGATGGCGCTTTCCAGGAGGATGCCCGGCAGGTCTTTCAGGCGGAACCCCTTATAGACGAAGAGGCCGATAGCGAAGGCGTACAGCGAGGCGACGATCGACGCCTCTGTGGGCGTGAACACACCGCCCACGATGCCGACGAGGATGATGAGCGTCATAAGGATCGCCCAGATCGCTGCACGGCTGGAACGCAGCAACACACGGAAGCCGACCCATTCGCCCTTGGGGTAGCCGCGTTGGCGCGACAGGATATAGACAGTGATCAGCATGCCGAGGCCGAGCAGCAAGCCGGGGATCGCGCCGGCCACGAACATCTTGCCGACCGACAGGCCGGTGAGCGTTCCGGCAATGATCATCGGAACGCTTGGCGGAATGATCGGACCAACGGTGGAGGCGGCGGCGGTAAGAGCCGAAGCAAGGGGGCGTCATATCCGGCCTTCTTCATCGCCGGGATCATGACGGCGCCGATCGAGGCCGTCTCCGCGACAGCCGTGCCGGATATCCCGGCGAAGATCATCGAACCGGTGACGTTGGCCAGGCCGAGGCCTCCGCGGATGTGGCCGACAAGCGCATTGCCGAAACGCACGATCTGGTCGGTGATACCGCCGCCGTTCATCAGGTTGCCGGCCAGCACGAAGCCGGGGATGCACAACAGCACGAAGCTGTCCATGCCTGAATACATGAACTGTGCCACGACCGTCAGGTCGATGTCGGCAAGGTAGAGATAAATGGCCGACGCAACACCAAGCGCGATCGCAACCGGCACACCGAGGATGAGGCAGATGGCGAAGCTGCCGAAAAGGGCCGCGACCAGCATCAGATCAGCTCCTCGTGACGCATTGGCTGTCCGAAGCCGAACAGCCGGGCCAGGGAGAAGATGGCAAGCGCAACCGGAATTATCAGCACGGTGACGTAAACGATGAGCATCGGCGCGTCGAGGGATCGTGCGCGCTCGCCGATGCTTCCCGAGACATAGGCGTAGGCACCGGGAATGACGGCGAGGCTGAACAGCATCGTGATAACATCTGCCACCCGCTCGACCTGGCGCCGGGCGCGGGCTGGCAGGGATGCCGTGAAGAGGTCGACATTGACCAGGTCGCCACGCAGGACGGCGAGGCCGCACGAAAAGGCGACCATGTGCAGCAACGCGAAACGCGCCACCTCCTCGGTCCAGGCCGGTGACGGGAAGCCCGGCAGACGGCCGAGCACCTGTATGGTCACGACGGCGATGAGAACGGCGAAAGCAATGATGGTTCCGGCTTTGCAGATCGCCTTCAGGCCAGCCAGCAGCATACCGACGGTTCGTTTCATGGGCTCCTCCCAGACGAGCGCCGGGTCGTTATCGCGGTCCGGCGTTCATGGTCCTTGTGGGGTCGACAAAAGTGGAGAAGCCGCCCAACGGGCGGTTTCCCGACTCGCCTATTTCGTGGCGAGAATGTCCTCGTAAAGCGGCTTCAGGTCGGCGCCGAGCGAGGCGGTGACCGCATCCTTGCCCCTGGTGGCGAACGCCTGCTTGTCCACATCGATGAACTCCATGCCTTTGGCCTTCAGTTCGTCGGCGATGCGAGCCTCGTCGGCCAGGAACAGCTTGCGCTCGAATTCCTGCGCCACGGCGGCCGCTTCCCGGATGGCTTTCTGCTGCTCATCTGGCAGCTTGCCGAGTTTCCGGCTGCCGCCGACGAGGTAGATCCAGCTCAGCACGTGGTCGGTCTTGTTCAGATATTTCTGCACCTCGAAGAAACTCGCCGACTGGATCAGGGCGAGCGGGTTCTCCTGCGCGTCGACGACATGGCTCTGCAGCGAGGTGAAGACCTCGGAGAAGGCCATCGGCGTCGGTTTGGCGCCGAGCGCCTGCCAGAACGAGACGAACAACGGCACGTTCGGCACGCGCAGTTTGAGGCCGGCGAGTTCATCGGGCGTGCGGATCGCCTTGTTGGCGGTCAGTTCCCGCGGACCGCGCGCAAACCAGGTCAGCGGAACGAGCTTGGTCTTGTCCTCGATCTCGGCGGCGATCTTCTGGCCGACGGAGCCCCCGATCACGGCCTTCATGTGGTCGAGATCGCGGATGGCGTAAGGCACGGCGAGCAAGGCTGCGAGCGGTGCCCAGTTCTGCAGTGACTCGCCGGTGATCGTGAAATCGACGGTGCCGAGTTGGATGCCTTTGATGAGGTCGGTTTCCTTGCCTAGCTGCTCGTTCGGAAAGACCTTGATCTCGATCTCGCCATTGGTGCGGGTGGCGACCTCCTCGGCGAACTTCAGCGAGGCCTTGTGCCAGCTGTTCTGCTCGTTCGCGAGATGGCCAAGCTTCAATACGGTCTTGGCTCGGGCACGGCCGACGATAGTGATGCTGGCGCCAGCACCGAGAGCGGTGGCCAGCACACCGCGGCGTGAAATTTTGGTATCGAACACAGTTTCTTCCTCCTTCGGTTGTTATGCATCAGTCAAAGGCGAGATGAACCTTGACGACCTGTCCCGGTTCACTCTCGATCAGCGAAAACGCAGCCTTCGCCTCGGCGGCGGCAAAGGTGTGGGTAATCATGGCGGCCGGACGCAACCTCCCTTGCTCCAGCCACCTGATGACTTCCGGCAAGAGTCTACGGCTGAGCCGTGACCCGTGCAGCGACAGTTCCTTCCTGACGATCTCCTGCTGACTGACGTTGCACGGCGCGGGTGAAAAGCCGAGCAGGCCGATACGGCCGGCGGGACTTGCCAGCCCGCAGGCCTCGGCCAGGAGCGCCGGTACGCCTGCACCGTCGATGACCACTGACGGCCCGAGGCCTTCGTTCTCGCCAGCAACGGCGAGTGGCACAGACTCTCTGGTGGAATGGATGACGCGGTCGGCACCGAAGGCTTCTGCGCGTCGCAGGCGATTGGCGTCGAGATCTGCCACAATCACCCGTGCGCCATGGAGCTTCGCCACCTGAAGGACCGTGAGGCCCACGGTGCCAGCACCGTAGACGAGCACCACATCGTCTGCCGAGCAGCCAGTTCGCGAAAGGACGTTCGCCGCGATCGAAAACGGCTCGGCGAGCGCGGCTACCTCGACCGGCAGTGTGGGTGGCAGTTTCACCGCATTAGCAGCGGGCACGACAACCCGATCGCGGAAGCCGCCGTCCCGATGAACGCCCAGCACCTCCAGATTGGCGCAGACATTGGACCGGCCGACGCGACAGGCATAGCAATGGCCGCAGGAAACCACCGGATCGACGACGACGCGATCGCCCGGCGCCAATCCCGTCGCCTGCGGCCCGACTGCCTCGACGACACCTGCAAATTCATGGCCGATGATGCGCGGATATTTTGCAAAGGGATTGGTGCCGTGGAGAATGTGGATATCTGAGCCGCAGATACCTGCGCGCTGCACGCGCACCATCACATCGTCCGCTCCCAGCGCGCGCGGCTCGTTCTCCATCAGGACCAGGGTGCCCGGCCTTTCGACGGCGACGGCAACCATGCTTCCTCCCAACTTCCATACTAGTGTGCATCACTAGTATGGAAGTTTCTTCGGTCTGTCAATTAACGCATCGGACTCTGGCACCCAACGTCTTGCAATGCCCTAGCGGCCGGGGACCGTCGGGCCAACGCCTGCGTGGCTTTGCCCCGCATGGCCACTGGCGCACGCTGACCTTCTCGGTGCCCTGCGCTGCGACCAGCTCATGGCGCCTTGCGTTTTCGACGGGCCGATCAACGGCCAGTGTTTTTCGGGCCTACGTCGAGCAGCAGCTCCTGCCGGTGCTCGAGCCCGACGACATCGCAGTCATGGACAATCTCGGATCCCAGAAACTCCTTGCTCAATTTGGCGAAGGCGGTGGCGATGAAGGCCGAGACGACGCGGCGGTTGCTATTGCCGGCGTGCGCCAGGACGTTCCTCATGAAATGGACGCGGCAAGCGTTGCCACGCGGCCGAAAGAACCTTGGTAACAGGCGCCTTCAGGTCTTCATTCGCATCGGAGACGACGAGCTTCACGCTCCTGAGGCCGCGCCGCGTCAGCTTGCGAAGCAATTGGCTGATTGACACGGGCACATGTCACAGCTCATCCGGCCCTTCCGATATCGGCACCGAGACCTTCAGGTGAAAGGAGACCGGTATTCTCCTTCTCCTTTGTTCAAGCGGATTGCCGCGCGATAATTTGGAAGCCGATATCCTTGACCCGTCCAGCAGGCGGTTCGCCGTCAAAGCGCGCCAGGATCGCCTTGGCGGCAGTGAGCCCGAGCTCCGTCCGGTCGACCCGGACGGTGGTAAGCGGCGGCACGACATGGGCCGCGAAATCCTGATCCCCGAAGCCGATGACGGCGATCTTGTCGGGCACCCGCAGGCCGCGGACGTTGGCCTCGATAAGAACCCCGTGCGCGAGCAGATCGGAGCTGCAAAAAATCGCTCCACCCTTGAAATTCTGCTCGTCAACGAGAATTCGCAGAGCCTCGCGACCGCGTGCAAGGCTAGCGCCTCCCACGAAATTAATCTGCGTAACGTCGATGCCCGCGCGGCGGCCGATCTCCTTTACGAAAGCGTCCTTGCGCCTGAGCGCGCGTTCATCGCCAGCGGAAACCGTCGCAGCGTTCTTGTAGCCGGCCTCCAATACGAATTCCGCCACTGCGCGGCCCGTCTCGACATGCGAAAAGCCGACGCAGAGATCAATCGGTGTCTCGGTCATGTCCCACAATTCCACTACAGGAATTCCGGCCGCCATCAGCATGCGGCGCGCCTCCAGCATATGGTGGATGCCGGTCAGGAGCATCGCGTCTGGCCGGCGGGAAAGAAGCGTCACGATCGCTCTTTCCTCTTCCTTCGGGTCGAAGCCCGTTTCGGACAGAAGGATCTGGTAGCCGTGCCCGGCGATGCCCTCACTGAAGGCCTGGATCATTGAGGAATAGACGATATTCGTGATGGAAGGCACCAGCGCCCCAATAAGGCGGCTGCGGCGAGAGGCTAGCGCGCCGGCTATCGCATTCGGTACGAACCCGGTCATTTCGATGGCGTTGCGGATCTTCTCGAACGTTGCCGGGGAGACCTTCGACGGGTCGCTCAGCGCCCGCGAAACGGTGACCTGTGAAACACCGGCCAGGCGGCCGACCGTTGCCATGGTAACGGGACGGCTGGAGCCTTCTTTCGCCCGCTCGACGTTTCCGCCGTCGTCCCTGTCTCGCCGGCCCGACCCGGTCTTGCTCATGCCATTTCCGTTTCCCGCCGCGATCAAGCTTGCTCACGAACAGCTTCACTTGTCTTGTGCTGTTTGCTGCGCCTTGCAAGAATGATTGATACCCAAATGGACCCGGCGATCAAGAACCACATCAGAACGGCAATCCAGCTCTTGGTGAAAAAGATCGTCAGGTCGCCGAACGATTCGAGGCTCTTCACGAAATAGATCTCTGCTGAAGGCCCGAGGATGAAGCCGATGATGAAAGGGGCGATCTCGATGCCAATCTTCAGCGCGAACCAACCGAAGACACCGAAGATCAGAAGCGTCCACACGTCGAACATCACGCCGTAGTTGGTGGTGTAGGCGCCGACCATGCACATCATCACGATGAGTGGAAAGAGAATGTGCTTCGGCACGGTGACGATCAGCGCCAGATAGCGGATGGCGAGATACATCATGGCGAACATCGCGAGATTGGCGATCAGCATCGCCACGATTATCGCGTCCCAGGTTCCGGAATTGTTGCCGATGAAAAGCGGCCCCACCTGCACACCTTGAAGAGTGAAGGCGCCGATGAGTAGCGCCGTCGTCGAGTCGCCGGGAATGCCGAGCGAGAGCAGCGGGATCAGTGCCCCGCCAGTCAGCCCGTTGTTGCCGGATTCGGAGGCGATGACGCCTGCGGGCTCTCCCTTGCCGAAGCGTTCGGGATTTCGTGAGAAAGTCTTGGCGTTCGAATAGGCGAGGATCGAGGCCGCCGATCCGCCGACGCCGGGCAGGATGCCAACAAAGGTGCCGATGCCCGAGGAGCGAATCAGGTTCCATATCTGACCTCGGAACAGCGAAAACGAAAAAGTCGAATGCTTGCCGAGCTTAAGGTCGCTGATGTCCTGTCCTTCGGGAACGCCCTGTTGTGCTTCTTCAAGGACGGCCGCGATACCGAACAGGCCGATCAGGACAGGCAGCAGGGAAAAGCCGTTGTCCAGCCAGTATTCGAGACCCGGCGGCACCAACCGGATTTCGCCATTGCCGCCGTTCGATGTGGCGTAGGTGCCGATGAGGCTGATGAAGATGCCGAGAAAGCCGGAGAAGACACCCATCAGCATGTCGCTGCTGAGCGCGCCCATCACGGTGAGCGCGAAAAGAATGATCAGGAACTTCTCGACATAGGAGAAGCGGATCGCGAAGTCGGCGAGCGCCGGAGCGAACAGATAGAGGATGAGCAGGCTGAAGAGGCCGCCGAAAAGGGAGGAGATGATGCCGATGCGCAATGCTTTCTCCCCCTCTCCTTTCCGCGCCATCGGATAGCCGTCGAGCGTCGTGGTGATCGAGGAGGGAGTACCCGGTATGCCGATCAGGATGGCCGGCACCAGCCCGCCTGATATGCCGCCGACATAGAGACCGAGCAGCAGGGCGAGGCCGTTCGTGAGTCCCAGAGAATAAGTGAGCGGGAGGCAGACCGCGACCGCCATCGTTGCTGTCAGCCCCGGAATGGCCCCGAAGACGATGCCCACGAAGGTTCCGCCAACGATGAGCGACAGGAAAAGCGGGGTGACGAAATCGAAAAGTTCCATGGAGTTCAGGCCCGCGGACGGATTGATCAGGGAAGCGACAGGAAGAAGACGTCGTTGAACAGCCACCACGTCAGCACGGGCGCAATGGCGGCCATCATGACAACCGGCAAGACCGTTCTGAGGTTGCGCTGGTGCATGAAGAGCAGCGACGTCAACAAAACGAAGGGAATGGAGCAAGCCAGGAACCCGAAGCCGGTGTTCGGCATCAGTTCGCCGACGGGTTCGAGGAGCGCGAAATAGATGAAGCACAGCCCGATCGCGCCGAAGAACCGTATCTTGTCCATCTGTGAGACGATGCCGCGCCAATAGGCGCCCGATCCGGCAATGGAACGGCGCCGGGTGACGACGATCGCAAGGCCGAGGATCGCGAGGATCGCGCCGATCACTCCCGGGAAGACGAGATGCGACGTTTCGAAGTTGATGGTGACGTGCGTAAGGCTGCTCATGCCGTCTCCTGTGCAAGAAGGAAAAGGGCCGGTTTTCACCCGGCCCCGGCCGTCACTTGCCGGAAATCTTCGCGATGATCCCGTTGTAGGCTGCGTTCTTCTCTTCGAGATGCGCGGCCGCTTCCTTCGAGGGCATGAAATTCGGAATGAAGAAGGCCTGCTTCTGGCGTTCCTGGATCTTGCCTTCGGCGAAGACATCCTTGAGCGCCGCGTCGATCGCATCGACCATGCCCTGATCCATGTCCTTGTTGTAGAGGAAGAAGAATTCCTTGTCGAAGGTGAAGTCCTTCTTGCCGTCTTCAGTCACGCTCGTCTTCGGGCTGGTGTATTTCAACATATCGTCTCGAGTCGTCTTGCCCATGCCCATTTCCGGGGCCTGCTCGATCGTCTCCGGCCGCGCCGTGATCCAGACAAAGCGCATCGCCTTCTGGTCCGATTCCGGCAATTGCGTGAACTGCTCGTTGGCCTGGATCGAGCCGTTGATGACGTCGGCAAGATCGTCGAACATCGCCTGGTTCTTGTCGGACTGGCTGCCGGTCTTCACCGAGACGATGTTGGCCTCCGAACCGGGCGACAGGATGCTTGCGGCATTCTTCATCGCGGAAAAGCCGATTTCGGAAACCCCGCCGGGCTCGATCGCCACGCGGATCTTGGTGCCGGCGGCGGCGGCCTTGAAGATGTCGTCCATCGATTTATAGGGCGAATCCTTGGCCACCAGATAGGCATTGCCCGGATTGATCGCGACCGTCGGGCCGATCTTGTACTTCGTGAAGATGTCGTCGAAGCCGTGCACGCCGTAGAGGTGTGAGAGATAGGCAGAATCGTGGAAGATCATGATCGTAGTCCCGCGCCCGTCGCGTTCCAGCGCCTTGAACGCTTCATTGGCGCCGACTGCATCCACCTTCATGTTCACGCCAAGCTTTTGGGACAGCGCGTCGGCGACGATGGCGGAGTTCTGGTAGGTGTCGCCACCGGTCGATGACGAACCGATCACCATCCGGATATTGTGCGGCAAATCCCGAGCGGCCGCAGCCAACGGCTGCGTGAGAAACATTGCCGCGCCGGCGGCCACAATCATTCTACGGGTAATTTTCATCTTTCCTCCCATACCCAGCCCACTGGCGGGGTTCCTCATTTCATGGCATGCACAAGCCCGCAGTGAATGCGCATACATTATCTTGTTCGGTTCATTTGCGCCTGTCAACTCTCATAGTCTTCGTTGCGGATAACCAAATCTGGATGGGCCGGCTGCGGTTGACACGAAATGATGAAAGCGCATACATAATTGCTGTTTCAAGGAATAGTCGATGGTCCCAGGAAAAAAGAGCCCGGAAACGCTTCGCAGCGCACGCTGGTTCGCACCGGATGACCTGCGCAGTTTCGGACATCGGTCCCGTATGATGCAGATGGGGCTCGCGCCGGAGGACTGGGCCGGCAAACCGATCATCGGCATCCTGAACACATGGTCCGAGATGAACCCCTGTCACCTGCATTTCCGTGACAGGGCCGAGGACGTGAAAAAAGGCATCGCGCAGGCAGGCGGTCTCGGTGTCGAAATTCCGACGATTTCGATCGACGAGAGCTTCACCAAGCCGACATCCATGCTCTACCGCAACATGATTGCCATGGAGACGGAAGAGACGATCCGGTCCCATCCGCTCGATGGCGTGGTGCTGATGGGCGGTTGCGACAAGTCGACCCCGGGTCTGACCATGGGCGCGATCACCGCCGGCATCCCCTTCATTTATCTCCCCGCGGGTCCGATGCTGCGGGGCAACTATGCCGGCAGGGCGCTGGGCTCCGGTTCGGACGCCTGGAAGTACTGGGACGAGCGGCGGGCGGGCAATATTTCCGACGACGAATGGCTGGGTGTGGAAGGCGGCATCGCCCGCTCCTATGGTCACTGCATGACCATGGGAACAGCCTCGACCATGACCGCGATTGCGGAGGCCATGGGCCTCTGCCTGCCCGGTGCATCTTCCATTCCCGCCCCCGATGCCAACCACAAGCGCATGAGTGCGGCCTGCGGGCGCCGGATCGTCGACATGGTCTGGGAAGACTTGACCCCGGACAAAATCGTGACCGAAGCCGCCGTCCGCAACGCTGCCATCGTCGCCATGGCAACGGGCTGCTCCACCAATGCGGTCGTGCACCTTTTGGCGATGGCGCGGCGGGCCGGCGTGAAGCTGAGCCTCGACGACCTCGACGCTCTCGGACGGATAACGCCGCTGATCGCCAACATCCGGCCTTCGGGCAAGGACTACCTGATGGAGGATTTCTATTTCGCCGGCGGCTTGAGGGCGCTGATGAATGAGCTCGGAGACCGGCTGGACAGAAGCAGCATCACCTGCACCGGACGACCGCTCGGCGAAACGCTGGCAGGCGCGGAGGTCTACAACGATGACGTCATCCGCCCGCTTTCCAATCCGGTCTATTACGAAGGTTCGTTAGCCGTGCTCAGGGGCAACCTCTGTCCCGACGGCGCCGTGATGAAGCCGGCTGCCTGCGATCCGCGTTTTCATGTGCATGAAGGCCCGGCGCTCGTTTTCGACAGCTACCCGGAAATGAAGGCGGCCATCGACGACGAAGATCTCGACGTAACGCCGGACCATGTGCTGGTGCTGCGCAATGCAGGCCCACAGGGGGGCCCCGGCTTTCCCGAGTGGGGCATGCTGCCGATCCCCAAGGCGCTGGTCAAGAAGGGCCACCGCGACATGCTGCGCATCTCGGATGCCCGCATGTCCGGCACGTCCTACGGCGCCTGCATCCTGCATGTCGCCCCGGAATCCTTCATTGGCGGACCGCTGGCGCTCCTGAAGAGCGGCGATATCGTCCGGCTGGACCTGCCGAACCGCCGTCTGGACATGCTTGTCGGTGAAGAGGAGCTTGCCGCCCGCAGGGCTGCCTGGATACCGCCGGAACCGCGTTTCGAGCGCGGTTGGGGCTACATGTTCCAGCGCCATGTCGCCCAGGCGAACGAGGGCTGCGATTTCGACTTCCTGACCCGCGATTTCGGCCAGCCGGCCGGCGAGCCTGACATTTTCTGAACGGACGAGGAAAAGCCATGTCCCACGACCTCGACAAGGCCTTGACCGGTATTTCCGGCATTCTCGTCACGCCCTACGACACGGACGGGAATGTCGCACCCAAACGCCTTCAGCCGATCATCGACCACGCGTTGCAGGCCGGTGTCCACATCCCCGTCGTCAACGGCAACACGGGCGAGTTTTACGCCCTGACGACAGACGAAGCCTGCACCATGATGCGTGAGGTGACGGCGATGGTTGCCGGTCGCGCACCGGTGCTGGCCGGCATCGGCCGGTCGATCCGCGACGCCTGCCGCCTCGCCACGGCTTCCGCCAATGCGGGCGCCGCCGCGCTGATGATCCACCAGCCGCCGGATCCCTTCGTTTCTCCGCGCGGAACGGTCGAATACGTCAAGGCGGTCAGCGAGGCTTCCGGCGGCCTTCCGGTCATGCTCTATCTGCGCAACGATGCGATCGGGACCAAGGCGATTGCCGACCTTTGCGCCCTTCCGGGTGTGAGGGGCGTGAAGTGGGCGACGCCGAACCCGATGAAGCTTGCCGAGGCGATAGCGGCCTGCGATCCGTCGATCGTCTGGGTCGGCGGCCTCGCGGAAGTCTGGGCCCCCACCTTCTACGCGGTCGGCGCGCGGGGCTTCACCTCCGGTCTGATCAATCTCTGGCCGGAACGTTCGATCGCGATCCATTCGGCGCTCGAGGCCGGCGACTATGCCACCGCCCGCGAACTGATCGCCGGCATGCGCGCCTTCGAGGAAGTGCGCGCCGAAGAGCTGAACGGAACCAATGTCACCGGCGTCAAGGCCGCTCTCCAGGCGGTCGGCAAGGATTGCGGCCCGACGCGGCCGCCGTCCGCCTGGCCTCTGACCGCCGGCCAGCAGGAAAAGATGCTCGCTTTCCTGAGATCCTCAGGACTCGTCTGAACCCACCCAGAGGAAAGCCCCGTCATGAAATCTGAAACCAGATCCAAACTCATGGGCGTGTCCGTCGCGACGCTGGCGACTGCCCTCTTTAAGCGCGGCCTGCGCAACCAGGTGATCCAGGGCGTCCATCCGGTGGCCTCCAAGGGCCGCAATATGGTCGGCCCTGCCTTCACGCTGCGCTACATGCCTGCCCGGGAGGACCGCAACCAGCTCAGCGAGTTCCGCAATCCGAAGCATCCCCAGCGCGTCGCGATCGAGACCTGTCCCGAAGGCCATGTCATGGTGATCGACAGCCGCAAGGATGCCCGGGCGGCAAGCGCGGGCGACATTCTGATCACCCGGCTCATGATGCGCGGTGGCGCCGGCATCGTGACCGACGGCGGCTTCCGCGACGCCGCAACGATCGGCGCGCTCGACATTCCGGCCTATCACGCCCGCCCCTCAAGCCCGACGAACCTGACGCTGCATGAAGCGATCGAGATCAATGGGCCGATCGGTTGCGGCGATGCGCCGGTCTTTCCCGACGACATCGTCGTCGGCGACGAAGACTGCGTGATCGTCATTCCCGCCCATCTGGCCGAGGAGGTGGCCGACGAAGCGGTGGAAATGTCGGCTTACGAGGATTTTGTGGTCAAGCAGGTGAAGAATGGCCAGACCATCATCGGTCTCTACCCTTGCACGAAGGAGGAACACCAGGCCGCTTTCGCCGAGTGGCGAAAGAGTAACGGCCGATAGACCGTTGCGCTACCGGAGGAGCAGGAAAGCCGTGGCATGAACCTGTCCGTTTAATGGAAGGCGACCCGGATTTGAGAACACATGTGTCAGAAGGAGGAGGAGGGACGCAAATGCAAGCACCGCAGGATCCAACGCGATCACTCCGGTCGCGGCAGGCACGTTTCGCAAGATGTGCTCGTGCGAGAGATGAGAGAAGCCATGAAATCGATTGGTCGCAGAAAGGGATGGCAAGGCGTGCCATTCGGAAATCCGCCAGCCTTCCGGCCGTGCTTTACATGCGCTGCTGGTAGCGCTACCAATTCAGATGGAGGACGCGGCAAGACTGCAAGCTGCGTATGTATGGAGTGGACGTCTCCCTCGCAGGCGTCGCATCGCTCGGGAGGGAATCGATGGCATCCGTTGCGATCCGCGATGTCTACAAATCCTTCGGCGCCGCCGAAATTCTCCATGGCGTCGGGATCGATATAGAAGACGGCGAGTTCGTGACGCTGGTCGGCCCGTCGGGCTGTGGGAAGTCGACACTGTTGCGCATGATCGCGGGCCTCGAAGGCATCACGCGCGGCGAGATCGCCATTGGCGGGCGCATTGTCAACACGGTCGCCCCCAAGGAGCGCGACATTGCCATGGTGTTCCAGAATTACGCGCTTTACCCACATATGACGGTGCGCGAGAACATGGCGTTCTCCCTGATGTTGAAGCGTGTCTCGAAGCAGGAGAGCGATGGCAAGGTCGAGCGTGCCGCGGAAATTCTCAACCTCACGCCGCTGCTGTCGCGCTATCCCCGGCAGCTTTCGGGCGGGCAGCGGCAGCGCGTGGCCATGGGCCGGGCGATCGTGCGCGACCCGCAGGTCTTTTTGTTTGACGAGCCGCTCTCCAATCTCGATGCCAAACTGCGCGTGCAGATGCGCGCGGAGATCAAGGAACTGCACCAGCGCCTGAAGACCACGACCGTCTATGTCACTCACGATCAGATCGAGGCGATGACGATGGCCGACAAGATCGTCGTCATGCATGACGGCAATGTGGAGCAGATCGGACGACCGCTCGATCTTTATGACCGGCCGGACAATCTTTTCGTGGCAATGTTCATCGGTTCTCCAGCAATGAACATGCTGACAGGCCGCATTGGCGCCGGCGGCTTCGAAGGCAGCGGCGGCGTCGCCATAGATTTGCCGCGGACGCCGCAAAACCTGAATAACGGTCCGGTGGTGCTTGGCATACGGCCCGAGCATCTGCGCCTTTCCGACCACGGCTTCCCCATCACCATTTCGGTCGTCGAACCGACCGGGTCGGAGTTGCAGATCATCGGCCGCGCGCCTGGCGGTGAAGAGATCGTCGCGAATTTCCGTGAACGCCACCCGTTCCAGCCCGGCGAAACCGTCAAGCTTGCCGCCGAGCCGAGCCTGATCCATCTCTTTGACGCAGATACGGGCCGCCGGCTTTGAAGATGCCTAGGTCTCAGCCAATCAAAACAGGAGGAAATGGCAATGAGATTTACCAGACGCGACGTGATCCGAACCAGCGCCGGTGCGGCGGCTGCCGGAGCAATCGGCAACCGCCTGCTTGGCACGCCAGCCTTTGCCCAGGATGCGCCGAAATACACGCCCGAAAAAGGCGCCAAGCTCAGGCTCCTTCGCTGGTCGCCGTTTGTCCAGGGCGATGAGACCGCCTGGCTGGCGCTGACGAAGAAATTCACTGATGCCACCGGTGTCGAGGTGCGCGTCGACAAGGAGAGCTGGGAGGACATTCGTCCCAAGGCGGCGGTCGCGGCCAATGTCGGCTCGGGCCCCGACCTGATGTTCGTCTGGTTCGACGATCCCTTCCAATATCCCGACAAGCTCCTCGATGTAACCGATCTCGGAGATTATCTGGGCAAGAAGTATGGCGGCTGGCACGAGGGCCCGAAGAGCTACGCCACCAAGGACGGCAAGTTCATCGGCTTGCCGCTGGCCACCATAGGCAACGCCATCGTCTACCGCGAGAGCTGGGTCAAGGAGGCCGGTTTCTCCGAGTTCCCGAAAGACACCGACAGCTTCCTCGAATTGTGCAAGGCCGTGCAGGCTAAAGGCCATCCGGCCGGCTTCACCCATGGGCATGGCGTCGGTGACGGCAACAACTACGCTCATTGGCTGTTGTGGAGCCATGGTGGCAAGATGGTCGACGAGAACAGCAAGGTGGTGATCAACAGTCCCGAGACGATGAAGGCGATCGAATATGCTCAGGCGCTCTACAAGACCTTCATCCCCGGCACGGAAAGCTGGCTCGACGTGAACAACAACCGCGCCTTCCTGGCCGGAGAGTTGTCCGTCATCGCCAACGGTATCTCGGCCTATGAAACCGCCAGGATCAACAAGGACAAGGATCCTAAGTTGACTGAAATGGCCAAGGACATCCGCACCGCTAGCTTGCCGATCGGTCCGATCGGCAAGGCGGTGGAGCTTTACCAGGTCACCTCGGCGGTGATCTTCAACTACACGCCCTATCCGAACGCGGCCAAGGCCTATCTGCAGTTCATGTTCGAGGAACCGCAGATGTCGGAATGGATCAAGGGCTCTTCCGGCTATTGCTGCCAAACCTTGAAGGCCTACGACGACAATCCGATCTGGAAGGCCGATCCGAACTATGCGCCCTATGCCAAAGCGTCCGCAACGCTGCGCAACAACGGCTACGCCGGGCCGCTCGGCTACGCTTCGGCCGCCACCATGGCCGACTATGTGCTGGTCGACATGTTCGCCAAGGCGGTGACCGGTCGGGCGACGCCACAGGAGGCAATGGAAGAGGCCGAGAAGCGCGCCAACCGGTATTACCGGGTTTAGTCCGCACGTCTTCTTCCGTTCACGGAAGAAGACGCTTGTATTTTCGGGTCGGCCGCAGCGTGGGTCGAGACGTGCCGCCGAAATGCAAGCGCCCTATAAGGAGAGCGCGGGCCGTGAGATCCGCGCGCCAGCAGTCTTCTCCACGAAGGCGGAAAGACTGCTGGCTCCGGCCACTCGATAGCCACCAGAGGAGCTTTTTCATGGCCGTGACAACCGCCGCTGCCCCGCCCCGCCCCTCCTTCTTGTCGCGCATTGCGGAAAGCCGCGGGCTGCTTAGCTTTGGCTTTATGCTGCCGACAGTGGTGCTGCTGCTGGTCTTCCTGACCTATCCGCTGGGGCTCGGCGTCTGGCTCGGCTTCACCGACGCCCGCATCGGCAGGCCAGGCGTATTCATCGGCCTGGAAAATTACGAATATCTCTGGGACGACAGCGTGTTCTGGCTGTCCGTGTTCAACACGCTTCTCTACACGGTGAGCGCGTCGATCCTGAAGTTCGCCCTCGGGCTATGGCTGGCGTTGCTGCTCAACGAGAACCTGCCGTTCAAATCCTTTTTCCGCGCGGTGGTGCTTCTTCCCTGGGTGGTGCCGACGGTGTTGTCGGCGATCGCTTTCTGGTGGATCTACGATTCGCAGTTCTCGATCATCTCCTGGGCTCTCAAGCAGATGGGCCTCATCGATCACAACATCAATTTCCTTGGCGATCCGCAGAACGCCCGCGCTTCGGTGATCGCCGCCAATGTCTGGCGCGGCATTCCCTTCGTCGCCATAACCCTGCTCGCCGGCCTGCAGACGATCCCGCAATCGCTTTACGAAGCCGCCACGCTGGACGGCGCCGGTCGCTGGCAGCTGTTTCGCTATGTCACCCTGCCGCTGCTGACGCCGATCATCGCCATCACCATGACCTTTTCGGTTCTGTTCACCTTCACCGATTTCCAGCTCATCTATGTGCTGACGCGCGGCGGCCCGGTGAACGCCACACATCTCATGGCGACGCTTTCTTTCCAACGCGGCATTTCGGGCGGGCAACTCGGTGAAGGCGCCGCGATCGCCGTGGCGATGATCCCCTTCCTGCTAGGCGCGATCCTGTTCAGCTATTTCGGCCTGCAGCGGCGCAGATGGCAGCAAGGCGGCGGAGATTGAGATGGCTCTAATCAACGCTAAACCGAACCCCGCCGCCGGCGACGACGGTGGCATGACCTATTTGCAAAGCATGCCGCGCCGCGTGGTGACGGTCTACCTTCCGTTGGCGATTTTCGTCATCGTGCTGCTCTTTCCCTTCTACTGGATGACGATCACCGCCATCAAACCCAACGCGGAGATGACAAGCTACGATACATCGAGCCCGTTCTGGGTGGTCCACCCGACGTTGCAGAACATCCGTTACCTGCTGTTCGAGACCTCCTATCCGGGCTGGCTGCTCAACACGACGATCATCTCGGTCGCCGCTACCGTGCTTTCGCTCATCGCCGCGGTGTTGGCTGCCTATGCGATCGAGCGGCTGCGCTTTTCCGGGTCGCGCCAGGTCGGGCTCGCCGTCTTTCTCGCCTACCTGGTGCCGCCGTCCATCCTGTTCATTCCGCTGTCGGTCATGGTCTTCAATCTCGGGCTTTACGACACGCCTTTTGCCCTGATCCTGACTTATCCGACTTTCCTGGTGCCTTTCTGCACCTGGTTGCTGATGGGCTATTTTCGTTCCATTCCCTTCGAACTGGAAGAGTGTGCGCTCATCGATGGCGCCAGCCGCTGGCAGGTGCTGACCAAGATCGTGCTGCCGCTGTCGGTGCCGGGGCTGATCTCCGCCGGTATCTTCGCCTTCACGCTGTCGTGGAACGAGTTCACCTACGCTCTGACCTTCATTCAGTCGTCCGAAAACAAGACCGTGCCGGTGGGCGTGCTGACCGAGCTCGTCCGCTCCGACGTCTACGAATGGGGTTCGCTAATGGCCGGCGCCCTGATCGGATCGCTGCCGGTGGTGATCCTTTATTCCTTCTTCGTCGAGCACTATGTGTCGTCGATGACCGGGGCGGTCAAAGAGTAGCCCAGCGCAATAGGGCAACTGACAGCAATGGCAATCTCCGGCGTCCCGCCATCGCAACTGAATCCACACGATACGCGGTGGCCGAACACGGCGTTAGCAGACGAATTCGCCAAAACTCTTGGCTTCCTTCAGGCGACGCTTCTCGATCGCTGGTGATCGTCCTTCGCCGATGGCGCGCCTCGCGTCGATGCACTTCTCCCGAGCCCGGGCGAGTGAAATCCCGTCGCGTCCGTACCCTCCCAGACAGATGGTCTCCCGGCGGCCGTTGAGCCTGTAATCCAAGCGAAAGGAGATCGCGCCACTTGGCATAACGCGGACATACATCCCGTCGTGGTCTGCAACTTTGTAGTACCGTCATGAGCCTGATTGGCCGCGACGGTACTTTTGAAAATTCGTGTGAGCAATATGCCGAAGGCCTGTCAGGCAGGCCGCCAAAGCCAAGCTCTGCGTACCGATAGTCACCGAGTGTCGGCGAACGGGTTCATTTTTGTTTTCAACGGCTTGCGTCGTATTACGGCATAGACTCGGCGGCGTTTGTGTAGGCCTGAATCACTCCCACTCGATTGTTCTAAGCCACGGTAACACATTGATCTAACAATTCTGCGCACGACGAAGATCCGTCTCACCGATCCGTCAGAAATTTTCGCTCTTGATTTCAAAGGGAAATTTCGGCGATCCAAAATCCCCTCGGTTCCAGCGACTATCGGCATCGATTGGTCGATTTTCGACGTTCTTTAGCTGTGCCTTCACGATTAGCCCCGTCGGCAAAGAGGCCGTCACGGCTAGCAAGAGCCTCAACGATACACAGAAGGGGGGCAGTCTCCGTCGCATGCCTGATCCGTCTCGGACTTACGCCTTGGCGCCGTTCTGAGCCGCCGCGAAGACGTCGCGAGCAGACGTCGTACCCGCTACGTGCTCCGTACCCTCGACTCCGAGGTCCATCCATCCCGCATTCACGGCTTCAAACATTTCTTCGGCAGGTCCGGTGCGGCCCTTCGGGATGCCGAATTGCTCGAACGCTTCCGCCCACCCTGCGCGCGGCACTGCAAAGGCTTTCACGTCGAGATTGAGGACTTCACCCAATTGCTCCGCGACTTCATCCGCGCTGACCATCGAACCAAGCTCGACGACGCGCTGCCCTGACCAAGCTGGCTCGGTCAAAAGGGTTGCGACCTCCGCGCCGATGTCGTTCGTCGCGACCATGGTCGATTTCCGGTTTGTCGGATTGTAGTAGACCGGTAGCGTTCCGCCCTGGGCAACCTGCAAGCCGTAGAGGAAGTTTTCGAAAAATCCGCCTGCGCGCACAAAGGCGACCGGGGATTTTAGGTTTCGAAAGCCTTGCTCCAGAAGTGACAAGGCCGTGATCATCCCGAGCCCGTTGATTCTGTTAGCACCCATCGATGAAAGCGCAACCACTCGCGGCGGCGCTGCCTTGGTGAGCGCCTCGACATAGTTTGCAATCACGCCCTTTGCCTCTTGGTAATCGGGCGAGGGAGCCCAGACGGCCGGCAACATGACGAACGCGCCTTCGACGCCTTTGAGCGCTTGCTCGATGGCTGCCGAATCAGTCCAGTCGCCATCAACCAGCTCCACGCCCTGGTTCGCCCAGCTTGACGCCTTCTCGCGATTGCGGACCAGTGCGCGTACTTTCTTGCCATGCGCCAACAGATGTTCTGCCGTTGCGCCGCCCACCTTTCCTGTGATTCCCATGACTAAAAACATGTGTTTTCTCCTGATCTTGAGGGACGGAGCCGCCCAGTTGGTTCAACGGACGAGCGGCAGAAGGGACCGGATGCGGGGCGCGCGCAGGTAAAGGCCGCCCCATGTCATCGCACCCAGAAGCAGGGAAATAATTTCCGGCGGCGACCCCAACTCACCAATGCGGACATGTGCGCAGATCGCACCTCCCAAAAAGCCCGTCACCAGGATCGCGCCGAGGACTGCCGTGGCCGGGATGGCGTAAAGGATGGCGCAGGCGAGTATGATCGGACCCACGACACGGGTCAGGTCCATCGCGAAGCCGGTTTCCTGCAACATGCTCGCGATCTGTGCTGGCGCGAAAAGCTGAATAGTGCCGTCTGCCACCAGAGCGATCACGACAAACGCGCTCATTATCCGGCCGGCCCACAGGGCGCTTTGCAAGGTCATGGTTTCGGGCACCTAACGCAGGTTCATAGTTTGGGACATTGTCGTTCTCCGATGGGTCACGCCACCGGAGCTATTTCCGCAGCATCATGCCGCCGTCGATCTGCAAGACCTGTCCCGTTGTGTACGTATTGACCATTAGGAAGATATAGGCCGATGCCACTTCTTCTGGCGTCCCGAGACGCCCCAGTGGATTGATCTGAGAATAGGAGCGTATCCTGGCATCTATGTCCTCACGTGGCTTTGCGCGCCACAAGGCCGTGTCCATGAACGCCGGGGCGATGACGTTCACACGCACGCGCGGGCCGAGTTCAGAACCCAATCCTTGCGCCATGGCGGCGAGCGCCTCGTTCGCCACGTAGCTCGCCGCCGCCTCCTGCGCCCTAACACCGCTCCCCGAGGTGAACGTCATGCTGCCGCTCTCGCGGACGAGGGGTGCGGCAAAACGGGCGATCAGCAGATTGGTCCAGAACTTCGAATGCAGCACATGCCGCATCGAGTCGAGCGGTGTCTGCAGGAAACCGCCCGCCATGGTGTCGCCGATCATCGAGACAAGATGATCGAATTCTGGCAGGGCCGCGATGAAGCTCTCAAGGGCAGCGTGATCATGGGCATCACCCCCGATGGTCTGAACGTCGCCGCCGAGTTTTGACGCCGCATTCGAGAGCTTCATCGGATCCCGGCCGATGATGACCAGCGAAGCTCCTTGCGCCTGAGCTTGGCGGGCAATCGCCAAACCGATACCGGAGCTGCCGCCAATTACGACGACCTTTTTACCCTCAAGTAAAAGTGGCATGGCACAGTTCACTCCTTTGAAGCGAGCGCGGTCACCATTTCGATCGCGGGAATAACGGCGGTGCGGGTGGGTCAGACGGCCGGCTTGAGCTTGCCGGGTACCGTCCATTCTGCGCCCTTCATGAAGCTGTCATTGGGCGTCTGCGCGAGATGGTTCGTGTAGTTTGAGATGAGCTTGGTCGCTGCGAGCACGAGAACATCGAGCACGGCGCGGTTGTCATAGCCCCCAGCCTTCAGGGCTTCGACGTCGGCCTCGCTGACCGCGCCGCGCTGGCGCGTGACCTTGGCGGCGAATTGGCGCAGCGCCTCGAGCTTGGCATCGGCAATCGGCCGGCTCTCGCGGACCGCCGCGATCGCCTCGGGAGCTACCTTCGCCATCCGCGACAGGTTGGTGTGGCCCGCCATGCAGTAGGTGCACTCGTTCTCGTAGATGACGGCGAGATAGGCGATGTGGCGTTCCTGCGCGGTGAAGCTGGTCTTTTCGGCGATGCCCCAAAGGGTGTTGTAGGCCTCAAGCGCGGCCGGGCTCTCGGCCAGGACGCGGTGCAGATTGGGTACGAAGCCCCAGGCCTTCTGGACGCAGTTCAGGATCTCCGCCGAGGCTGCAGGAGCGGTCGCCGTCTCGTGAAGCTTGAAACCGTTAATCATGATCTCTCTCCTTGTTCTAAAGCTGCGTTCTAAGGAGAAGTATTGCTCATTCCGCAATCGGTGAGCAGATAGCATGGAGAAATACTTTCTATTCTGAATTGGAATATGGGCAGTGACGCGACTCCCGGTGCCGAGACATTGTCAGTAGTACGGCCAAGGATTTAAGGCTTAAGACGAGGAATTCTTTGATGGCAGGTTCGCCAGGATCAGCACGAACACGCAGGACAGCGGACAAGAGCGTGATCATGACCGGCGCACTCCGATGCAGCGCAGTGCCCAGAGCGCGCCGGTGAGGCGGTTGCCAGGGGCAACGTCGATCAGTGACAGCACGATCGCCGATGACAAAGGTAGCGGGCGCCGAAATTCCATAACGCCCCGCGACAACGCAGGCGTCGTACAGCACGGGAAGATCCTGGCCGAGTCGCTCCTCGGCATGACGGCAGACGAGATCGCCAGAAGTACCCCGCCCTCCGTTCCAATCTGCCCGCGCAGTTTGACAGGGCCGCGAGCTGAATGTCGACATCGCGTAGTTGCATAGAGGCCAAGAAGGAAAGCATGACCGGCCCCTTCTGAAGCTCAGCCGTCAGAGAAACGGGCTGTCCGCCATGGGTGGTGAGCATGAAATCTGGCGCGCGATCGCCAGCGCGCACGCACGGCGCGCCGCTGATCTTTTTTGTCTCCGCGTATCCATAGCCACTCCGGCTCTGCCGGAAGAGAAAATAGCCATTCCAGGATATGTGTGGCAGAAAGCCCCGTGGCTATATGATCTATTCCAATGAGGCATGCGCATGGACCGGCTGTCGGCGATGGAGGCATTCGTGCTGGTGATCGATTCCGGCTCCTTCTCGGCCGCGGCGCGCCGTCTCAATGTTGGACAACCGGCGGTCTCGAAATCGGTCGCGCAGCTGGAGGACCGGCTCGGCGTCAAGTTGCTTCTTCGCTCGCCGCGCGGTCTGGCGCCGACCGAGGCCGGGCTCAATTTCTATGAACGGGCACGGCGCTCGATCGAGGAGGCAGAGGAGGCAGAGCTGGCGGCGCGCGGCGCCGGGCGCGGCCTCACCGGCAAGCTCAGAATCTGCGCCGCGGTCACTTTCGCGCGCATCCATCTGATTCCGCGTTTACCGGAATTCTTGGCACGCCATCCAGATCTTGAGATGGAGGTTGTGCTGGACGACCGGAATATCGACCTCGTGCAAGAGGGAATCGACGTGGCTTTACGCATGGGGCGGCTCGCCGACACGGCGCTGACCGCCCGCCGCATTGCCACAACTCGACATGCCGTGATCGGCACCGCCGCGTATTTCGCGCGGGCCGGCGAGCCTCGGTCACCCGGCGAACTGATTGCGCATGAGGCGGTGATCTACAGCCAGCGTGGCGGCGGCACGGTCTGGACCTTTCATCGCGACGGGGCAGAAGTGGCGGTCACGGTCAAAGGCCGGCTGCACGTTACGGCCGCCGAGGGGGTGCGCGCAGCCGTGCTGGCGGACGCCAGCATCGCCATCGCCTCGGATTGGATGTTCGCGCCCGAACTGACGGCTGGGACGGTCAAGGCGGTGCTCCAGGACTGGGACTTGCCATCAATGGATCTGTGGGCCGTCTATCCCACGGGGCGGGCGGCGACGACCAAGGCGCGCACGTTTATCGCCTTCGTCGAGGAGGTGATGCGACAGCCAGCGAGCTCGGGGAGCGCTGCATAGCTTCAACGATAGCCATGCACCGGGTTAAGCGGCGTCGGAGTATTCCTGATTGGAATGCATAATATCACCAAGCCGCGGCTACGCCGTTGATCTGGAATAGACGAAAGGACTGGAACACACCGAACGCCATGCGCTTGAAGACACGCTTCACGCAGGGTGTGGCGCAGTGGAGTCAGCCTTCGAGGTCGAGGACAGAGAGTTTCAATGTCCCTTCAATCAAACCGTGGCCAAGTGGCGCCAGCGGACAGCTCGGAGGCTCGGCGCTAGCTGGTTTATTTCCTATTTGTGACGCACAACGCCGAACCCATCGGCCGTCAAAAAATCACACTTTTGATTTTGGAGGGAAAATCGTTGCAAAAAATACTTGAGGTTTCACCGACTATCGGGACCAATCGGAAGATTTCTCACATTTTGCTGCGTTCGATAGCGTGCTCCATGGTCTTGAAAAGTACCGTCACCGCCCACCCAAGTAGCGCATTTTTTGTTCCAGAATCAGCGCTTCGCGATAGACCGGCGGGCACGATCCGCATCACGATGCCAACTGTTGAAATTGCCAATGCGTCTCGCACACTCTATCGCTAGAACCATCCAAAGAGTTCTGTCCGGAACGATTGATCATGGGTGGCGTGATTAGTGCGTAGTCAGCAGACCCTCGCGTCGCCTCAACCGAACTTTAGGCAAACCGATGCCTTTCGCCCAGGGCGTGTCTTCGTCTCTCGCTTGGTCGTCAGTTGTGTGCTGATATCCATGCCAACGGCGGTCCAAGCTCACATAATTCAGTCTGGATCCGGGGGGTTCGGCAGCGGATTCGAACATCCGCTGACCGGCCCCGATCATTTTCTGGCGATGTTCGCCGTCGGCCTGTGGGGTGCTCAGATCGGCGGACGATCAATATGGACGCTGCCGGTTGCCTTCCCGCTGATCATGGTTCTCGGCGGCATCGCCGGCATTGCGGGAATCCCTCTACCCGGCGTGGAGATCGGAATCGCGCTTTCGATCATCGCGCTAGGACTGGCCATTGCATGCGCCTGGCGGCCGGCGGAATGGATGGCCTTGCTGTTGATCGCAGTGTTTGCGATCTGTCATGGATATGCTCACGGTGCGGAGCTTCCGAACGCAGCCGATCCAGCCGACTACGCAATCGGGTTTGTCATCGCCACCGGCTTGATCCATCTTCTTGGCATCGGGGTCGGGCTTGTTCTAGGCAAGCCGTTCGGCGGACGGCTATCGCAAGTGCTGGGCGGGCTGATCGCGGTTGGAGGCGTCTATTTCCTTGTCACTTGAGAACGACACTGAGCGAACAACGCCCGGGGCTCTGCGCTGGTCCGGCCCCCTGCTGGCATTCCTCGGGATTGCCTCGATCTGCGCTCTCATATTGGAGACGCGATCCGAACGGACAGTGACGACATGGTGGATTCTCAACAGTGGCCTTTCCGCAGAACGGGTCATGCCGCTTGCCGGATTGGGTGTGGCGATCGCACTAGCGCGCGGACGCCACGTGGCTGTCGCACTGGCAACATTCCTCCTGGGCGTCGTGCTCGGAATTGCCTTTCGTGATCGGTATCTCGCGATCATGGTGGACGTCCCCGGGGTGACGACGCACCTTTTCCTGACCGGGCCAGTTTCGGCGCTTACGGCCGGCCTGCTGTTGATCCTGCCTGCCCGCGTCAGACGATGGATTCTTCCCGTTGGCGCCATGTTGATCGGCGCGATGCTCGGTGTCGCCACAACGCTGACCGACCCCACCTTGCATGATCCCGCAATTTCGATGATCGCCACTCTCATCGGCTTGTGGATCCTGGCTGCCATTGGTCTCAGCGGGCACGCCTTCTGGCACGGCTGGTTTCCGATTGCCGCGCGCATCCTTGGCAGCTGGCTGATTGCGATCGGCCTTCTTCTTGGAGGCGCGGCAATTGCCTCCAAGCCTCCGGTGCTTGCACCACCGCCTCCGCCGGCATCGTTGACCGAAGGCGGAGCAAACCGCTTTGAAACACCGTTTCCGGGCATCAATCGGCAAGGCGACCGTTCACGGAACGCTGCAAGGCCATCCCTTCCGTGAACAAGCGCTGTGAGGTTGCCGGGGAATTTCGGTCGACCGTCTTTGCAGGGTACTTCTGAGGCTCCGCCGCCAACGGTTTGGCGGGATGAGCCCGAATATCTCACCCTCTCCTATCCGTTCGCTTTTCATCAACGGGCCGATAATGGCCCGGCATTTCCAGTGCATGAGCCACATCCGTCTCGCGCACATTCTCGATGGGCCTCAAAATGCGGATGGACCTGGTCGGCATATTTGCCACCATGATGCCGATGACCGTCTCGACATCCGGGCATCCCTGATCGCGGCAAATGATTTCATTGACCGAAATGGTCACATCTTCGGACCAACCGATATGGGCTCTCACCCAATCCTTGATTCTCGAGGAAGAGGGAGGGACCGTTCTGCTGCGAGGTGCCAGCGGATTAAAGAAGGGTATCATGCACGGCATGCCAGAAAGCCGTCATTGATGATGTCCTTGCGCAGGTTACGGCCAATGAACACCAGACGGCTGACGCGCTCCTCGTCGTCCTTCCAAGGCCGCTGATGATCGCCCTCCAGCAGCATATGGACAGCTTGCACGACGAAGCGATCATTGTCTCCCTTGAATGCAAGGATGCCCTTCATGCGCAGAATGTCCATTCCGAAGTGCTGCGTGATCATCCCGATCCATGGCATGAACCTTTGAGGGTCGAGCGGTTCCTTCGTCACCAGCGAAAAACTCGTCACGTGTTCGTCGTGTTCGTGCTCGTGAAACGCGTCGAGAAAGTCCGGCTCGACCTCGAGAATCCGATCGAGGTCAAAGGCGTTCCGATCTAGAATCTTTTCGAGACCGACACTGCAGCGCTCCGTCCCATGGATCGCTGCGGTGGGGTTGATGCGGCGGATGCGCTCCTCCACCTGTTTCTGCTCTTCGGCTGAAACGAGATCGGTCTTGTTAAGGAGAACGATATCGGCGAAGGCGAGTTGTTCCTGCGCCTCATGCGCTTTGCCTAGCTCGCCTAGAAGGTGCTTGGCATCGACAACGGTGATGATGGCGTCCAGCTTGGTCTTTGTGCGCACATCCTCATCGACGAAAAACGTCTGCGCGACTGGCGCGGGATCGGCCAGGCCGGTGGTTTCCACGAGGATCGCGTCGAACCGGTCGCGTCTGCGCATCAGACCTTCGATGATGCGGATCAGATCGCCACGAACCGTGCAGCAGATACATCCGTTGTTCATCTCAAAGACCTCCTCATCAGCATCGACGATCAGATCGTTGTCTATGCCGACTTCGCCGAATTCATTGACGATGACGGCGTATTTCTTGCCATGCTTCTCGGTCAGGATGCGGTTGAGCAACGTGGTTTTCCCGGATCCAAGATAACCGGTAAGCACGGTTACCGGGGTGCGCTCGACAGGCATTGGCATCAATGTTTCCTTCCAAATGATGATCTGGATTCTCAGAGAATTAGGTATCTGCCGTTCAAAGGGTTGCGTTCGCTTCGACAAGGCAGTCAGCGCATAGCCCGCTAAGTTCGAGGCTCACGGCCTCGATCTTAAAACTCTGGCGTCCCGCCCCTTCGGCAAGCCGGCGATCGATGATGTCGTCGCAGAACTCGGCGACCCGGCCGCATCGTTCGCAAATCGCCAGAATTGCTGCCCCCTGACCATGGGCATGCGGGCCGGCGCACAACACGAATGCATTCAGGCTCTCGATTTTGTGGACGGTACCATCCTGGATGAGTTTCTTGACCGCCCGATAGACCTGCACTGGCGATCGGATGCCTTGCGGCCTGATTTCATCGAGGATGTCATACGCGCTGGCCGGCTTGCGGGCATGGGAGATGACCTCCAACACCAGCTTTTGGTTCCTCGTTAGCTCGGGTATCTGCCCCACCGTCGCAGTTTGCCCATATGATCGACGAAGCATAGCGGGTCACACTTGTTATAAGATAACATTACGATTCTTTGTTAGCGAACGTAATAACATAACCTATCCACCCGTCAACCACAACGTTCCGGAATGCAACGGCCATATCCCGAACTTTGCCTCCATGCTGCGCACCACGTGCGCACTCTACCTGCGCAACAGGCAATCACTTGACAGCGAACCCGCGGAATTGGCGAACAAGGCAACCTTAGGCGGGTGTTACTCAAAATCCCGTGTAGCAGCCGCCTGCTACCGGCGACCCGAATTTTGGCGCTATGGGATTAGAAATGGCGAACTTCACCGAGGCAGTGTAGAGTTCACCTCAAAAGAGGAGTAAGCCGTACTAACGGCGACGCCCAAGCGAATCTGGGAGGATTCATGGTTGAGATCATCTCCAAGCGGGATGGCCCGCGGCGCGAGGACGTGCAAGTCAAGAGACTGATCGAGCAAAACCGCTCGACCATCGTTCGCCTTGCCGACCAGATCAGCGGCGGCGGCTATTCGGCTTCCAGGAAGCCGCGCCAGCAACCGAAGGCGGAAGGACTGATCATCCATGTTGGCGCCAGTGCCCCGTCTGTAGCCGAAGCTAAGCCGTCCATCCGGGTCACCATGAACGGCCGCGTGATCTCGAAGGATCAGAACACGGGCCGCCAACTTCATCACATCGGCGATATCCGCAACCGAAGCGGGGACCAGATCTTCGTGCTGGCGACGAAACAGAATGGCTTTTTCTCGCCGGTGGACGAAACCGTCGCCGAAGCACTTGCCGAGTTGGACGGATCCCGCCTTGCGCCCACCTATACCGAAGAACAGCTTGCCGCCGATATCGGCGCGAAACTCGGCATCGACTGATGAGGCAGACGCCCGGGCGTGCTTGTGCACGTCCAATCCGCGTCAGCTTGCGAAACGCGACAGCATACAGAAATAGCATACCCCAATAGGTTCTGTGATGGCTGAATGAAACGCGAGATAGGCCCCAATCAGATGAAGATCGATGCTCTTCCGGCGCGTGCGTCAATGGCCGCTGGGCAAATGGTTCTGGGCAACATCGACTATGACGAGCGGGCCACCATGCGCGCCTGGGAAGATTTTCTGGCCGACGCGCCCAAATGCGCCCGCGACGCAGTCCAACCAAGCCACGTCCGCTCCCTCATCCACGATTCCTGGTATCGCAGCGTCACCGGCGGCATCAACGCCCAGGGGATTGAAGCGCCGCTGAGCAGTGATCGCGACGAGATCGAATATCTGACCCGGTCCAATGCAGAACTGCTTGCGGCGGCGCGGCGGTCGTTCGACTCCCTTGGCCAGTTGTTGCAAGGGACAGGCGCGATGCTTGTGCTTGCCGACAGTGACGGCGTGCTGATCGACGCGATCGGCGACAAGAAGACCCTGCACGACGGCATGGACATCCATCTGGGGATCGGCGGCAAATGGAACGAGGACGCCGTCGGCACCAACGGCATCGGCACGGCGCTGTGGACCGGTGAGCCGACTTTCGTTCATGCGGCAGAGCATTTCTGCGCGGGCATCAAATCCTGGACCTGCGCCGGCGCGCCGATCCGCGACCCGCTCGACGGCAAGATTATCGGGGTCGTCGACCTGTCAGGCTATTCGCCGATCTTCCGGCCGCACAACACCGCGCTCGTCGCCGCCACCGCCCGGCAGATCGAAAAAGCGCTCGCCGAACAGCAGCAGGAGCAGCGCACGCGCCTGCTCGAAGCCTTCATTTCCTCGGCCCCTAGCTACCGCCGAAAGGACGGGTTGGTGATCGTCGACCACCGTGGCCGGGCGATCTTCTGCAACAATGTGCCCAACGGCGATACGACGGATATGATGGACGGCCCGATGGAGCCGGGCCGCGGTCGTTGGCTTATGAACCTGCCGGCGTCCGGCTCCGACGCCGATCTTGCCAAGGCGTTGCCGGCGCATCTGCGATCCTGCCACGTTACGCCGCTGAAGCTCGACGGCGACCTTCGCGGCGCAGCTCTGGTGTTCCCCTCCATGCCGGCCGTCTCCAGCGCGATGACAGTAAGCCGGGAGGTTAACAAGCACCTGCAGACAGCCGCGGAGATGATCGTCGGCGAAAGCGAGAAGCTGCTCGCCGCCGTCGATGTCGCCTCCCGCGTGGCGCGGTCGAACGGCGTCACGTCACTGCTCATAGAGGGTGAAACCGGGGTTGGAAAAGAGCTGTTCGCGCGGCTTGTCCATGCCGGCAGCCGGCGCACCGAAAACGATCCGTTCATCGCCATGAATTGTGGGGCGATAACCAAGGAATTGTTCGGCAGCGAATTGTTCGGCCATGTGGCCGGGGCCTTCACCGGAGCCTCGCGTGAGGGCAAGCCGGGCATCTTCGAAATGGCCAATGGCGGCGTGCTGAGTCTTGACGAAATCGGCGAGTTGCCGCTGGAGATTCAGCCATTCCTGTTGCGCGTCCTGGAAGAGCGTGTGGTCCACCGCATCGGCGACTCAAGGGGCCGGCCGGTGGACGTGCGACTGGTTGCCTCGACCAACCGCGACCTCAAGCAGGAAGTGGCGGCCGGGCGCTTCCGCAGTGACCTCTACTACCGGATCGGCGCCGTCTCGATTCAAGTCCCGGCCTTGCGCGAGCGCGGCGACGACATACTTTTGCTGATCGAGCATTTCAACCGCCGAATCGCGGCGCTGGCCGGCAATGAGCCGTTGGAGTTTTCAAACGACGCATTCGACGCGCTGCTCGCCTATCGCTGGCCGGGCAATGTGCGCGAACTGAAGAACCTGGTGGAGCGCCTGCACATACTGGCGCGCGGCAGCACGATCGAGCTCCAGGATCTTCCCGGTGAAATCAATGCGGCCAGCAACAACGCGGCCATCCACAGCGACCATCCCGCAGCCATGCTCGAGGCACCGGTATGCACATTCGAGGATGCCGAACGCCAGGCGATCAAGAACGCGCTGGCGGCAGAGAGCGGCAATCTCAGCAAGGTCGCCGTCAGGCTCGGTATCTCGCGGCCGACGCTTTATCGCAAGCTCGGCCAATACGGCATTCGGCGCGGCTTCCTCTAGGGTCAGGCCTGCCACCGGCAAAAAATCCCGCGGCATTCGCGCCGCGGGATGGGGAATGTTCGGCGACTGGTTGCCCTGGAAGCAGCGGTCGCCAGGCATGATCAGGTCTTTACGACAGCCCCAGTCACTTTCTCTGACACATAGCCGAGAACATTGCCGATGATCAGCGAGATCACCACAGCGGTTGCGACCTTGATTATGCCGCTGGCACCATCACCATAGGCGGCGGCACCGAGCAGAAAAAGCGCGGCGGTCGTTGCGTAACCATAGACCGCTGATGGAATGGCGCTGAGTAGCGGCAGCTTGGCGGCGAGAATCAGCACCACGATGGAAATACCGACGCAAATACCGGCCATGATCGCCGTAACCCCGATGGACGTCAGGGCTACCAATGCGGCGGCCGCGCAGATCGCCCCCCAGAGGTTTGCAACCGCCGAATTCCGGAACCCGGCTTCCTTGCCGCTACAGTGATAAAAGCTGCCCCAGCCGACAAATACCGCCCAGATCAGCAGATAGGGACTGCCGATCGTGATCGCCGCCCATGTTGCAATGCCACCCATAATGCCGATGACCACGGCCAGTCCTGTAATAAGATCCATGTTGTCCTCCCGTTTTTTCAAACCTCGAAGCAAAGACATTCGTTTCAGGATCGCGCTTCGCTGACGTCCCCGACACGCAAAACGCCATGGCAGCCGCCACGGGGTCCAAGAAGAAGAGCTGGCCGGGTCCGGCAAGGGATCAGGCCGGCTGCGCGGCCGTTTCGCCAGCACCGATCACACCAGCACGCAACGCGAGCCCCGCGGCTGTGGCGCCAAGGCACGGTGCCAGGATATAAAGCCAGAGCTGCGACACCGCCGCTCCGCCGACAAACAGAGCCGGACCGAGCGAGCGGGCCGGATTGACCGATGATCCGGACACTGCAATGCCGGCTAAATGGATCATGACCAGCGTCAGGCCGATCGCCAGACCAGCCAGAGGACCGGCGCCGCCTTCGGCGGTGGCACGCAGGATCACCAGCAGAAACAGGAACGTGGCGATCGCCTCGAACAGGAAGGCGGAAGTTGCGGAATAGGCCGACCAGCCGTTCTGGGCAAAGCCATTTGCCGCCACGTCGTAGCCGCCGCCCTTGCCTTGCACGATCACGTAGAGCACCGCCGATGCGATGATCGCCCCCGCGCATTGCGCGACCACATAGCCGATGAGATCATTGGATTTCAGTCGGCCGGCGACGAAGAAACCAAGGCTTACCGCCGGATTGAGATGGGCGCCGGAAATGGGTCCAATCGAATAGGCCATCGCCACCACCGAAAGGCCGAATGCCATGGCCACACCCAGCAGACCGACCTCGGAGCGCATGAAAAGAACCGTAGCGCAACCAAAGAAGACCAGCGCGAAGGTTCCGATGAATTCACAGACGTATTTGTTCATCTGTTTTTCCCCTCTGGATGATGGTGTGAACCGGACACCGCACGTGCTCGCGCGAAGTCCGGTTCGATGTTTCAAGGCACTATGACGCCGCGGCCGGTGAATCGCCGATTCTTGAAATCGTCGAGCGCAGTGTTGATGCTGGCGAGGTTGTATTCCGTGTAGTGCATCTTCACCTTGCCGTCGGCGTTCAACTCCATCAGTTCGACAAGTTCGGTGAAGTTGCCGACCAGGCTACCGCCGATGTTGATCTCCTCGATGACGAGGTGCGCGGTCGGCACGTTGATGTTGCCGCCATAACCGACGACGAACAGTTGTCCGCCCTTGCGCACCATCTTCCAGCAGATGTTCTCGACACCGAGTTCGCCAACGAAGTCGATCACCACATGGGCGCCGCCGCCGGTGATCTGGGCGATTTCCTCGACGACATTAGGGCCGCCATCGAGGACGAAGTCGGCGCCAAGATCCTTGGCCAGCACACGCGCAGCCGGTTCGCGATCAACGGCAATGATGCGGCAGCCCGAAATCGCGTGCAGCGACTGCAGCGCGATGTGGCCGAGCCCGCCTATGCCGAGCAGGACGCAGTAGCTGCCTGGCCGCAACAGCTTCGCCGCCCGCTTGGCGGCACGGTAAGCGGTGATGCCGGCGTCGGCCAGCGGCGCCACTTCGATCGGCGTGACATTGGCGTTCAGCTTGATCAGCGATCGCTCGCTGGTGATGAAGTACTCGGCGAAGCCTCCATTCATGCCAAGGCCGGGGAACTGGCCATTATCGCAGTACATGTCCTCGCCGTGTCGGCAGTTGAGGCAGATGCCGCACGAGCGGAAGGGATGGCAGATCACGGCGTCACCGCGCTTGACCGACCGGACGCCGCTGCCGACCTCCTCGACCCAACCGGCATTTTCGTGGCCCATGATGTAAGGCAAGAGGGTGCCTTCGGGGTCCATGGTCGGCTTCCACACGCCCTCGATGATGTGAAGGTCGGTGCGGCAGAGGCCAGCGGCGCCGACCCGCACGATGACCTCGTCGGGGGAAGTGATCGTCGGCGCGGCGACCTCCTCGATCTTGAGCTGGACGTTCATCTTCGGGTCGTATTCGTAAAGTCTGGCAGCTTTCATCGTCGTATCCTTTCAACGTCGAGATTGTTCGATTGCTTCAGGCGCGGCCGAGCTTTTCGGAGCCGCCGCCACGAGCCGGTCCGGCCGTCGGATCCTCGTCCTCGGCGAGATGGCCAATCAGCGTTTCGGTGGTCAGGATCAGCGTCGCCACGGAAGCTGCATTAGCCAGCGCGGTATAGGTGACGCGGACGGGATCGATGATCCCTGCCTCGAACATGTTCTGGTAGCTGCCGGCGGATGCGTTGTAACCGTAACCGCCATTGATGCGCGTGACTTCCGCCACGACTGCCTCGGGATCGGCGCCGGCATTAGCGGCGATGCGCCAGAGCGGCCGCGACAGCACCGAACGAACCAGGCGCACGCCTTCGGCGACATCGCCGCTGACATCGGCCGCCACCTTGTCGAGCAGCGGCGCGATCTGGGCAAGCGCGGAGCCACCGCCGGCGACCACGCCCTCTTCGGATGCGGCGCGCACCGCATTCAGCGAGTCCTCGATAAGCTGGATGGTTCGCTTCTGCTCAACCGGCGTGACACCGCCAGCATAAAGGATCGCGGTGCCGCCGGAGAGCTTGGCCAGGCGTTCGCGCAGCTTGTCCTGGTCGATGTTCGGCGGCGAGGCTTCATACTGTCGCTGCACCTGGGCGCGACGCGACGCGATTGCGGCATGGTCGCCGCCGCCGCGTATGATCGAGGTGTAGGACGAACTGGTTTTCACCCGGTCGGCGGTGCCAAGGTCTTCGGCGGTGATGTCTTCCAGCCGGCCGCCGAGGTCGCGAGCAATCACCTTGCCGCCGGTGATGATCGCCAGATCCTCCATCATCGCCTTGCGCCAATGGCCGTATTCCGGCGGATGGACGACGAGGTATTTTCCAGGCCCCTGCTTGCCGAGCAGTGTCACCACAACTTCCGGCGACATTTCCTCGGACACAATCAGCAGCGGTCGACCATCCTCGTCGGCAATACGGCGAACCGCATCCAGCGCTTCAGGCTCCTTGATCTTGAGATCGGTCATCAGGATGTAGGGCCGTTCGAGAACCGCCTCCATCTTCTCCTGGTCGGTCACCATGTGGTGCGAGAGATAGCCGCGGTCGAAGGACATGCCCTCGACCACATCGAGCGTGGTCTCGGTGGTGACGCTGAAGTCCGTGGTGATGACACCGTCGGCTCCTACGCGCTGATGGGCTTCCGCCACCAGGGCGCCAAGCTTCGTGTCGGTCGCAGCAATATTGGCGACCGAAGCCAGGATGCCGTTGCCTTTGGCGGGCTTCGCCGAAGCCTTGAGGGCGGCCACCACGGCTGCCACGGCAAGATCGATGCCCTTGCACAGATCGACGGATTTGGCGCCGCGCTCATTCGCTTCGATGCCGCCCTGGATGAGCGCGTTGGCGAGCACGATGGCTGTCGTGGTCCCGTCACCGGCGACCTCGTTGGTCTGCATCGACACTTCGCGGACCACTTGCGCGCCCATATTTTCGAAACGGTCGTGCAGCTCGATCTCGGAGGCAATGCTGACGCCGTCGCGGGTCACCATCGGTGTGCCGATCGGCCGGTCGATCATGGCGTTCATGCCTTTGGGGCCGAGCGTGGGCTCGACGGCAGCGGCCAAGCGAAAGACGCCGCGGGCAAGTGCACGACGCGCGTCGGAATTGTGAAGCATAATTTTGGGCATGATTCCTCCTTCCGCCTTACGGGCGGGTTGTTGGTTAGGGGCCTCGTGCAAGGGAGGCCGTTGTGTCAGCTCTGCTTCATGCGGTCGGCGCGGCTCTTGCCGGCACGCGATCCATGATGAAATCGACCAGCGTTGGTTCGCCGTCGACCACATCCAGTTCCTTGTATCTTGTTTGTTTGAGCCCCCGGCACAGCGCGCCGTTGAACTCCATGTTGATGCGTACACCGCGCAGTTCGGCGAGGTGGGCGCCGAGTGCGCCGGCCGGTATGCCTTGCCCTTCCCATGTCACGAAGACGGGATCGTCCGCCCTGCGGTCGGGAAAACGCTCGAGCAGAGCCGCCCTGTATCTCGGTTTCTGTTTGGCCGCCGCGCCCGGTTCGAACCGAGCGACGTCATATGCCGGCAGCTCCATGCCGACAATTTCCCGATCCGTCAGACCGTGCGCCTTGAGGCCGCGCAAGACCGCCTCCTGGCGCCGCTTGAATGCCTTCATCCTGAAGGTTTCGCGCAAGGCCCCGAGATCCCGATCCTCGGCAAGTTCGGCGAATATGTCGCTGAATGTCTTGCCGGCTTCCATGCCGCGATTGACCTCTTCCGCGAACATGTGATCGTGCAGCTTGACGCGATAGGCCGGCGACCAGGAGAGCTGGTCGAGCGTCTTGCGCACGCCGTCCAGCATGAGGAAGGCAAAGTTGGGCGAACACCAATAGGTCGGCAGGCGGAAATCTATCTCCACGCTGCCATCGCTCGTCACCTCGGCCCGCTCGACGAAGCCCATCTCGGTAATCGGTTCGTCGAGCTCGGGGTCGTTGACCTCACCAAGGCACCGCCAGAGTTCGTTCTCTCGGCTGCCGGAAACGCTGGCGGTTGCCATGGCCCTACTCCGCCGCGATGCTGAAGGGCGAGCCGGCTAGCGCCTTCTTCTTGGCTTCGACGTCGATGTTGTAGAGGCGCGCTGCGTTGAGGCCGAGGATCTTCTCCTTGATCTCGTCGGTCAGCTGCACACCACGTTCCGCGGCGATGTCCTCAGGGATCTGATAGGCCCAGAATTTCTCGACAAGCCAACGCGGCGTCCAAATCGCGTAGTCGGAACCGAACAGGATTTTCTCCGGCCCAATCCAGAACAGCAGTTCGGCAATCACCTCGCCGAAATAGCGCGGGCGGGAATGGATGAAGGGCAGCGCCACCGCCAGTCCGCCATAGACGTTGGTTTCCTGCGTTGCGATCCAGCAGAAATCGTCGAGGCGCGGCAGGCCGCAATGCTCGATGATCCAGTTGAGACCCTGGAAATCCGTCGCCGCATAGTCAACGTCATGGACGTCGAAGGCGTCCTTGCTGAGCGGGATGATGGTCGGACCCTTGTGGACGTGGATGTTCCTGATGCCGAGCTTGTCGCAGAGTTCGAAGCATTTGTAGGCATCGGGATCGGTGAGCTTCCAGCCTTTGGAGGCGCCGTTCCATTCGGCCGTGTACATTTTCACGCCCTTGACGTTGTAGGTCTCCTTGAGGAAGTGGATGTACTCAAGCGCCTTCTCACCGTCGCGCGGATCGAAGGCGCCATTGACGATGAAACGCTCGGGATAGCGCTTGGCCACCTCGGCGTTGCGCTCGATCGTGTTGAAGCCGTTCTTGTAGAAGTCCTTGAGATAGGTCGACTGGACGATCGCCACATCATCGGGACCGTCGATGAACAGGTCGCGATAGAGGTCGTCGGCACTGTATTTCTCGAACTTCGACTTCTCCCACAACTGGTCTTTGGGGCTCAGGCCGGTGTGATAGGCATAGAAGCACTCGATGAACTGCTTGCCGTGGATGTTCTTCTGGTTCTCGGGGCTGCCGTCCCAGAAATGGGTGTGACCGTCGACCACGAAAATATCCTTGCCTTCCGGTGTTCTAAACATTCGTTCCTCCGCAAGATGGCGTTGATCGGTTCGGCGCGCCGCACGTCGGCGACGCGCCCGTTTTTTGGCGTCTACTCGATGTATTCGAACATCTCGTCCATGTTGCCGAACAGGATCACCGTGTTATCGTCGACACGAACCATGCGGCCGTAGTGGGTGGAGGTGTTGACCTCGAAGGTCTCGGCTGAAATCTCGCGGCCGAGGTATTCACCGATGGCGTCCATCTTGAAGATCAGCTTGCCGTCACCGTCGATGCGGATCAGCGCCGGCTGGTAGGTGATCGTCACCCCAGGCTTCTTGCCCATGAATTCGGCGATGGCCCTGGCTTCGACGGAGTCGTTCATGGTGACGCCGCACTGGTGCGAAATCGTCTGTTCGAAGGTGATGTCCTTCATCTCCTTGAAGATGTTGGAGTGCGTGGCATCGCGTGCTGATAGTGACATGACAATTTCCCCTTTTTTCAGCGCTTGAGGCCGAGTTCGCCAAGGATCTGGCCAATCCGTTCGTCGGATTTGGCGCGAACGTCCGCGAACGCGACGGGCTTGGAATGCGGCATAGACCAGATCGGCTGCAGGCCGATGGCTGCCTTGTCGGCGAGCGCGCCGTGCTTCTTGACCCAGCCCTGCAAGAGCTTCTTGTTTGCCGCGCCGTGTTTCTCGTCGTTGGCGAGCAAGTGCATGAGGTCGATCGTGTTGGCGAGGTTGCGCTCGTAGTCGGCCTCGGCTGCCGAGATCACCGCAGGCGTGATGAAGTCGTGGTTGGCGGCGGCGATCTGCATCAGGAAGCCGGAGCGGAATACTTCGCCGACCAACGGTTCGAAGATGATGTTGATGGCGAAATACTGTTCGAGATAGTCGGTCGCGCCCATGATGGTCTCGACCGCTTCGCGGGTGCCTTGCCAGTTCTTGTCCTCGAGCCAGGTCTTCTTGCCGAGTTCGTCGTCCCAGCCGGGCAAGTCCATGCCGATCTCGGCAAGGTAGAGCGTGATGTCCTGTGCAAGCCTGAGCTTGTAAGACGAGTTGGTCAGCGTCGCGTTGTTGATCATCTGGGTGTAGCCGTAACGCTGCGCCTGCATGAGCGAGGTGCCAAGTCCGAATTCGGCATGCTTCCAGGCGCCGAGCTGGGCCTGAAGGATCTTGACCCAGGCCTTGTCGAAGGTCTTCGGTGCACCGGACTTGCGCGCATTGTTGATGACGCTCTGCACCATCGTCTCGATCTTCGACTGGCGCTGGTAGTGCGTGCGCTCCCATTCCTGATCGGGGGCGCGGAAGGCATGCCAGTTGGAGCTCTGCGCGGCGGTGTTCTGCTTGACGTAGGCGCCCTTGCCGTCGGCGAAGGAAATGATCCAGTCCTGGATCAGGTAACGCTCGGGATCTGGCTGCACGTCGACCGTCATGTCCTCATAGTGAGTGGCACGCTGGCCCTTCGGGTCGAAATACCGGTACTTCCGGCTGTCGGAGTCGGCAAAGATCGCCGCGCCGGCGGCTCCGGATCCGACTGAACTCGAGGTTGCAGGCATAGTTCTCTCTCCCTTGTTGCAGTTGTGATTGGCTGCGTGGCCGCCCCTCAATGGGCCGGCGTTGCACCTGCCGATGTGGTGAACTTGTCGAAGAAGATCCGCTCCGCTTCGAACCCGTTCATGAACAGGACCGGCTGCAGCGCATCGATCATCGGCGGCGGGCCGCAGGCATGGACATCGCCCTGCCCGTCGACCGCCAGTCGCTTGAGTTTGGCGTCGACACTCTGGTGCACGAAGCCACGCTCGCCTTGCCATTCGGCGTCGTCGTTCGCGTGCGACAGCACGGGAATGAAGGTGACGTCGGAATGATTGCCGACCAGCTGGGCGATCCTGTCGAGATAAAACAGATCGTTGCGGGTGCGGGCGCCGTAGAAGAAATAGACCGGACGTTTCTCGCCGCTCTTCAGGTGGTCGTTGAGGATCGACCAGATCGGCGACATGCCCGAGCCGGCGCCGACCAGGATCAGGGGTCCTTGCCGTTCTTCCCGACGGAAACAGGTTCCATAGGGTCCGACGACGGTGACCTCGGCTCCGACCTTGATGCCTCCGGAATCGAGTTCTCCGGAGAATTTTCCCTCAGGGTATTTTTTGATGATGAAGCAGAGTTTTTCGGTTTGGTCCGGCGTATTTGCCATGGAGAACGAGCGCGTAATCGTCTCCCCTTTTTGCGTGGTAACCGTGATGTCGACATATTGCCCCGCCCAGAACTTTATCGGCGAGCCGAGTTCGATCTCGATGCCGCGAATGTCGTGGGTCAGATGCTCGATCAGAGCAATCCGGCCCTTGAACGTCTTTACGGCGATGGCTTTCGCCAGAATCTCCTCGTCGTAGTTGAGAAGCTCGACTTCCAGATCGGAGTAGGCGATGCAGCGGCACAAAAGGACGTGGCCGCTCTCCTTCTCCATGTCGTTCAGTGCGAAGGTCGAGTATTTCAGCATGTCAGCTTCGCCATCAAGCAACACGCTTTTGCAGGCCGAGCATTGCCCTTCCTTGCAACCGTGCGGCAGGGCGATGCCCTGGCGGAACGCGGCGTTGAGCACCGTCTCGCCATGCTCGACCTCAAAATCGACGCCGACCGGGCTGAGCCTGACCGTGTGGGTTTCCGACATGCGGGCCTCCAGTTGGGATGAGCCGGGGGCGGGACGAACCCGCCCCCCTTTGGCCTGATCAGTTGCAGGGATTGATGGTGAAGCCGGCCCGGTATTCCGCCAGGTGCTTCTCGCGGTCCGCTGGCGACATGCCACGCAGCGCGTTCAGCGGCGATCCGAGCTTGTTGCCGCGCACGTCGTCGAGGGTCCACATTTCCTTGTCGTCGAAGCGCATATGCGGCTGCGGAACCAGCGTCTTGCCGTCCGAACGGACGAAGTTCAGGTCCTTGATCGCATCAGCCAGATCCCAGCCGTCATAGAGCGTCTCCCACTCGCGCTTGCCGCTGAAGCGGCCCATGGCGGGCGTCGGACGGCCCTGATACTCGTCGGCGAAGGCCACCGTCGCGGTCCACTTGTCGAGTTCGTGGGCGAAGGTGTGCAACTGGCCGTCGATCTCGCCTACCACCATGTCCTCGCGGATCAGGCAAGGCACGAGGCAGGACCAGCAGCGGTGCGGATAGACGTAGCCGACGTCGCTGTTGAACAGCAGCACCTTCTCGCCCTTGTGGCTGAGCTTGGCGTACCACTTCCAGAAATCGCCGAACTCGGCGTACCAGCCCGGATACTTGTGCTCGAACCACTCGAAGTCCTTGTCAGTCTGGGCTTCGATGCGCCAGAAGTTGACCGGCCAGCCGACCGCGAAGAACTGCCCGACCTTGTGGACGTAGTTCTTCTTGGTGATGCGTTCCCAGGCCGCCTGGACGTCGTCGTGATGGACCTTGATGCCGTATTTCTCGAGCGGCAGCATGTAGGTGCGATAGTAGTCCTCATAGATCCAGCGGTGCCACATTTCCGCGTAGGACTCCTTGTTCTTATCGCGGTTGGTGGTGCCGTATTCGATGAAGGTGCCGATGGCCGCATCGACGATAGCGTGGTTCTGCCAGAAGGCGTAACGCAGATCGCGCTCGAGCAGCAGGTGGTTCTCCGGCTCCTTGAGCGCCGCCATGAGCAGCGAGTGGCCATTGCCGATATGCCGGCTCTCATCCGACTGCACCGACAGGAAAACTGTCGGCAGTGCGTAGTCGCCATTGCGGGCGGCTTCCGAAGGCATGGCTACAAACAGCGTGTTGGTGAAGGCGGTTTCGGCCACCACGGTCAGATACATGCAGGCGGCGGTCATGGTATCGCCGGTGATAAAGCCTTCGGCGAACTGGCGACCGATGGTGGTGGCGTAGCATTTCCCGAAGGCTTCCTCGGTGATGTCGAAGCCGGCCGGATCGATGTAGTTCTCCATGTACCATTTCTTCAGGTTCATCTGGATCGTCGAGTGACGGAACTCGTCGATCATCTGCATCGTGAAGCCGGTTCTGAGTTCCTCGCCGGGCGCGATGCGGGCGACCATCGCCATCGAGCGCGCGGCGGAGATTTCCGGGAAGGGAATGATGGCCAGGAAGAGTTTCATCCATTCGACCCAGCGCGGTTCCACATTGCGGAACATGTCGCCGCGTAGCGCCGCGTCCAGCGCGCCATAGACACGGTTGTCCTTCTCTTCCTGCATTGGGAAATAGGACCGCAGGACCTGCTTCATCGGGTCGCGCGGCGTCTTGTTGATCTTGTAGTCGGTCGGAAACGTCATCGCTTCCTGGACGTAGGAAGGATTCCAGCCGAGGTCGGCGATCTTCTTGGTTGCTTCGCCCACGGAGATGCCGCGTTGCGAGGTGATCTTGTTGAGCGTCAGAGACGTCATCGTCATAAGCCTCCACCAGGTTTGAGCCGCGGGTCCCTTGACCCCGGCATGAAGCGGCGCTCGGCACCGCCAGTGAGAGTGCGAACGGCACGACAAAGGGTTGCGCATTCAGGCGCGACTCATGGTCCAGCCATTCAAGTGGATCGCGGCAAAGGTTTTCGAGGTGTCTGGCAGGGAGCCGCGAGACGCCAACCGCATTTTGCGAGGGCGTGCCGAAGCGGATGTACCCTGTCCCTGCTTCCTCCGGTCCTTCGTTCTTTTGGCACCGCGTCAAGCGCGATGGGCTTCTTATGCAAATAGGTAAAGCAATCGCCGTGCCAGTTTGAAAACTGGGGCCGTGAGCCACGCGCCGAGCGAAATCCCAGCCTGTTCCACTCGTAAACGCATAGGCAACTGTAACGATATTTTACACATGTATATTACGACCGTAACATTTATTCATGTTTGCACTGCAATATATTCGGTTAGCTTCCGCAATATAATCAAATTCTTTCGAGATCTATTTATTTTATGATCTTGCTCTACTATCGTGAGCAGGCATTAGACGAGCGCAGTGTCAGAGAAGGATCATGCCGGACGACAAAGACAACCGGGGCCCAGCCCCGCCAATGTCCAACCAGGCCGACGGGGTGACCGGCGATCTGGTCAGGCTGATGCCGCGCGACCTGGTTTTCGTCATGCGTTTCATGGGAGAAAGCCAGTACCGGCTGCAAAGCCATTTCCAGGACTTCATCCGGGCCGAGCTTGCTGCCGGCGGCGTCACCACTGAAACCCATCCGATGATCCATCTGTTCATCGAGAGCCATGCGATCCTGCTGCGCGACTTCGTGTTTTCCGGTGTTTCGCTGACGCGCCAGTTCCGCGTCGACGAGATTGAGCGCCTCACCGGCGACACCACATCGATGATCCGCGTCGATATCTGGGATCAGCTCAAGAGCCACATCGAAACGGCCGAGAAGCGGTTCCAATCGCAGGCTGACACTCTGCCCAAGCTGCTTTCGGCTTTCGAAAATCCGGCCGGGCCGGCAGCCGGGGAGGAGAAATGACGACGGGTTCAGTGAAGAGGCAAGCCGCCGCGCGCAAGGGGCTGCTTGAGCGCCGGATGGCTCTTGTTGGCAACGTCTCGGCGCTCACCGCCGAGACATTGCGGCTCAATCAGAAACTGGCGGGTCTCGAGATGGATGTGCTGCGCGTGGAACTGGAGATCGGCAGGAGCGGCGCCAGCGCGCAACTGGTGCAGGATTTGCATGAGGCGGAAGAGAGCGCCGAGGCGATCATGAACGCACGCTCGGCGTGCGAAGACCGCATCGCCGCTGCTGAAAGCGAGGTCGCGGATGTCGATCGCGAGCTCGCGGCGATAGTGAACGAGGACTGACCGGAGAGACACAGTGAACCAGCAGACGATGCAAAACCTGACCTTGTTCGACCTGCTGGCACGCAGTTGGCGGCGCCCGTCGGCGATCGCCGATCTGTGCTTCAGCGCCGATGGTTCGACCGTTGCTTTCACATCCGTGGACGGAACGCTCGCCCTGGCCGCGATCGCCGACCAGGAACCGCCGGAGTCGCGCATCAGGGTAAGCGGCGATCTCGGCCAGACGACGATCCGCCCGCGCGAGAAGCCGCCGGTGCCGTTGATCGCCTCGGCGGGGTTTGGCGATGGCGATGCCCCCCTCGCCGTCTATCTGGATTCCAGCTTTCTCGTCGGAACGGCGACCGGCAAGGCAGTGCATCTGACGGCTGACGGCGAAGTTGCGGAGACACAGATCAAGATCGAAGGGCCGATAGTCGCGATCGACCATAGTGCCCCGACAGCGATGACGGCGGTCAGCGACGGGCGCGATGTCTTCCTCTCCAGCAACCTCGGCGATGTGACGAAGCTGGAAAGCGGTGCGACATCATCGACGGACACACTGGCCTTCTCCCCCGGCGGACGCCGCCTCGCCTGTGGCTTGGGCAATGGGCTGTCGATCTGGGCAGTCGAAGGGCCTGCCAGCCTGATACGAGACTTTGCCTTTCCGGCGCGCCCGACATCGATCCTTTGGAGCGGCGATGGCACATGGTTGGCCAGTGGGCTCGAAACCGGCGGCTTTGCCCTGATCAACATCGCCGATGGTCTTAACGGCGTCATCGCGGGATTCCCCTCGCCGGTCCGAACCCTGTGCTGGAGCCAGCCGGCGAACGCGCTGCTTGCCTCCGGTGCGTTCCGGATCGCCGGTTGGTCGATGACCGCGCCGCCGCTTGACGGCGAAAGCGCCGGAGCACTGGAGACCGGTCGCGCGGGTCTCGTGCTAGTCGAAACGGTGGCGGCGCATCCGGAAAAGAAACTCGTCGCGGCGGGCTACGCCAACGGCCGGATCACCGTCGCCCAGATCGGCGGGCGCGACGAGCTTCTCGTCCGGCCCTTGGGCAGTGGGGTAACCGCGCTTGCCTGGTCCGGCGACGGACGGCATCTGGCTGCGGGCATGGTCGACGGCACTGCGGCGATCATCACCTTTCCGGCGCAGATGTTCAAATAGCGGGGCAGTCCGCGCGAAACAGGAGGATAGAATGCAGATTGAAATCACCACAGAGGAAGAGAGCAAGGACGCCTTCTTCGAACGGCTCGCCAAATTGTCGGAAGAGATGGTTGCCAAGCACGGCAAGGATTTCAGCATGGGCGCGCTGGTGCTCGCCGCGCGCTGGATCGCCGAAAACCGGATTGGTCAACTGAAGACGAACTAGATCGACGAGACTGTTCCATTCCTCGGTGGCGAGGTAGGTGCGCACGGTCGGCGTCCAGTCTGTGCCGTCATGTCGAGCGCGACCGCCGTTGCCAGCTGGTCCGCCGTTTGGTGGGCGCGCGGCTTGCGCTCCCAAGGTTGCTTCATTTAACGCGCAATCCCGCTTCGCGCTTTTTTGATGTCTAACGCATTCTTCGGGATTGTTCAGGCGGGGTGCTGGAGCTGACTGAGACCGCCATCGACGACGAGGCAAGCTGCATTCATGAACGGGCATTCGTCGGAAATCATGAAGATCGCGGCAAGAGCGATCTCGCGCGGCGAGGCGATGCGGCCACTCGGATGCAACGCCATCGTTTTGGCGCGGGCGGCAACGGGGTCGGGGAACGAGTTCCAGTAATCGACGACCTTCTGCGTCTCGACATAGCCGGGCGCAAGCGCGTTAACCCGCACGCCCTGGCCTGCGTATTCGAGCGCCAAGGCCTTGGTCAGGCCGAGCAGTGCGTGCTTGGCGACTGGATAGGGGAAGGTGTGCGGGATGATGGTGAAGCTATGCGTCGAGGCTATGTTGAGGATCGCCCCGCCGCCACTTGCTATCATGCCCGGCAAGACAGCCTTGCCGCAGTTCCATGCGCCCTTCACGTTGACGTCGAAATTGCGGTTCCACTCGGCCTCAGTCGCATCGAGCGGTGTCGAGAACACGTTCATCCCCGCATTATTGATCAGAGCGTTGATTGGGCCGATCTCAACGGCTGCATGGCGAACGGCAGCCGCAATCGCCGCCCCATCGCTGATATCGGCTGCGATATGCCCGACACGCCCTTGCGGTCCGGCCAGGCCGGCGACAGTCTCGTCCAGCAACGCACCGTCCTGGTCGACGAGGAACAGCTTTGCCCCTTCGGCAAGGCAGGCCTCGGCAATAGCCAGCCCGATGCCTTGGGCGGCGCCTGTGAGGAAGATGCGTTTGCCGGAAAGGCGTTCAGCCATTGTCGTCACTCCAATCGAAGATGGTCATTGTGAATCCGGCGCTCAGCGTTTCGCCGGGCGCCAACAACTTGAGCCCCATCGTGTCAGCATCGACATGCCTCAGCGCATTCGGCGTGTGGCTCATCGGCTCGAAACAGAAGTAGCTCTTGTCCTGGTCTGGCGCGTCGAGCATGTAGCGGTCGAGCGCACTGTCCGCCTTGATGTGCACCCCGAGCCGCCGCTCCGGCCAGACGATGCGCGCGACGCCATTCCAGCTTTCGCAGCAATTGTTCAGCCAGCTGTCTGGCAATGGGCGCGCCGTGGAGAAGTCGACATCTTCAGCAATGGCGCCCCTGGAGGCCGGAAGATGCCCATCGCCCTCCGTCCACCACGCCTGGGCCCGGGCAAGCAGGGTCGTCAAAGGCGTGCGCGGAAAGAAGGGATGAAAGCCGAGGCCGAACGGCAGTGTGACGCCGCCAGTGTTCGTGACGGACATCAGTAACTCCAGTCGGGCACCCAAGAGCCTGAACGACTGTCGCACATGATAGGCATACGGCGAGACCGCGCTCTGCTGTTTGTCGAAGGCCAGTTCAACGTGATCGGCCCGGCATTCCTCCACTGCCCAGGCGCCAAGCCAGCCATCGCCATGAATATACAGCGGATCATCGGCATTGCGCGCGAACGCAAACGTTCGACCGCCGAAGGAGAACGCATTGTTCTCGACGCGATTGCCGAGCGGCACCGGCGGAAAGCACGCGCCATCGGCCACATCGAACTTGGCGTTGCCCTTGTAGGGGCGAAGGAACGGCATGCCTTCTACCGTATGGCCCTCAACGATCGCACCCCCAAGTGGGCTGATCCGGACGTTCAGCCGATCGCTCTCTATGAGAATCCGGGACGACACGCCCGCTCAGCGCCGCCCCAGTGCCGACGAACGCAGATTGTCGAGCAGCACGGCCAGCAGCAGGATCACGCCACGCACGATGTATTGGTAGAAGGCCGGAATGTTGAGCAGGTTCATGGCGTTTTCCGCGATGCCCATGATCAGCACGCCGACGATGACGCCCGACATGGTGGCGCGTCCGCCGGCAAGCGAGACGCCGCCGAGCACGCAGGCCGAGATGACCGAAAGCTCGAGCCCGACCGCCGCGTTGGGCTGACCCGAGGTGATGCGCGATGCGAGCAGGATGCCGGCGACGCCGCAGACGACACCTTGCAGCGCGAAGATCCAGATGCGTGTCCTGTCGACATTGACGCCGGCCAGACGTGACGCCTCGGGGTTGCCGCCGATGGCGAGCGTGTTCTTGCCGAAGACCGTGCGGTTCAGCACGAAGCCGAATATGCCGAAGAGGACGGCCAATACCCAGATCGGCGTCGGAATGCCCAAAAATTTAGACAGCGAGAGCTGGTAGAAATCCGGGCTGTTGATGCCGACAGCGCGGCCATCGGACGCGATCAGCGCAAGGCCGCGCACGATCTGCATGGTCGCCAACGTCGTGATCAGCGCGTTGATGCGAAATTTGGCGATGACGACGCCGTTGACGAAACCGACGAAGGCGCCGCAGGCAATTGCCGCCAGAAGGCCGAGCAGGATCGAACCTGACGCGTTCGACGCCATCACCGCGACCATGCCGGCAAAGGCGACGATCGAACCGACCGACAGGTCAAAGTCGCGCGCCGCGAGGCAGAACATCATGGTGCAGGCGACGATGCCGACAGTGACCACCGACTGCAGCAGGCCGAGCATGTTGCGATCGGTGAGGAAGTTGGGCACCAGAGCCGACACCAGCGCGAAGGCAACGACGAAGATGACGACGAGCCCCTGTTCGCCGAGCAGGATCTTCTTCAAGGGTTGGGTCATGCCAGAGTCCTCAGGATGCGATCGCGTCGGGAGTTTTCTTGTCGGGAAGAGCGGCGGCCAGGATCGCCCTTTCGGCGAACTGGTCGCGGGTGAGTTCGGCACTGACACGCCCGCCGCACATCACCAGGACGCGGTCGCAGATGCCCATCACCTCCGGCAGTTCGGACGAGACGACGACGATCGCCATGCCGTCCTCGGCAAGCTGGTAGAGCAGTTCGTAGATTTCCGATTTCGCGCCGACATCGACGCCGCGCGTCGGCTCGTCGACGATGAGAACCCGGACGCCCTGCTCCGACAGCCAGCGGCCAAGGATGACCTTCTGCTGGTTGCCGCCGGAGAGGTTGATAATGTCCTGCCTGCGCGAGGGCGTGCGCACCTTGAGCTTCTTGATGAAGGTTTCGGCGGTCGCGATTTCGCTGGCGCGGTTCAAGATGCCGAAGCGCGTGTGATGGCGCCGCGACGAGATGTTGATGTTCTCCTCGATCGAACGGCCCTGGATGATGCCGTCATGCTTGCGGTCTTCCGAACACAGCACGATGCCGGCGCGGATCGCGCCATGCGGGTCGGCGGCGTGGACCGCCTTGCCGTCGACGGTGATGGCGCCGCCCGAGCGCGGATCGGCGCCGAAGACCAGCCGCATCAGTTCCGAGCGGCCGGCACCGATCAGGCCGAAGAAGCCGACGATCTCGCCGGCGCGGGCCTCGAAACTGGCCGGCGTCCTGAGCTTTACGCCGGACAGAGCGTCGACCTTCAGCCTGATATCGCCGGCCTTGCGCGGACGAAAACCCCAGATGTCAGAGATTTCACGGCCGACCATTTCGGCGACGACTTGGTCGCGGGTGACGTCCTTGACCGAAGCATGGTGCGCCGCGAGCTTGCCGTCGCGCAGCACGGTCAGGCTGTCGCAGAGCCGGAACACCTCGTCGAGCCGGTGCGACACATAGATGATGACCTTGCCCTCGCCGCGCAGGCGATCGATCAGGGCAAACAGGATTTCGCTCTCGCGTGACGACAAGGAAGAGGTGGGCTCGTCCAGCGCGATGACGCGCGCATCGAGCATGATCGCCTTGGCGATCTCGACCATCTGGCGCTCGCCGATGGACAGCGTCTTGACCTTGCGGCGCATGTCGATGTCGATGCCGGCCGATTTCAGCTTGGCGCCGACGTCTTCCAGCATCTTGGTGCGCGCGATGATGCCGGCGCTGGCGGGAAAGCGGCCGAGGCTGAGATTTTCGGCAACAGTGAGCTCGGGAACGAGCTGCAATTCCTGGTGAATGACGATGACGCCATTGTCGAAGGCATCCCGGGTCGAGGCATAGGCCTGGACCTTGCCATCGATGCGGATTTCGCCCGCGTCGGCATGCTGGTCACCGGAAAGGATCTTGATCAGGGTGGATTTACCGGCGCCGTTCTCGCCCATCAGGCCGTGCACGGCGCCCTTGTCAACGCTGAACGAGACGTCCGACAACGCCTTGACGCCCGGATAGGTCTTGGTGATGTGCGAGAAATCGAGAAAGGACACGGGCAGCGATCCTTCTTGCCATTGAGAAACAGGCGGCGGGATGAGCCGCCGCCTGTTTGTACAGGGAGGACTATTCGATGCCGAGGCCCTGGCGGACCTTCTGATAGTCGTCACGCTTGGCCAGCGCACCGGAGGTCAGGATCAGCTTCTCCGGTTCCTTGTTGTTGGCAACCCAGTCATACATGTTGAGCGCCGTCTCGTAGCCATGGCGCTTCGGCGAGATGATCACGGTGCCGACAAAGCCGGTAGCAGCCGGCTTCTTGAACTCGTTGATCGCCGAATCCGCGCCACCAATGCCGACGCCGATCATGCCGTCCGCCGGAATGCCGACGCTTTCGGCGGCACGCACCGCACCCAGTACGGCTTCGTCATTGAGGCCGAAGGAAACCCATTTCTTGATGTCGGCATGGGCGTTGAGCACGACTGTCGCGGCATTGAGTGCGGCTTCCGTGTCGGTCTTGGCCTGCGGCGCGTCGAAGATGTTCTCGGTCTTGAAGCCATTTGCCTTCAGCACCGAGATGGCGCCTTCGACACGGTCGACGGCCGTGGGCAGCTGGTCATAGGAGACGCGAATGGCGCCGACCTCGTCGGCCTTCCAGCCGCGTGCCTTCATCTCGTCGACGATGGCCTTGCCGACGGCCTCGCCGATCTTGGTTGCCGAGATGCCCATATGCGGCACGTCTTCCAGCGCCTTGCCGTCGGCACCAACCAGACGGTCGTCGACGGTCATCAGCTTGAGATTGTTGGCGGTGGCCTTGGCGACGATGCCAGGCCCGAGCTTCACGTCCGGCGTGCAGACAATGAAGCCCTGGGCGCCCTGAGCGCCGAGATTGTCGATCGCCGACATCAGCTTCTCACCGTCCTCGGCGCCGATTTTGACAAGGGTGAACCCCTTTTCCTTGGCGGCCTGGTCGGCGAACTTCCATTCGTCCTGGAACCATGGCTCCTCGGGCTGTTTGACGATGAAACCGATCTTGGTGTCCTGAGCATATGCAGCGATGGTCGTGACGGACAGCATGGCAAGCGCGCCCGCGACGAGCGCGGTCTTTAAAAGTCGCATGATTACCTCCCAGCGATAGGCCGGGCGCTCCAGCCCGGGTATCGGATTCTCTAGTCGCTTTTATCATACTCGTCAATTGATCTGGTATGATAATTAATGTACATGCTATGATCAACGATCGCTGGCGCAAGTCGTTTGTATCCGCTAATGCCGGGCCGGTTGCGCGAACATGGCAGGTTCGCCGCCTTGGAGGAGGGCTGAGGTGACCGAGATTTCAAACAAGGCCCCGGGGAACGCCACCGCTCGCCGCCCGCGCGTCATGCCGGATGTGACGAAGGCGATCGCCTCGGACATCTTTTCCGGACGCTATCCGGCCGGATCCTCATTGCCGACCGAAAACGAACTTGGCGTCGAATATGGCGTCAGCCGCACTGTCATCCGCGAGGCCCTGAAGGTGATTGCCGCCAAGGGGCTGGTGCTGTCACGGCCGCGCGTCGGCACTGTCGTCTGCGACGAGGACGACTGGAACATCATCGATCCGCAGGTGCTGGCCTGGCATGCGCCGCATGCGCTGGACGACAAGCTCTTCGACGCCATCCTGGAGACGCGCAGGGCCATCGAACCTCTGGTCGCCGAGCTGGCCGCGACGCGCGCGACATTGCAGGAGATCGCCGATCTCGAGGCGGCTTGGCAAGGTATGGCAAGCGCAGGCGAGGATCTCTCAGCGTTCTCGCGCTCCGATATTGTCTTCCATCAGATCGTCTATGCCGCCAGCCACAACCCGATCTTTCGCCAGATTGGCAATCTGATCGACACAGGGCTGAAATTCTCACTGGAGGCAACGGCGACGATTTCGCTCGAGCGGCGCACCGAAGCGGTGTCGGCGCATCAAGAGGTGGTAGAAGCGCTGCGCATGCGCGACGCCAAGGCGGCGCGGGATGCAGCCAACCGGATCCTCGACCTTGCGGCGCGCGATCTCGCCAGCGCCAAGAAACTCAAGAGCAACTGAGACAAGTCCCGCCCGCATGAAAATCACCTCGCTCACCACCTACCTCGTTCCGCCACGCTGGCTGTTTCTGAAGATCGAGACCGATGCAGGGGTTACCGGCTGGGGAGAGCCGGTGGTCGAAGGCAGGGCGCTGACCGTCGAGGCGGCGGTCAAGGAGCTTGGTGATTATCTCATCGGCAAAGACCCGCGCCTGATCGAGGATCACTGGACGGTGATGCATCGCGGCGGCTTCTACCGCGGCGGGCCGATCCTGATGAGCGCCATTGCCGGCATCGACCAGGCGCTGTGGGACATCAAGGGCAAGGCGCTCGGCGTGCCCGTGCATGAACTGCTCGGCGGCAAGTTGCGTGACACCATCAAGGTTTATTCCTGGATCGGCGGCGACCGGCCGGCCGAGGTTGCCGCCGGCGCCAGGGAAATGGTGGCGCGCGGCTTCCTGGCACTCAAAATGAACGGCACCGAGGAACTGCAGATCGTCGACAGCCACGACAAGATCGACGCGGCAGTGGAGCGCGTCGCCATGGTTCGTGAAGCCGTCGGATCCGGCATTGGCATTGCCGTCGATTTCCACGGCCGCGTGCATCGGCCGATGGCGCGCATCCTGGTCAAGGAGCTTGAGCCCTACAGGCTGATGTTCATCGAGGAGCCGGTGCTCAGCGAAAGCCGCGAGGCGCTGAAGGAGATCGCCGCCCTTGGCTCGACGCCGATCGCGCTCGGCGAGCGCCTCTACAGCCGCTGGGACTTCAAGTCCGTGTTCGAGGAAGCCATAGTCGACATCATCCAGCCCGACTTGTCGCATGCCGGCGGCATCACCGAATGCCGCAAGATCGCGGCCATGGCGGAGGCCTATGACGTGGCGGTGGCACCGCACTGCCCGCTCGGTCCGATCGCGCTGGCCGCATGCCTGCAACTTGATGCGGTCAGCTACAACTGCTTCATCCAGGAGCAAAGCCTCGGTATCCACTACAACGCCGCCAATGACCTGCTCGACTACGCCGCCAACAAGGATGTCTTCCGCTACGAGGATGGCTATGTCGCCATTCCCGATGGCCCGGGCCTCGGTGTCGAGATCGACGAGGACTACGTCAAGGAGCGCGCCAAGGAAGGACATCGCTGGCGTAACCCGATCTGGCGCCACAGGGACGGCTCCTTCGCCGAGTGGTGACTTGGCTGAGCGGCAGCCTTCACAGAATTCCTCCTTCAAATACGAGCTTGCCAAAACTGCCCGACCGGGAGGTCAAGTTCGACCGTCGAGTGGGTGATCTCCAACTCGGCCGTAATGGCCTTCGACGAAAAAAGACGCGTCAACACGACTTTCCCCAGCGTGTCGCTGCGCAAGGCATCCCTTGCCCGGCTGCCGATCAGAACTGCATCCGGCATGATCAGCCATGCGCCCGCCCGGGCGTAAAAACCGGCGAGCGGCGGATCACAGGTAAAGACACCGAAATCGATCCCGCTCTGTTCCATCCAGTGTGGCGGCGCAAGGTGCGCCGGCGGTGGATCGGCTCAATCGAGTCGGGGGGCGCCGTCGATTGCCGGCATCCGAGTGGCGCGGGCCATCTTCAATCGCCGCGAACGCCAGGACAGCATCGTCGGCAGGACCGCCACCGCTGCCGCCATGACCCACAATACGATGCAGATGGTGCTGGAGAAGAGGATCGACAGCTCGCCGCCGCTGATCGCAAGCGCGTTGCGCAGATTGATTTCCATGACATGGCCGAGCACGAAGCCGAGGATGATCGGTGCCATGTCGAAGCCCGCCTTACGCAGCAGCCAGCCGACCATGCCGATGCCGAGCATCAGGAAGATCGCGAAGACGGAGGCGTGGGTCGAATAGACGCCGACGATCGACAGGACCAGAATGCCGGGAACCAGAAGCCAGTTCGGAACGGTCAGCACGCGGGCGAAGATATTGACCAGCGGAAGATTGAGCAGCAGCAGCAGAAAGTTGCCTATGAACAGCGAAGCGACCAGGCCACCGACGATCTCCGGCCGCTCTGTAAGCAGCATCGGCCCCGGCTGGATGTTGTAGAGCATCAAGGCGCCAAGCATGACGGCAGTGGTGCCGGAGCCTGGAATCCCGAGGGTCAGCATCGGCACGAAGGCGCCGCAGGCGGTGGCGTTGTTGGCCGCTTCCGGCGCCGCCAACCCACGCACGTCACCCTTGCCGAAGGTGTCCTCTGTGTCCGACAGGCGCTTCTCGGTGGTGTAGGCGATGGCGCTGGAAACGGAAGCACCGGTGCCGGGCAGCACGCCGACGACGAAGCCGATGACCGAGCTGCGCAGCATGGTGCCCGTGCATCTCGCGACATCGGCAGCGCGCACCGTCATGCGTCCGAGTTCGCGGATCACGGTGAAGCCGCGGCCCTGGTGCTCGAGGATGACCAGCGCTTCCGAGATCGAAAACAGGCCGATCACCAGCACCACGAATTCGATGCCGTCGCCGAGTTCGGGTTGATTGAAAGTGAAGCGGTAGGCGCCCGACGTGGCGTCGAGGCCGACGGTGGCGAGCATCAGGCCGAGCGTGCAGCCGATCAGCGTCTTGACCGGCTGGCTGCCGACCATCGAGCCGAGGGTGGCAAAAGCAAAGACCATCAGCACGAAATATTCGGCCGGGCCGAAGCCGATCGCCAGGCGGGCGAGAACCGGCGCGAACCGCGCAAGGCCGATGGAGCCGAAAATGCCGCCGACGAAGGACGAGATGCCGGACAGCGTCAAAGCCTCGCCGGCCCGTCCCTGCCGCGCCATCGGATAGCCGTCGAGCGCCGTCATCACGGCGCCGGCATCGCCTGGCACATTGAGCAGGATCGACGAAATGCGACCGCCATATTCGGCGCCGCAATAGATGGCCGACAAAAGGATCATCGTGCTTTCAGCGGGAAGGCCCATCGTGTAGGCGATCGGCAGCAACAGGGCGATGCCGTTGATAGGGCCGATGGCGGGAAGCGCACCGACAAGTGTGCCGATGAAACAGCCGATCAGGCCGACGAGAAGGTTCTGACCGGTCAGGGCGACGGTAAACCCATGCCAGAGATAATCGAGATTCATGATGTTTGCCTTTCCCGCAAGGAGCGGCCGATCCGCGATCAGCCGAACAGTGTGCCCGTGGGCAGATAGACTTGCAGCAGGTAGGAGAAGATGAACCACCACAGCGCCGCATGGCCGGCCGCGCCGGCCGCCGCGTAACCGAGCGGCGCGCCGAAGATCAGGCCCGTGCCGAGGGTCAGCAGGAAGATGGAGATCGCGAAACCCGCCGTCTCGAAGACCGCGACGCAGAAGACCAGCACCAGAGGGATGGCGAGCACCCGCCACAAAAGCCGTCCGGATGGAAACGCCTCGGCGGTGCCGGGCGAGCGCACATAGAACACGCACAGCAGTCCGAGAATGAGGGCCAAGGCCACCGGCACCACGCGAGGCCCGAGCGGGTCGGACGAGAAGGCGTATTCGATGCTGGCGCCGCCGACGCCATAGGTAACGGCCAGGCCGAACAGACACAATGCCGAAATTCGGCCGATCACAAGAGCAGTTCTGGCATTGTCGGACATTGCGGGCCTCCGTCAGTCCGTTTGAAACTCATTCGTCCAGAAGTCGGCAGCGGACCTTCCAATCCGGGGAGGGTCCGCTGCCTTTTGAGGGAATTACATCCCGGCTTCCTTGGCGAGTTGCTTGAAGCGCACGACGTCGGCCTTGACGCGCTCCTCGAACGGCTTGCCTACCATGGTGAATTCGAACAGGCCGCGCTCCTCACGCTCCTTGGCGAATTCAGGGGTCTTGCTGGCAGCCTCGAAGGCTTTCACCCACCAGTCGAAATCGGCGTCGGAGACATCCTTGCCGACGTAGTAACCGCGCCAGATCGGCCAATCGATGTCAAAGCCCTGTTCATGCGCGGTTGGAACGTCGGCCAATGCGCCCGTCAGCCGCTGCGGTGCCATGACGGCAAGGATGCGGATCTTGCCGGCGACATGATGCTTGACCATTTCGGCGGCATCGCCCGATCCGACCTGGACGTGCCCGCCTTCGAGCGCCGTCAGCACGGCGCCACCGCCTTCGAGGGCCGCGTAGTGCATCTGCTTGGGCTCCTGGCCCGCGGCCTTGGCGAGAAGCGAGGCCTTCATCCAGTCCTGCGAACCGACGGCGCCACCGCCGGCGATGGCAAAGGAAGACGGATCGGCCTTGTAGGCGTCGACGAGATCCTTGAGCGTCTTGTAGGGCGAGTCGGCATTCACGACGAGAACCCCGTAATCCGCGCCAAGCGCGCCGAGCCACCGTACGGCGTTCTCGTCATACTGGCCGAATTTGCCCTGGGCGATCAGCAGCGCCGAGCCCGACGAAGCGGCGGTGATGAGATTGCCGTCCTTGGCGCGCTTGGCAATGACATGGTTGTAGGCAACCGCGCCTACCCCGCCTTCCATGTAGGTCACGGCCATCGGCTGTGAAATCTGCTTGGTGGTGAGTAACGCGTTGGCGGCAAGCCGGCAGGTGAGATCGAAGCCGCCGCCGGGTTTGGCGCCGGCGAGGCATTCCGGCTTTGCCGGTTGGGCCAGGGCCATGCCGCCCGCGGCCACCGCCACAAGGGCGGCACCGGCCACCATTTTAGTCAGAAATCGGATCATCGTTTTCTCCTCATGGGCCTGGAATACCGGGACCGGAAAACCGTCCCGCCAGCGGCGGGCGAGTGCACGAAGCCTCTGGTCGCCGCGGCACCGGCCGCGTTCGATCAAACGTCTCGTCTGTTTTCGGGGCTCTCCTCCCCCGCGCATGTCCGCACACTCCTCGTGCCGCGGACAGACGCAGGTCTGATACACCTCAAAACTGTCACCATGCTGTCATGCCCGCCGGTAGCGGCTTTGGCGCTTGAACGTCGCCGGGTTCAGTGCAAGACGTTGCTGATGCGTATTCTGCTGGTCGAAGACACCCACGATGTCGGCGAGGCCATCGTCCGTCGCTTCGAAGCGGTCGGACACACCGTCGATTGGGAAACACACGGCGATGCAGCGTCGGAGATTCTCGACTTCACTGAATTCGACCTGGTCATTCTCGACGTCATGCTGCCGGGTCTCGACGGCTTCGAGATCCTGCGACGGCTCAGGCAAGGCAGCAATGCCGTACCGGTGCTGATGCTGACCGCGCGCTCGGAAGTCGACGACCGCGTCAGCGCGCTGGATCTCGGCGCCGACGACTATCTGGTCAAGCCGTTCGATTTTCGCGAGCTCGAAGCGCGCGCAAGGGTGCTGATGCGCCGGCGTAGCGGCGAGGCGACGAACATGATCGTCTGCGGCGATATCGTGCTCGACCGGGCCAACCGCAGCGTGCGCGTCGGCAAGCGCGAGGTGCAGTTGAAGCGGCGCGAAATCAGCCTTCTCGAAATCCTGGCGGCCAAACCCGGCCGGGTTTTCGGCAAGGACGAATTGCTGGACCAATTGTTCGGTTTCGACGAGGCCGCCGGCGCCAACGCGATCGAGCTTTATATCGGTCGCCTGCGCAAGAAACTGGAAGGCGCCAGGGCGCACATCGTCACCGTGCGGCACATCGGCTATAAGCTTGTCTCCGATGCAGAGCATTGAGCGCTCCCTCTTCTCGCGGCTGGTGCTGCGCGTCGCGCTGGTGTTGGCGGTGGGTGCGGCCATTTTGGTCACCGCCGCCTGGTACTATGCGCGTGCCGCCGCCGACGATGCCTATGATCGCCTGCTGCAAGGCGCGGCGTTCCAGATGACCGAGAGCCTGACGGTCGAGGAGGGAACGCTTACCTTCGATCTGCCGCCGTCCGCATTCGAACTGCTCGGCCTGGCCGGGCGGGACCGCATCTTCTATCGGGTGATGGCGCCGTCGGGCCGGACGCTGACCGGCTATGACGATCTTCCGCCCGGGATCGACCTTGGCAAGGTACGGTCAAGCCCGGTGTTCCATTCGGCCGTCTATCGCGGCGTGCCGGTTCGGGTGGCGGTCACCGGTCGCGCACTGTCCGATCCGGCGGTGTCCGGATGGGCTCACATCATCATCGCCCAGACCACCGAAGCGCGGGCGGAGCTGGCGTCGCAGCTGACGCTGCGGGCCAGCGTCTTGGTCGCCGTCATGAGCGTTCTGGCACTGGCCGGCTCGGCCTTGGCGGTGCGCTATTCGCTGCGTCCGGTGGCCGATCTTGGCGAGGCGCTGCGCTCGCGCGATCCGCAAGACCTGACGCCGCTTGCCGTGGCGGTGCCGCGCGAGCTATCGCCCTTCGTCGCTTCAATCAACCATTTCATGAACCGGCTCGACGACCGGATGAAGCTGCTGCAACGCTTCGTCGCCGACAGTGCCCATCAGCTGCGCACACCGCTTACCGCCCTGTCGGCACAGGTGAGCCTGATCAATGACGAACGCCTGTCCGAAGGCGACCGCCGCCATCTGACAAGGGTGCGCGACCGCACGGCGGAGCTGTCGCGCTTCACCAATCAGCTGCTCAGCCACGCGATGGTCATACACCGGTTCGATTCGGCGCAACTGGCGCCGGTCGATCTGACCGAAGCGGCGCGCAAGGCCTTTCGTGCCGCCGTTCCGATCACCATAGATCCGGACATCGTCGTTTCCTTCGAGGCCCCGGACGAGGAGGTGACCGTTCTCGGCGATGCGCTCAGCCTGCGCGAGGCGATCGTCAACGTCATCGACAATGCCTTGCGCCATGGGACCATCTCCCGGCTCGAAGTGCGCGTCGCCACCGGCAATGGGCTGGCGATAGTCGCCGTTGAGGATGACGGGCCAGGTCTGTCGGCGGCGGACTTCGACCATCTGACCAGGCGGTTTACCTCCACCAAAAGTGGCGAGGGCAGCGCAGGACTTGGCTTCGCCATCGCTTCCGAGGTCGCGGCCGTTCTCGGCGGCGCGCTTCGATTTCGCGAGAAGACCGGTGCACACGGTTTCACCGTGGTGCTGGAATTGCCGCTTCACGCGCAGGAGAGGTCATGAGAGCGACCCTGGCCACGCTGTGCGCCCTGGCCCTGCTGCTGTTTGCCGGCGTCGCCAGCGCCGTCGAAGGCGACCGGGTGTTCTTCAAGTCGAAACAGGCGCAGTCGGCCGTGCTGACCATCCATGCAGCGACCGATCTCGACGCGATGCGGCCGCTCGTCCTCGACTTCCAGCAAATTGCGCCCGGCGTGTCGGTGGAGCTCTCCGACTACGTCACCAACGACCTGTTCCGCGAGGCGGAGCAGGCGTGCCGCCAGGGCAGCGGGCCGGGCGACATCCTTTTGTCGTCGTCGGTGGATCAACTGGTGAAACTGGCTAATGACGGCTGCGCCCTGCAGCATGTCTCGGCCGAAGCGCGATCGGCGCCGGCCTGGGCCGACTGGCGCGAGGAGGTGTACGGCTTCACCTTCGAGCCGGCCGTCATCGTCTACGATTCCACGAAAGTACCGCCCGGGGACGTCCCGCATACACATGACGAGCTCGCCGATCTTCTGCGCCGCAAGCCCGAGGTCTACCGCGGCCGCATCGGCACCTACGATGTCGCCGCCTCCGGCATCGGCTATCTGCTGGCCTTCAACGACGCACGCCAGGCGCCGACGATCTACGGGCGGCTGCTGGAAAGCTTCAGCCGGGCGGAAGCGGTCAAACGTTGCTGCAACGCCGAGGTTCTCGGCGAAGTCGCCAGCGGCAACATTCGTATCGCCTACAACATTCTGGGGTCCTACGCCTATGCCGCCTACCGCAAGAACCCCAACCTGAAGATCGTCGTGCCGCGCGACTACGCGCTGATCCTGTCCAGGGGCGTGATGATCCCAACGACCACCGGCAACCGCGATCTCGCGGCGCGGTTTCTCGACTATCTGCTGTCCGAGCGCGGCCAGCGCGTCGCCCGCGAGCAGGCGTTTTTCTTCTCGGAGAAATCGCCCTTGCCCGACGGTGTCGACGGGCCGGCGGCACTGATGGAATCGGGCATAGGACGGCCCATCCGCATCGGCCCCGCCCTGCTTGCCGCTCAGGACAGGATTCTGCGTGAGCGCTTCATCGCCGACTGGGCGAGCTTGATCGCCAAGCCGTCACCCTGACTTCTATGCCAGTCGCGCGGCTCAGGTACACCGACTATTCAAGGTCATCCGAATCTGTCGCATCGGCGCCGGATAATGACGCCTTCGCCGCAGCAACTGCCGATACCAATTCAACGGCGATGAAAAACCTTGCGTTGATTGCAGCTTCTGTCTCAAGCGCGCCGCCTCGTGCAAGCGCTGCGGCTTCAGCCAGATGAGCACCGGCGACAACGTTGGCCAAGGCACGCTGGAATGGCACGGCAACCGCGAGTGACAATGAACTACCGGGCGCATCGCAGAGCATTTTCGCCAAATCCACCGTGTCAGCTACAGCCTCCATGGCCGGCAAACAGCTTTCGAAGGCGGACAATGTCCTGCGACAAGATTCCAAAATCTGAGACAGCGTCTCACCGCCCCCAAGGAGCAGTTTGCGCGTGACGAGGTCGATAGCCTGGATGCCATTCGTGCCTTCGTAGATCGGAAGAATGCGCGCATCGCGGTAGTATTGCGCCACACCGGTCTCCTCGACGTAGCCCATGCCGCCGTGAACCTGGATTGCGGTCGAGGTCACGTCCACCGCGATATCCGTCGAGTACGCCTTGGCCAAAGGCGTCAGCAACGAAGCTCGCGCATAGGCGCGGTGCCTTTCGTTTTCTGTCGGCGCGTTCACGCTTGAATCGAGCGCGGAAGCCGTCGCCATGCACAGCATGCGCGCCGCGGCCGTCCGGGTTCGCATCTCGAGCAGCATTCGCCTAACATCGGGATGGCGGATGATGGGGCTTGTAGTTCCATCTCTACCCGGGGCGCTGCCCTGGAGACGTTCCCTTGCATAGGCGAAGGCCGCCTGCGTCGCCCGCTCCGCGAGCGCGACACCCTGGGTCCCGACCAGGAGCCGCGCATTGTTCATCATCGTGAACATGCAATTGAGACCGCGATTCTCCTCGCCGATGAGCCAGCCCCTTGCGCCTCCGTTGTCGCCATAAGCCATGGCGCAGGTGGGCGAGCCGTGAATGCCGAGTTTGTGCTCGAGCGAAAGACACCGCAGATCATTGTGCGAGCCGTCAGGAAGGATCTTCGGAACCAGGAACAGGGAAATGCCGCGCGTGCCCGCGGGCGCATCCTCCAGCCGTGCAAGAACCAGATGTACGATATTCGGCGAGCAATTATGCTCGCCATAGGTGATGAAGATCTTGTTGCCGGTAATGCGGTAGCTGCCGTCGCCCGTCCGTTTGGCTTTGCAACGAAGATTTGAAAGATCGGAACCGGCCTGTGGCTCCGTCAGGTTCATTGTCCCGGTCCATTCACCGGACACAAGCTTGGGCAGGTAGCGGTCCTTGAGCTCCTGAGAGGCGTGCTCGGAGATGGCTTCGATGGCGCCAGCAGTCAAAAGCGGGCAGAGGGCGAAAGCCATGGAGGACGAATTCCAGAACTCGGTGCAGGCCACGGCCAGCGAGATCGGAAGCCCCTGGCCGCCATATTCGGTTGGTCCTGTAAGGCTGTTCCAGCCCGCCTCGCACCAGGCCTGGTAGGTTTCGCGCCAGCCCGGCGGCGTGGTCACCTTTCCGCTTTCGTCGAGGGTCGAAGGGGTTCGGTCGCCAACCGGATTCAAGGGCGCGATGCGCTCGCTCGCAAAACGCCCTGCTTCGGAGAGGATGGCCTGGACGTCTTCGGGGGAAAGGTCCCCGCTCTGCGTCGTGGCAAACCGATCGGCGGTCTGCATCGCCAGAAGGATTTGGGGGATGGGCGGATTGTAGGTCATCGCGAACGTCAACTCGTGCCGGGTTCGAGGCGCTTGGTCTTTTTGGAAAAGAACGCCTCCAGCCGATCCCTGATCTCCGGATTGGTCTGAACCGCCATTGCGAGCAGGCCCTCCGCAAACAGGCCGTCCGTGGTGGACATGTCGTTGATGCGGGATATGCCGGTGACGATGGCGAAATTGGTGGTCGGCGGATTACGTGCGACCTGTGCGGCCAATTCTCTGGCGCGCGACAATGCTTGCCCGGCCTCCACCACTTCATGGCACAGGCCAAGGTCCAGGCCACGCCGCGCATCGTATGTGCGGGCCGACAGCATCATATCGACCATGCGCGCCGGGGTAACGATCCGGGCCACGCGCACGGTCGCCCCGCCGCCCGTGAAAATGCCGCGCTGGCCTTCCGGGAGGGCAAAGAAGGTTCCTTCTTCGGCGATGCGTACATGGGCCGCCGCTGCCAGTTCAAGCCCTCCGCCGACGACCGCTCCCTTCAGGGCGGCAATCACCGGGATTCCGCTGAACTGAATGATATCGAAAGCACGGTGCCATTTCTGGCACATGGTCATGAACTCGATCGGAGACCGGTCCTTGTCATAGTGCTCGCGAAGATCCAGCCCAGCGCAGAAGTGGTCGCCCTTAGCCGCAAGCACGAAGGATCGCGTGCCCTCCGGCGGCGCACGAAACACGTTTTCGATTTCCAGCAGCATATCTTCGCTGATTGCGTTGCGCCGGTCCTCGCGCACCAGCGTTACGATCGTTACCGGGCCGTCCGTCTCGATGGTGATGTAGTTCGGTTTCGTCATGGTGTTGTCTTCACTTTTTCACGCAGTTTGTATTTTTCGATCTTTCCCGTTGAGGTCTTGGGCAAGCTCCCGAAGACGTAGCTCTTGGGAACCTTGAAGCCGGAAAGATGCTGGCGGCAAAATTGGTTCAACTCGTCAGCAGTGACGCTCGCACCCGGCTTCAATTCCACGAAGGCACAGGGCGTTTCGCCCCACTTGGCATCCGGCTTGGCCACGACAGCGGCGGCGCTGACGGCGGGGTGGCGATACAAGGCGGATTCCACTTCGATCGAGGAAATGTTCTCCCCGCCGGAGATAATGATGTCCTTGTAGCGATCGCGTATTTCGAGGAAGCCGTCGGGATGTTGCACGGCGACGTCGCCGCTATGAAACACGCCGCCGGCAAAGGCTGCTTCCGTAGCCGCTTCATCCTTGTGATAGCCTTTCATGATCGTGTTGCCACGCAACAAGATCTCACCCATCGCGGTCCCGTCCTTCGGCAGACGTTTTCCCGATTCGACATCCCGGATCTCGGCAGTCTCCATCATCGGGAAACGCACGCCCTGGCGTGCCTTGATCGTCGCGCGCTGCGCGACATCCATTTCGTTCCACTCTTCCTCCCAAATGGACTGAACGACGTGGCCGTATGTTTCCGTGAGGCCGTAGACCTGCATGACGTCGAAGCCCAATGCCTCGACTTTCTCGAGGATCGCCGCTGGCGGAGGCGCCCCCGCCGTCATCACCCGCACCTTGTGCGGAAGCACCGGCCGTTCTGCTTCCGCGGCCTCGACCAGCATGCCCAGCACGATTGGCGCACCGCCGAAATGCGTGACGCCGAAGGAACCGATGGCATCGTAAACGGCCTTGGCCGATATCTGCCGGCAGCAGACGATCGTCGCGGCGAGCGCGGTCATGGTCCACGCATGGCCCCAGCCATTGCAGTGGAACATGGGCACTGTGTAGAGATAGGTCGGATGACCCGCCAGACCCCAGCCGGCAATGGTACCGAGCGCCATCAGGTAGGCGCCACGGTGATGGTAGAGCACCCCCTTCGGCCTGCCACTGGTACCGGACGTATAGTTGAGGCACAGGGTCTGCCACTCGTCGGTCGGGAACACCGGGTGGAAGTCGGCGGGCGCGGATCGAACCAGATCCGAATGGCGCTGGCTGCCTGGCAGGGCGTCCCCTGGCCCGCCGAGATCGATGATGACGGGTCGGCCGCAGTTGGTGCGCTGCAACGCCTCCTCAGCCGTCGATGCGAACTGCCTGTCCAGCATCAGGACCCGGGTTTCCGCATGGTCCAGGATATAGGCCACCGTGTCGGCATCAAGGCGGATGTTGATGGTGTTAAGAACGGCGCCGGCCATTGCGACAGCAAACTGCGCCTCGAACATCTCCGCCGTATTCGGAGCAAGCACGGAAACCACGTCACCCGGCTTGACACCGATATCCATGAGGGCGGCGGCCAGAGTTTCGCAGCGTTGGCGCACCTCCTGCCAGGTGAAGCGTCGATCCTCATCGATAAGCGCCAATCGGTCTGGATAGAGTTCGGCCGTTCGCCCTAGAAATGAAAGGGGCGTCAGCGGGACATAGTTTGCGGGCCTTGGTCGTAGGTAGGGTGCTTCGGTGTTCATAGGAATGGGAGTTCCACAAGCCGCGCGGCGGTCGGACCGCCGGCGCGGTGAACGACGACAGTCTCGCCCGCCTTCATGCCGGCGGAGATAAGGGCGTATCCGATGTTCGCCTTCATGCGAGGCGACCATGTGCAATTGGTCATCACACCGACCATGGAGCCGTCGCGCGTGATATCCTCGCGTTTCGTGCCGAGCGGTGCCGCCGTTGCACCGTCGAGCACGAGACCCAGTTGGTGCCGCTTCGGCCCCTCGGCCTTGATCCTGCGTAGCGCCTTGATGCCGACGACATCGTCCGCAACATCGAGGTCCACATATTTGCCCAGCCGCACTTCGAAGGGATTGGTATCCTCGTCGGTGTCACCGCCAACGGAAACCAGCCCGCTCTCCGTGCGCTCGGCCGTCGCGGGCGCTCCCGGTCCGATCCCCCAGGGTTTGCCTGCCTCCTTGAAGATGTTCCAGAGCTTCGTGCCCTTCGTGCCATCCTTCAGGTAGATCTCAAACCCGCCCTGCTTGGACCACCCCGACCGCTGCACTGCGACGGGAATGCCTTCAATCTCGGTTTCCTTGAACCAGAAGTACTTGAGCGTGCGTACCCAATCGCCGACGACGTGGGCCACCACGTCTTCGGCCTTGGGTCCCTGAAGAGCCATCGGAGAAACGTCGGGTTCGCTGATATCGACCTTTAGACCACGCTCCGCCGCGACGGCGCTTGCCCACAGCCACATGTCGCAGTCCGCGATTGAAAACCAGAAGAGATCGTCGGCGTGCTTTAACAGGATAGGGTCATTGATGATCGTGCCGCGATGATTACAAAGCGGCACATATTTGCCCTGGCCGACCTTGCAAGTGGAGAGATCGCGCGGCGACAGGATCTGCGCAAGCCGGCCGGCGTCCTGTCCCTTGAGCTGCACTTGGCGTTCCACGCCCACATCCCATTGTGAAACCCCGTTAATGAGGCGCCAGTATTCGCCCTCGGGATCGCCGTAGGACGTCGGCATGATCATTCGGTTGTAGACGTTCGCGGCCACCATGCCCTCCGCCACCGCGGCCTCGAAAAAGGGGGACGGTCGAACACGTGCCGTCGGTGAAAATGAAAACATCGAGGTCTCCTGTTGCGTCCCGACGGGCACGGGAATTCCGATTGCCGGTTCTTGCGGTTACGCTGCCCTCGCGGCCGCGATATCTTGACAGAAATGTGCCGCCCAGAGAACGGCCGTCAGTTCAACCGATGTCATCAGCCGGAGTCACGATCGCGCGCAAAAGCTGTCGCAGGCTGATCTGGCCGACCGGCGTTCCGGCTTCGTCCATCACGGTGAGATGCTCACAGCAATGCTGCATCAGCACATTCGCGGCGGCATCAAGCGTCGTTTGCCTTGGCACGGTAGCCAACGACCGATCCTCCGGATTGAACGGCGCCATGACTGCCTCGACATAGACGACGCGGCCCCGGCTGACCTCCTTGACGAACGCCTTGACGTAGTCGTCTGCGGGTCGCAGGACGATGTCTTGGCTGGTGCCCTGTTGCACCACTTCCCCGTCGCGCAGAATGGCGATTCGGTCGCCTAGCCGAAGGGCCTCGTCGAGATCGTGGGTGATGAAGACGATGGTTTTCCTGATTTCCTTCTGGATATCGAGCAGCACCGTCTGCATGTCCGTGCGAATGAGGGGATCGAGCGCCGAAAACGCCTCGTCCATCAGCAGGATCGGAGCATCGTTTGCGAGCGCCCGAGCAAGCCCAACACGCTGCTGCATGCCCCCGGACAATTGGTTGGGATAGTGCTTTTCGAAACCGGCAAGACCCACACGGTCGACCCAGCGGGTGGCCGCCTCGACTTGCCGGCGTCGCGGCACACCTTGTATCTCCAGGCCGTAGACAACGTTTTCCAGCACGTTGCGGTGCGGTAGCAGCGCAAACTTCTGAAACACCATCGCCGTCTTATGCCGCCTGAACTCGCGCAGTTCATGAGCCCCCATTTGCACGACGTCTTCGTCGCCAACCAGGATCTCGCCCGCGGTCGGGTCGACCAGTCTGTTGATGTGGCGGATCAACGTCGATTTGCCGGAGCCGGAAAGGCCCATGATGACCTGTATCGCTCCGGCCGGCATGGTGATGTTGACGTTCCTGAGACCGAGGACGTGGCCGTGGCGCCCGTTCAGTTCGGCTTTGGAAGTCCCCTGCTCCAGCAAGGGAACCATGGCTTTGGCATTCGGTCCGAAAACCTTCCAGAGGTTCCTGATGTCGATCCCGGGCTGGTTCGCTTCAGCCATGGACGATCTCTCGGTGTTTTTGCAGGCGGCTGCCGTATGCCTGGCTGATGCGGTCGAAGATGATGGCGATACCGACAATGGCGAGGCCGTTGAAGACGCCCAGAGTGAAGTATTGGTTGGCGATTGCCTTGAGCACCGGTTGGCCGAGCCCCTGCACGCCGATCATCGAAGCGATCACCACCATGGAAAGCGCCATCATGATCGTTTGGTTGACGCCTGCCATGATCGTGGGCAGCGCAAGCGGGAGCTGGACATTGCGCAGCTTCTGCCAGCTCGATGAGCCGAAGGCGTCCGCCGCCTCCAGCACATCCTTGTCGACCATACGAATTCCGAGATTGGTAAGACGTATCATCGGCGGAACAGCGTAGATAACGACCGCAATGACGCCGGGCACGCGGCCGATCCCCAGCAACATGACGACTGGGATCAGATAAACGAAGCTGGGCATTGTCTGCATGACGTCGAGTACCGGATTGACGATGCGTTGCAACCGGTTCGAACGGGCCATTCCGATCCCGATCGGTATTCCGATCACGATTGCAAGCACGGTGCAGACGAAGATCATCGACACCGTCTTCATCGTGTCATCCCACATATCGAACCAGCCGATGACCAGAAGCGTCACGACACAGCCTGCGACAATCTTCATGCTGCGACTTGCGATCCAGGCAATGACCGCGACCGCCGCAATCACGACCGGCCATGGGGTTGCGAGGAGCAGGCGTTCAGCCCAGATGAGGAAGCTCTGAAGCGGGTTGAAAAGGCTCTCTATGCTGTCGCCGTAGGCGCGTGTGAATGCACGGAAGCCTTCATCGATATTCTTCTTCAAGAGACGCAGCGTATCTGCGTCCATCGTCGGAAATTTCCAGAACGAATCCATTCCCAGTTTCCCCGTGGAAAAGGCGGGGCGGCGCCAGCTCAGCGATGCCGCCCTCGACCGCTTGCGCGGGCAGTTAGAGGGAGGCCTTGATCTTTTCGGCCACCTCGGGAGAAACCCAGGCTTTCCAGATGTCCTCATCGTTTTTGAGGAAATGCTTGGCGCCGTCCTCGCCGGTCGCCTGATTGTCCGTCATCCAGGCGATCAGCTTGTTGACGGTATCGTTCGACCATGCGCGCTTGTTCAAATAGTCCATGATTGCCGGACCGGCGCGATCGGCGAAAGTCTTGCTGACAAGCGTCTGCACGTCGTCTGCGGGCCATGCATTCGGCTTTGGGTCGGGGCAGTCGCCGATCGATGTGCAGCGCTTCCATTCAGCTGCATCATAGTCAACTCCATACCCGAGCTTGACCATCGGGTACTTGCCGAGGAGCGAGGTCGGAGCCCAATAGTAGCCGACCCAGGGCTGCTTGGCCTCGTAGGCTTTCGCGATCGAGCCATCGAGCCCGGCCGCGGATCCGGTGTCGATCAGCGTGAAACCGGCTTTCTCTCCACCGAACGCCTTGAAGAGCTGCGTGGTTACGACCGTACCGCCCCAGCCTTGCGGACCATTGTAGACGGCACCCTTGCTCTTGTCCTCCGGAGCGGGAAAGAGTTCGGGATGCTTGAAAAGGTCGGGGATCGTCTTGATGTCAGGATGTGCCTCGGCGACGTATTGCGGAATCCACCAACCTTGGATCGCCCCGTCGGAAAGGATTTTCGATGCGGCTATCGCCTTGCCTCCGTCCAGAGCGCTTTTGACCAGTTCCGGCTGCAGGCTGACCCAGGCCTCGGGAACGATATCCGGTTGCCCCTTGCCGGCGAGCGAGGTCAGGGTTGGCACGGTGTCGCCGGAAACGATTTCAGCGGAACAGCCGTAGCCCTTCTCCAAGATGAATTTGTCGAGACTGGCCGCCACGTCAGCGGATTGCCAGTTCATCGTGGCGATTGTCACTTCGCCGCATCCGGCCGCAAGCGATGCCGATGCCATCGACAGAAGGCCGAGGGTTGTTCCGGCGAGGCATGCAACAATGTGTCTGTATTTCATTTCTTCCTCCCAAGCGGTTGATGCAGACTTCGCTATTTGACGACCACCGCCTCCTCAAACAGCTATCGAGAACAGCGCCAGCTTTCGTCTATGAAAGCCTTCCTCCAAGCCGGCGATGGCCGAGGCCGGGCCAACTCCCATTCCCGTTCTCCCAGACTGTTTTTCTCACCCGGCTTGAGGCATGGACAGGCAGATAAGATTCATCGGTGCATTACTTTTTTTGATGATGGCTGCTAATCTTCACATTGCCGTTCGGCATCGACAGGCAAAATGGCTACTCCAGAATGCATGATTTACCTCCTTTGAAATCGTTGCGTGTTTTCGAGGCCTGTATCCGGCTCGGGAACTTTACCCGGGCGGCAAGAGAACTGAATGTCGGCCAACCCGCCATCAGTCACCAGATTCATGCTCTGGAAAGAGACCTCAACGTCCAGCTGTTCGAAAGGAAGGGCTCGCTCACGGTGCCAACTGCCGAGGCGCTGTCGTACTACCAGACGATAGCGAACGGCCTCTCGGATATGGCCAGGGCGAGCGCCAAGCTCCGAAGAAATAATCGACAGGATGCCCTGACGCTCGCGACCTATCCGGGCATTGCCATGTTCTGGCTTATGGCGCGTCTGGAGAGAGTCAGGCGCCTCTATCCCGATCTGGCTGTCAGGGTAACGACGGCGGAACGCGATCAAGACATTCCGTTGGAGGAGGTGGACTGCGCTATTCTTTTTGGCAGCGGCGATTGGTCAGGGTACGAAAGCCGCTTGCTGATGCAGGAAATTGTGGTTCCGGTGGCAGCGCCCGCTCTCGCTTCGCGCCTTGCCGGCGTTTCTCGCGCCGAAATGCTCGCTCAGGGGCCTTTGATCCACCTTGAGGATCGAGAACAGCGCTGGTTCACTTGGTCGGACTGGCGGGACCTAAGGTCGCCGGACAGTCAGAGTATCAATGCTGGCATCACAGTGACCAACCATGGCATTGCCATTCATCAGACTTTGATGGGGTACGGAATTGGGCTGGGCTGGAGCGGCGTGATCGACGAGATGATCGCGAATGGGCTTCTGATTGCAATGGATCCAGAACCGATCTCATCCGAACGAGGGTATTTCTTGGTCGCACGGCAGGATTTTCTGGATAGCAAGATCGGAAGGCTTGTGATCCAGTCCTTGGTCGATAAGAAGACGACATCCCAGGGCAACTCATTGTGAAGTTCGTGTCTGTTTGTAAGCTGCCATATCGCCGCTTTTCACTTGGCGTAATGGTATCGAGCCGCCTGTTCGATGACCTTCGCCGATCAAACCATCCGAGTGCGGCGTTCATTCACGGGCATATCCAAGCCATCCAATCGGTTGCGCAGTAGCGATCCGCAATATTGAGCTATTGGAAGGCGGATTGCTTGAGCGCGCGCGAGATCGCGCCCTATTTTCAGATTGCGAACCCTTGAAGATATCCCGTCAGTCGGAGAGTTCCGCGGCGCCTACAGCATGTCGCGGCGAATAGGATTCGCCCGACCTGCTGTAAGCTTCTGATTTTATGCATGTCGTTATCCAAGAACCGAGGACACTTCCGGGCGACATGCATTAACAAGCGTAGGGAGCAGGGCCCCGTTAGCGGGGTGATTACTACGCTGTAGTCGAGCCGCAGGCCTCGTGGCAGGGCTTGGATGGGATGTCGGCCAGTGACATCGTGGAGTTCAGTCGCAGTCTCTTCGACGCGCTCGAACCGTCTGCAATCCAGTTCATCCTGAAGACGAGAGGATACGCGGCGTGCACCACGTCATCTGGTGCGACAGGCCCTCGAGTAGCAAGGCCGACGGCCGCGGCGCGGCATCTTACGGCGACAAGGCGATCGACCGTTCGTCAGGCGGCACCGGCACTTCGGCTCGCATGGCGCAACTTCATGGGAAAGGCCGACTGAAGGTCGGCGACACCTTCCGCCAGGAAAAACGTCCCGAAACTTCTGCATTCCCCGGCCCTGTAGCCATGCTGTCGGTCTCATCCCCAGCCTCCTTTGGCTGGCGATAAAACCGGACAACTCATGTGCTACCTAATCCGGACAACTCATGTGCTTACGACATGTGGCCACGGGACGACTTGACGGACTCACCGGTAGGTTTAATTTGGTGATCGTTCTCATGTGCCTAGCCGTCCTTCCCTGTGGCTTGGTTGCATCAACGGCGGTGATTCGGGAAAATCACCGCCGTTTGCATTCAGATAGAAAACCCAGCTAGCAACCCTAAATTTCCTTTGGTGCGCGGTTCCGTTCCACTACCGCCAGCAGATTGTACAGATGGTTTTCAATGAGCAGCAGGGTTGCGGGCTTCCCGCATACCACAGCAGCCATAGCGAAGCCGCCCATCAGTCCCAAGACGGTTCCAAAAATAGTTCCTGGTGCCGCAATGTGACAAGCTGGCGTGCCGCTTTGAATGGCACCTGGGCCATGACCATGCTGGAAGACAAACCGATCCGCCAGAGATAGTCTCAACTCCATACTGCGACACTCGCGCCCGCGATTGCTACCAACCACGATTTAATCAGCTTGCGCTAAAGTGGCTCCGAGGCATGGCTGTTTTCGCTCCCCTTTGGATCAAACCGTTGAATACCGTTGAGGCCCTCGCTCGGAAGGAACTGTTTAGTCCCGGCATCGGCAAGCGCTCCACGCCATTCTTTCTACTTTGGAGCAAATGGCAGACCAACTCAACTATTCGTTGATGCGCTTTTGCATCGGAGTGGACGACGGGTCGATGCCTTTGCCGAGCCTGTCGAACTGCTTCTTCTAGGTGCCTGAAGTGGTCTGGCCTAAGTCGCCCATCGGCTGCTTAAGATTGCGCTTTATGGTGGAGAGGTCGGCGCTTATCGAGATTAAGAGGTTGTCTGTCTTATCCCCCATCACCTCAACGGCCATCCTGCTCGAGCAGGCCGGCCCATGCCGCTTTGTTCGGCATGGCGCGGATAGGCCTTCGTGCGGCAAGCAGGCTGGCGCGACGTAAGGATCCGAGAAGTCGTAGCGCGCCGCGTACCGCGGCCCCGCAATCCTGCTAGCGAAACTTCGCATTTCCGGACACTTCAAATAGTCAGCGATACGCCGCCGCCCAGCCGCGGGCACGGCACGGGCGAGAGCTTAGGCCATGATGCGCGCGCTGATGGTTGTGACCGCGTTGATAACAGCTGCTGGTTGGCGGCCACCACGGCGCCCATCTCGACACTGCCGGCAGGCGCTCGGCGTGGTGCAAGGATGTCCCCATCCACTTCTTCGTCGGCGGCGCCGAGGACTGCTTTCGGCACCATGGTCGATCTGCCGGCCCAACTAGAAGGCCACAGCGATCGACAAGCAACTGGTCTTGCACACGCCCTCCTGCGGGCGGTGCGTTGTGAGCGCTGGCATCCACTCGATTCTTGCTGAAATTCCGGCTAGCTTGGGCGACAGATGGCTCAGTTCTGGTCGGTGAATCACCATAAGACCGCCAGTCAAGAGATTGATAGGCAGCACCTTTGGTCCCCCAAGACCAAGAGCAATGGCGCGCGAAATGAGGTCTACAACAATATGGGCCGTGCGACGCCCGGCGACCGATCAATTGGCTATATGGGCAGGATAGCGGAATTCGCCTTCACCGCTCCGAAACCAATGGAGTTCGGAGACACCGGAACTTTTTGGAATCACGAGGGTGATTTCTGCCGACCTTTTGGATACCACATTCCTTCGATCCTTCCCAAATCGACAACAGCGAGTCTCGGCCCGCTGCTGCCGAGGCGATATTCGCCAACTCAACAATCAGAAAGCCTATCTGACAAGCTTTCCACGGAAGAAATACACATTGAAAATGGCGGCCTCATTTTTCAAAATCAGGATGATTTCGAAGCCGGCGCGTCGCTCACGGTCCTCAAGGCGAGAATTCTAAGAGACGTTCAACAATGACCCAGCACGCAGAAAACGCTCGAATTCTCATGTACAGCCACGACACGTTCGGGCTCGGCCACTTGCAGCGCTGCCGGACTATCGCGCATTCGCTGGTCGAGGATTTCCGCGGACTTCAGGTGCTTATCATTTCGGGTGCGACTATCGCTGGCGCCTTCGACTACCGCGCCCGTGTCGATTTCGTGAAGATCCCCAGCGTCATCAAGTTGCGCAACGGCGAATACACCTCGCTGGAAAAGGATATCGATCTGCATGAGACGCTGAGGCTGCGCCAGTCGATCATCCGCCACACAGCCGAGACCTTCCGGCCGGATATCTTCATCGTCGACAAGGAACCGCTCGGCCTGCGCGGTGAAATTGAGGATACGCTGTCCTACCTCAAGACGCGGGGCACCACGCTGGTGCTTGGCCTGCGCGAGGTGATGGATGCGCCGCACCTGCTTGAAGCAGAGTGGGCGCGCAGGGATGTGATGCGCAAGATAGGCCTGTTCTACGACAAGGTCTGGGCCTATGGGCCGCCGGATTTCTACGATCCGTTGACCGGCTTGGATGTGCCGCCGGCTGTCAGGGCAAAGATGAGTTTCGTCGGTTTCCTGCAACGGAGCCTGCAGCGGAACGAGTTGCCCGGCCACCGGCCCGAGGGCGACTATATCCTCATTACCACCGGTGGCGGCGGCGACGGTGCCGAATTGATTCACGACGTCATCGATGCCTATCAGCAGGATCCGCGATTGCAGCACAGGGCGCTGATCGTGCTTGGGCCTTACATGCCGGCGCGCAAGCGCAACAAGCTGCTCAAGAAGGGGTCCAAGATCCCCTACATCAAGATCATCGAGTTCGACAACCGCATGGAAGACCTGATTGCCGGCGCCAAGGCGGTAGTGGCGATGGGCGGTTACAACACCTATTGCGAGATATTATCTTTCGACAAGCCGGCGCTGATCGTGCCGCGCATCGAGCCCCGCCAGGAACAACTGATCCGCGCTCGGCGCGCAGCCGAACTCGGCCTCATCGAGATGCTTTTGCCGGAGGAAGCCAAGGACTCCCAGCGGTTTGCCAATGCACTAGTGGCGCTGCCGGGCCGGTCCCGCCCCTCACAGAGTAATCCGCATCTGACGCTGGAAGGGCTGCCTCATATTTCCGAGATTGTCGCGGAACTGCTCGCCCGGCGGGCCGGCCATCACCTTTCGGTCATTGAAGGAATCAACTGACTTGCAACATCGCAAGATCGTCGTGGTTCTGAAGGGCTATCCGCGGCTGTCGGAAACTTTTATCGCGCAGGAACTGCTCGGTCTGGAACGCGCGGGATTCGACTTGATACTCGTCGCGCTCAGGCGGCCCACCGACGCAAAACGCCACCCCGTGCATGACGAGATCAAAGCGCCCGTCCACTACCTGCCGGAATATCTGCACGACGAGCCGCTACGCGTGCTTCGCTCGCTGTTTGCTTATTTGCCGCGGCCGGGCTTCTGGCGCGCGCTCGGATCGCTGGCCGCCGATATCCCCCGCGACTTTACGCGCAATCGCGTACGCCGCTTCGGGCAAGCACTCGTGCTGGCGGCCGAATGGCCGGAAGATGCGGGATGGTTGCATGCACATTTCGTGCACACGCCGGCATCGGTGACGCGCTATGCCAGCCAGCTTCGTAGCCTGCCCTGGAGCTGCTCAGCCCATGCCAAGGACATCTGGACTTCGGCGGACTGGGATCTGGCTGGCAAACTTTCCTCGGCGCGCTGGACAGTCACCTGCACGAAGACCGGCTTCGATCGTCTGAAAAAGCTCGCCAACGGCAACTCGTCTGTGCATCTGAGCTATCATGGGCTCGACCTTCATCGCTTCGGCAGTTTCGGCGAGGCGCGAAAACAGCATGACGGCTCGGAGCCGAGCGGACCGGTTGTCGTTCTGAGTGTCGGGCGCGCCGTCGAAAAGAAAGGTTACGATACCTTGCTGGAGGCCCTTGCCCTCTTGCCTGGCGATTTGGCCTGGCGTTTCGAGCATATCGGCGACGGCGAGGAACTGGAACGGCTCAAGGCGCTGGCGCAAAAGCTCGGCCTCGATGATCGCGTCTCTTGGAAAGGCGCGCTTGCGCAGGAGCAGGTGCTTGAGCACTACCGCTGCGCCGACATCTTCGCCCTGGCCTGCAGGATCACGGCAAATGGCGACCGGGACGGTCTGCCAAATGTTCTTGTGGAGGCAGCTAGCCAGCGGCTTGCCTGCGTGTCCACCGATGTTTCTGGTGTGCCGGAGCTTATATCGCCGGATGAAACCGGGCTGCTGGTACCGACCGGTAGCCCAATTGCCCTGGCACAAGCGCTGGAGCGCCTGATCCGTGATCCCGTGCTGCGCGCCCGCCTCGGCGACGCCGCAGAGCGGCATGTGCGCGGCAATTTCGATCATATGGCGAGCATTGGACAGCTCAAGGAACTGTTCGAGCGCGAGTGGCGGGCCGCCGATTGAAGCAGCTGCGTGCCTTCCTCTATGTCCAGCACCTGCTCGGTATCGGCCATCTCGCACGCACCAGCCGCGTTGCGGCGGCTCTGGTCGATGACGGGTTTGACGTAACCGTCGTGACCGGCGGAGCTCCGGTCGCGGGGTTTCCGGGACTGGGAGTAAAATCTGTCACCCTGCCACCTGTTACCTCCGGCGATGAAGTATTTTCCGGACTTGTCGACCTGCAGGGCAAACCCATCGACGATGATTTCAAGAAACGGCGTTCGGAGATGCTGCTGCAGGCATTCAGGGATTGCGGGCCTGATATCGTCATTGTCGAGGCGTTTCCATTTGGACGTCGGCAGATGCGTTTCGAACTCTTGCCGCTGATCGAGGCCATCGACGCAATGTCGCCCAGACCGCTGCTGGCGACGTCCGTCCGTGATATCCTTCAGGAGCGCGTCAAGCCGGGCCGAAATGAGGAAACGGTTGATCTTGTCAATAGGCATTTCGATCTGGTTATGGTCCACGGCGACCCGGCTTTCGCAACCATCGACAAGACATTTCCCCTGGCCGGGGCGATCAAGGCCGAGGTCACCTACACGGGGCTCGTTGCCGCGCCGTCGTCGCCCGCGGCCTCCGAGCGCTTCGACGTTCTGGTGTCAGTTGGCGGCGGAGCTGCCGGAAAGAGCCTTGTCAGCTCCACCATCGCAGCGGCGCGGAGTGCCAACAACGGTTGGAAATGGTGTTTGATCACCGGCCCAAACCTGCCGAAAGACGAGTTTGACGCGATCGCACGCGATGTCACGCCGGGCCTGTCGATCTTCCGGTTCCGCGAAGATTTCGCCAGCCTGCTGACCGGCGCCCGCCTGTCAGTCTCGCAGGCTGGTTACAACACGGTCTGCGATGTCCTGCGCGCGGGTTGTCGCTCCCTGCTCGTCCCATTTGCAACCGGCGGGGAAACAGAACAAACGGTTCGCGCCCTGAGGCTAGAAGAACTCGGTCTTGCGACGGTTGTGATGGAAAGGGACTTAACGCCTGAAGGCTTGGCGCAAGCGATCAAAGAGGCGCTTGTGGCACCGAGACCATCCGCGCATCGTCTCGATCTGGAAGGCGCCCGCCACTCGGCGCAAATCCTGCGCGAGCGGTATCGAACATGGCCCGTAAAAAGGGGACCGGATTTCGGAAAAGTACATGATCAAACGGACGATGCATCCTAGAACGGTTTATCGTTTCACGGAAACGCAGAACCGCTCTATCTCGTGCGACGCGGTTCAAGCCGTTGTTTTTATGTATGTCGTAGTCCCAAAACCGCTACGCAATTTTTGGGCGAAATGCATTAGACAGTTCCGATCAGCATGAAGCGCGTATAATTTTTTGTCGGCAGTTCGCCGGAGAACCGCACCTGCCGTAGCGCCGCCATTGCTTCGAAGGCTGCCAGCGAAGCCACGCAGTTGACGTGCGTCGGCTCGCTGAAATAATCGTTCGATTGCAGCAGAACATTCGTGCCCAGCGGAAGCAGAGCAAGCCAGGCGCGCAGATCGGCTATATGTTCGCAGCTCGTATTGACCGTCAGGTCGGGCCGCTCGGCCGCATAGTCGAGTGCATACATATCTGCCGTCAGCGCCCGGAACCGGTCGCCGGCTTCCCGATTGAGGGTCCGGGCGACGGGCGCGACTTCGGGATCGATGTCGATGCTATCGACCGCCGCGATGTCGAAGCGGGCATCGTTGAAAAGCATTGCCGGCAACACGCCATACCAACCACCCAGAACCCATATGCGCCCGAACCGGCCGCCGCAGCTTTCGAACAGCCTATCGAGCGCCCACATCTTGCAGGCGACCTGTTTGTGATTGAAGGCGTTGGCGATATCGGCGTTCGGGTGCTTGGCGATGACGCGCGCCAGCCCTGCCACGAGAGGGTTTTTGACATAGGCCGCAATTCCTCGGGTGAGGTCCAAGGCTTGCTCGTGCCCGTCCATGCCGGCATTGCGCGGTTGCGTGACATCCATCATATTCGCCTTGTATGTTGGGATTTCGGGCGACACAACGCAATCTTGCTGAGCGCAGCACTACTTCCGTGCACTGCAGCTTCGAGCTTGTCATTGGCGACGAAGAAATTGCCGATACGCCATTCGCCAGCAGGTGCTTTTGCATCCATCCTTCCAACTGAGGTCCACAGTCGCATATGGAACCCAGCCTAGCCCGCTATATCTGGATGCACACCAAGAAGCAGCAGGTCTGGATATTGCTGATCGTCGTGCTCTCGATGATCCCGTATTTCATGTCCTTCAACTTGCCGAAGCTCATCGTCAACGGCCCGATCCAAGGCCGCGGCTTCGAGCAACCCGGCGCGACCCTGCCTTTCATGAGGTTGCACTATAACCTGCCGTTTATTGGCGAGGTCCTGTTCTTCTCCGGTTTTCAGCTCGGCCGCAAGGCGACGCTGCTTGCCCTGAGCATCGTGTTCCTCTTGCTGGTCGTCATCAACGGCCTGTTCAAACTCTACATCAACACCTACAAGGGCCGTCTCGGCGAACGCATGCTGCGGCGTATCCGCTTCGATCTGGTCGATCGTGTGCTGCGGTTTCCGCCGATTTACTTCAAGCGGGTGAAATCCGCCGAAGTGGCGACCATGGTGAAGGACGAGGTCGAGCCCTTGGGCGGCTTCATCGGCGATGCCTTCCTGCAGCCGGTGCTGCTCGGCGGCCAGGCGCTGACGGCCATGCTGTTCATCATGGTCCAGAACGTCTGGCTCGGAATGATAGCGGTCGTGATCGTGGTGATCCAGATCGTGCTCATCCCGCGAATGCGGCGGCGGCTACTCGTGCTCGGGCGCCAACGACAATTGACGGCGCGCGCGCTTTCGGGCCGGGTTGGCGAAATCGTCGACGGCATCGGCGCGGTTCACGTCCACGATACGTCAAACTACGAGCGCGCCGACATAGCTGCCCGGCTCGGGCTCATCTTCAAGATCCGCTTCGATCTTTACCAATGGAAATTCATGGTAAAGTTCCTCAACAATTTTCTCGCGCAGCTCACGCCCTTTCTGTTCTACATGATCGGCGGGTATCTGGTCATCGGGGGCCGGCTGGACGTCGGCCAACTCGTGGCCGTGATCGGCGCCTACAAGGACTTGCCCGGACCGATGAAGGAACTGATCGACTGGGATCAGGATCGGCAGGATGTCCAGGTCAAATATCAACAGGTCGTTGAACAGTTTACCGTCGATGACATCATTGCGCCGGGAATCGGAGCACTGACGATCGACGATCCCGGTCCGATGACAAACCCGCTGTCGGCGGTCGGTCTGTCCATGGCAGACGATGGCGGTTCAATGCTCCTCAACCGTATCTCCATGCAGGTCAAGCCGGCTGAGACGGTGGCGCTGGTAAGCACCCCAACAGGTGGAGCGGAGGCGCTAGCAGAAGCCTTCGCGCGGCTGAACTGGCCGGACAGTGGAAGGGTCACTTCGGGCACCGACGACCTGCTTGAACTCCCGGAAGCGGTGACCGGCCGGCGCATGTCCTATGCCTCGTCGGATGTTTTCCTGTTCCAGGCAAGCCTCCGCGATAACCTGCTCTACGGGTTGAAACATGCGCCGCTGACACAGGTGACTTATGACGGTGCCGCGGCAGACCAGCACCGCTGGAACATTGACGAGGCGCGTCGGTCGGGCAATCCGGATCTCGACATCCACAGCGACTGGATCAACTATGCTTCCGCCGGGGCTACCGGACCGCACGACCTCTTTGAAGCCGTGCGCCGGGTGCTCGACGCGGTTCTTCTGTCGCGCGACATTCTGGATCTTGGCTTGCGCTCTTCGGCCGACCTCACGCGTCACACGAAGCTTGCCGGGCGGATCGTCGAACTGCGTGCAGCGCTGCGAACCCGGCTAGAACAGGAAGGGCTGCGCGAACTGGTGGTTCCTTTCGAGCCGGGCGCTTACAACACGGAAGCGACGATCGGCCAGAACCTGCTTTTCGGCGCGGCCGCCGGCCCCGAACTGGCCGACAAGGCTCTGGCGGCCAATCCCTATTTTGCTTCCGTGCTGAAGCAAGCCGGCCTCGACCGCACGCTCTACGAAATGGGCATGGAGATCGCCGAACAGGCGATCGAGCTGTTTGCCGACCTGCCGCCCGATCACCAATTCCTTCAGCAGCTCGCCTTCATGAGCGCCGAAGAGATCCCCACCTACGAGACCTTGCTGCAGCGGCTCAAGAACCGTCCCTACGAGGCGGTTTCGGAGGCCGACCGCGCCATGATTATCACCTTGAGCTTTGCCTATATCGAGCCCCGGCACCGCTTCGGCCTGCTGACCGGCGAGCTGATGAGCAAGATCGTCGCCGCACGCAACCAGTTCTATGAAAACCTGCCGTCCGAGCTGCAAAACGCGATCGAACGGTATGATCCTGCCAAATACATTGCCGCGGCGACCGTCATGGACAATGTCCTGTTCGGGCGTGTAGGTAACAACCATCCCGACGCGCCGGACCGCATACGCTCCATCGTCTATGAAATTCTTGACGAGCTGGGGCTTTATGCCGAGCTTCTGGATGTCGGCCTGGATTTCAACGTCGGCGCCGGCGGCAGGCGGCTGACCGCTGGGCAGCGACAGAAGCTCGATGTTGCCCGGGCCCTGCTCAAACGTCCCGATTTTCTCATTCTCAACCGGCCGCTGTCGGCGCTCGATCAGCGCATTCAGGACAAGGTGCTGCGAAACGTGCTCGAGGAGGCCAGACGCGACAGCCATTCGCCGGCAATTGTGTGGGTCGTGACGAGTCCGGCAATGGCGATAGGGTTCGATCGCGTTATCGTCTTTGACTCGGGTCAATTGGTGGAAGACGGTACACACGAGACACTTTTGGCAGGGAACGGTATTTTCAAGGAACTTCTGTCATAGTCTGGCAGACGCGAATTTAGGAAGGTTTGCGACAATGCTGCTCAAGGATGAAGTTGGAATGCTGCAACGCGTTCCCTTGTTCTCTGGCATTGAGCCGGCAAAGCTCAAGCTGCTCGCGTTCACATCCGATCGCGTGAACTACGGCGCCGGCCAGATTCTTTTCCGGCAGGGCGACGAGGCAGACGCCGCCTATGTCATCCTTTCAGGCAGGGCGGATATTCTGGTCGATTCCGACAGCGGGCCGATAAAAGTTGCCGAACTGCTGCCAAATTCGATCGTCGGCGAGATCGCCATATTGTGCAACAGCTCCCGCACTGCCACCGTCAGAGCGGCAAGTGATCTGGAGGCTTTGAGAATCCGCAAGGATCATTTCCTGAGGCTTATGAAGGAATTCCCGGAAATGACGATCGAGATATTGCGGGTTCTTGCCGATCGGCTGAGCCATACGACCGCGGATCTGATCGACGCACGAACCGCCTAGAGCCACGATGGGCGAAAAGTAGTATGGACGACGATTTTTTCCTGGTCAGATTTTGGGGCGTGCGCGGCAGCATCGCGGTATCCGGGCCAGAATTCGCTCGCTATGGCGGCAACACAAGCTCCATTGAGATGCGATGCGGCAAGCATACGCTTCTGTTCGACGCGGGCTCTGGCCTGCGGGCTGCCGGCAGGGCGTTTCAGGCGGCGGACGTGACCGATTTCGACCTGCTTTTCACCCATTGCCATTACGATCACATCATCGGGCTGCCGGCTTTTGCGCCGATCTTTGACCCGAGTGTCAAGCTTACCGTTTGGTCCGGGCATCTTGCAGGACGCATGACGACCCGGCAGATGATCGATGAGTTCATACGTCCGCCGTGGTTTCCGGTGAAAATGGACGTCTGCAAGGCAAAGCTCGACTGCCGCGATTTCGTGTCCGGAGACGTGCTTCGGCCGCGCGAAGGGGTGGTGGTTCGGACCGACAGCCTTACCCATCCGGGCGGCTGCATAGGCTACCGAGTCGAATGGGGCGGCCGCGTCGTGGCGGTGATCACGGACACCGAGCACGAGACGGGCAAGCTCGATCAGTCGGTGCTCGGCCTGATCGACGATGCCGACCTCGTCGTTTACGATTGCACCTATACCGAGAAGGAAATGGAACGCCGCCGCGGTAACGGCCACTCGACATGGCAACAGGGCGTCAAGCTCTGTGAGGCGGCCGGTGCGCGGGGGCTCGCGCTGTTTCACCACGATCCAGCACGCACCGACGAGCAACTGGACGAGATGGAGAAACTGGCCAAGGACAGGTTTGCCGGCGCGTTTGCCGCGCGGGATGGCCAGACGCTCAAATTTCCAGTCTCATCGCATAAAAAGCGCTGAGCTATTTTCTTCTACCGGCGCTGCGCGCGATCAATGTCCTGATCGGAAGCCATGCGCAGGCTTCAGTCCGTGCGGTGACCGCGAACAGCCGTTCGAGGAAAAGCCATGCCGATTCATCATGTACGAGATGGTGAGTGAGCAGGCCGACCGGTTCGTCGTCGAATGCATGCTGCAAGTGCGCGATGATTGCCTGGACCAATAGGCCGTGATCGCGGCAGCCGCGCGTGCCAGGCCAATCCATGATGTCGACATTGCTGTTGATGACCGCCAGCGAAGCCTGCTTCGGCGGCCCATAGACCGACAATGCCGCAAATCCTATCGATCCAAGGTCGGATACCAGGCCGGCGTCGATCCTGTTCCAGGGGGGCACCAGCATCGGAACGGTGCGCGCGCCGTGCAGGCCGGTTACGTGCGACAGCCCGCCAGCCAGTTCATCGAGCACCGCCTCGCGTGGCCGATGGGCGCCGAGTTCCTGCTTTTTCTGACCCTCGGGCGCATGATTTCGATGCACCCATCCATGGATGGCGACCGTGGCATGCGGCGCCTCGTCAAGCCGGGCGACAAGCTTCTCATCAGTGAGGGCCGGAATGACGGCCAGAGTGACCGGAACCGCGAATTCACCGGTGAGGTCGAGCAGCCGATCAAGCGCAGGCGTCGGATCCACGGCATCATCGTCGCGCAGCCAGAACTCTGCCTTACGACCCGCCCGTTGCCGGCCCGCCAGTTCTTCCACCAAGGGCTGCCAGATCCGATCGGACGATGTCATGAAACCGGGACCTTCGGAAGAAGTTCGGCCAGATGCGCCGCTGCAACGCCGAGGGAACGTTCTTCAAGGATGAAACGTCTGGCCTCTGCAGCCATGGTGGTTCTTTCATCGTTACGGGCCAGAAGCCTTTCAATGGCAGAAGCGAACGCCGCCACATCGCGCGGCGGGGTGAGAAACCCGGTCTGGCCATCTCGCACGACTTCCGGCACGCCGGCGATGTGCTGAGCCACCACCGGAAGGCCGGCGGCCTGTGCTTCAAGATAGGCAACGCCATAGGCCTCGCCGTAACCCGGCCAGACGTAAATTCCTCCGCCATAAAGGATATCCGGCACTGCGGCTGGCTCAATCGCGCCAAGCCATTCGATACGGTCGGCGGCAAAGCCGGCGAATTGCGCCTTGACCTCGTCACGGGCAGGCCCGTCGCCGACGACCGACATGGTCCAGGGCAGGTGGCCGATCAGACCGAGCGCTTGTGCCAGCATGCGATAGCTTTCGACTTTGTCGCCCGGGCGCATCATGGCAACGGCAACGAGGCGCGTTGGACAACCTCGTGCCGGCATCTCCTGGAATACCGATGTGTCGATAAAGGGCGACAGCATATCAACAGCGACCCCGGGTATCGCATCTGCCAGTCCCCGACGATCCCTTTGCGTGAAGCAGATGTTCAGTGCCGCCTGTTCGACGGCGCGCACCACCAACGCTTGCGTATCGGCCCACAAACCGGCATTGCGCCGCCTCGAATAGGAGGCTTCCGCCGTCACATATGGGACAGCAAAGGTCGACGCCAGCTCGGGCCCGATCAGGTCGGGCGCTTTGTAATAGGGATGATAGCAGAACCATAGATCGGGCTTGCCGTCACGATCCCAAAGTCTGGTCAGTCGCGCGGCTTCCTCTCGGGCCTCTATCTTGAGCGCATCGAAACTTTTCGGCTCCGGTTCGCGTAGATAGAAGCGCAATTCGGATGCCAGTTCGACGCTGTGTCCTCCATGCTCCAGCGCCTTGACCAGCGTGCGTGCCATCTGGCGGTCGCCGGAGGCAACGGAATGATTGGGCGACTTCAGCGGTGCGTAGAAGGCAATTCGCATTGCGCGACCCTATCATCGGAAAGCATGCGCAAGTCAATTTCGAACCATCATCGACTTCACCTTCAAGCAGTGGAATGTGCTATCTGATGCTCATGGAAACAGCTGCCGCGTCGGACCCGTTTGTCGCTTCTCTGCCGGTCTTCGCAAAGTTCGAAAGCGTTGCCGATATCGACAACTATCGGCCTCTCCCCGATGGCTGGGCGCTGGCCACCGCCGACATCGTCGGCTCGACAAAGGCGATCGAGACTGGACGCTATAAAACAGTCAATATGGCTGGCGCCAGTGTCATTTCGGCCCTGCTCAATGCGCTGGGTCGGCAAGATCTTCCCTTTGTCTTCGGCGGCGACGGCGCGCTCGTCGCATTTCCCGGCTCGGCGGTGGAGACCACCCGCAACGCGCTGGCGGCTGTCCAGAGATGGGTGGCGGACGAACTGGACCTAACCCTGCGTGCCGCAATCGTGCCTATAAAGGATATTCGAGCGCAAGGCCTCGACGTTCGCGTGGCAAGGTTCCAAGCATCCGATGCGGTCTTCTATGCCATGTTCGCCGGCGGTGGCGGCAGTTGGGCGGAAGCCGAGATGAAAGCGGGGCGCTACCGCGTCGATCCTGCGCCGGCCGGCGCACGGCCGGATCTGACCGGCCTCTCCTGCCGCTGGAACCCGATCGAAACCCGGCATGGCGAAATCGTCTCGATCATAGCCATACCGGGGGCGTCGCGCGACCTGCGCGGTTTTCAGTTTCTGGCATCCGACATCATCGCCCTTGCCGGCAGGCAGGAACGCGATGGCCACCCTGTGCCGGTGAACGGGCCGGATTACAGCTTGCTGCCCGCCGGCCTCGATATTGAGGCGCGGGCCACGGCGCCGGCAGGACGGCGGTGGCTGTCGAAGCTGTGGATAGTGTTCCTGATGACGCTTACGGCCGTCACCGACAGATATGGCTGGACGATCGGCAGTTTCGATCCGAAGATCTACAAACGCGACGTGGCCAGCAATTCGGATTTCCGGAAATTCGACGACGGCTTGAAGATGACCATCGACGTTGACGCTGATGTGTTGCAACGGATCGAGAACCGGCTGAAACAGGCGGAAGAGGCGGGCATCTGCAACTATGGCCTGCACCGCCAGAAATCGGCCTTGATGACATGCCTGGTCGCCTCGCCGCTGCAGCGCGATCACGTTCATTTCATAGATGGTGCCGCCGGCGGCTATGCGATGGCTGCCGCAAGTTTGAAGGCAAAGTTGCCGGTCTGATGACGGCTTGCGAGAATCCATTTTCCGCAATATGCCCCGGCCATGGCTCCTGGGACCATGGTAAGCCGCGCCTGGTAGCGGCCAGCCTATCCGAATTGACGGGAAAGCAGTTTTTTGGACGCTTCACGATCGGCATATGACCGTCTGCTGAACCGTATCTCGACGCACGCCGCGCGAGTCGGCGTGATCGGATTGGGCTATGTCGGGTTGCCGCTGGCAATCGCGGTCGCACGCGCCGGCTTCCCGGTTTTCGGCTTCGATATCGAAGCCCAGAAGGTTGAGAGCCTGAACAACGGCCAATCCTACGTTGAGGCGGTGACGTCGACAGCCCTTGCCGGCCACGTGGCGAGTGGACGGTTCCGCGCCACGGCGGATTTTGCCGAACTGTCCGTCTGCGATATCATCATCATCTGCGTTCCGACGCCGCTGACGAAAAACCGTGAGCCGGACCTCTCCTTTGTCAGGAACACGACTGGCGTCATCGCAAAGCATCTGCGTCTCGGCCACCTCATCGTGCTGGAATCTACCACCTATCCCGGCACCACCGACGACGTGATCAAGCCCATACTGGAAGAAACCGGTTTGCAGTCGAAGATAGACTTCTTCCTCGGCTTCTCGCCCGAACGCGAGGATCCCGGCAACCGCAACTTTGAAGTCGCGACGATCCCCAAGGTCGTGGCAGGTGACGGCATCGAAGCTGCGACGCTCGTGCAGGCTTTCTACCAAGGCGTGGTCAAAACCGTCGTTCCGGTTTCCAGCACGGCGACCGCCGAGGCAGTCAAGCTGACGGAAAACATCTTCCGTTCGGTCAACATAGCCCTCGTCAACGAATTGAAGGTCGTGCTCGGGGCGATGGGCATCGACATCTGGGAGGTGATCGAGGCGGCCAAGAGCAAGCCCTTCGGCTACATGCCTTTCTATCCTGGCCCCGGATTGGGCGGGCACTGCGTTCCGATCGATCCCTTCTACCTGACGTGGAAGGCGCGCGAATACGAACTGCCGACCCGCTTCATCGAGCTGGCGGCAGAGATCAACACTGCTATGCCGCGTCATGTGGTCGATGAACTGGCGAAAGCGCTGGACCGGCGCTGCGGCAAGGCGCTCAGCCGCTCGCGCATTCTCATCATCGGGCTCGCCTACAAGAAGAATGTGCCCGACATCCGCGAAAGCCCCTCATTGCGGCTCATTGAACTCATCGAGGAATGGGGCGGCAGGGCGGAATTCCACGATCCGCATGTTCCCGAGATCCCGACCACAAGAGAGCATATGGCGATCAAGGGGCGCCGCTCGGTCGAATTGACCGAGGCGGCCTTGAAGGATTTCGATGCCGTCGTCGTTGCAACCGACCATGACGCGATCGACTATCAGACAATCGCTGATCACGCCCTTCTGATCGTCGACACACGCAATGTTTTTGGCCGTCTCGGGCTGCTCCGAGAGACGGTGGTGAAGGCCTGACGGCGTCCCAGCCGGCAAATTTTTTGCCCGATGCCAGGATCGTGATTGCACTCCGGCCGCGGCTTCGCCACATAACGCCACAAGACATGAATGCAGTTAAGCCTGTCCCTTGGTTGCAAGGACAGTCATTCGGGAAATTCCTTCGCCGTTCTGCCGTCGAAGCCGACGTCGTTGACTTTGGGGTATCTTTGGGTCGCCGGCGGACTGTATTATGGCGGATCGACGGATAATGGCTCCGTCTTCGACGGGTTTCGAGGTGGTATGAGCACGGCGCAAGCAGAAATTTCCACAATTCTCATGGATAAGGTTGCCGACTGGCTGACTCAGTCGGCGCTGGCGGGCAATGAGCTGGAAACATTGGTAAAGGGGTTTTGCGAACGGCTGGCTGCTGCCGGCCTGCCACTGAAGCGGGTGCATTTGAGCTTTTCGATGCTTCATCCGCTTTATGACGCGCTTGGCTTCACCTGGATTCGCGGCCAAGGCATGGAAGTGGAAGGCTTCCGCAAAAAGGACGGCGTTCATTCTGACAGGTTCCTGACCAGCCCATACTACTATCTGCTCAGCAACAAGCTCGACCATCTGCGGCGCCGGCTCGACCCGTCGGTCCCGACGGAATTTCCTGTTTTCGATGAACTCAGGCTTATGGGCGTGACCGATTACATGGCTTTCGTCCATCCCTTCAACGGCAATACCAGTCAGGGCATGATCGGGTCCTGGTCCACCGACAGTGCTTCAGGTTTCAGCGAGAGCATGATTTCGGCGCTGCTGCGTATCCAAAACCATCTCGCCATCGCAACCAAAATGGCGGTGCTCACCAAGTTGGCCGACAACATGATGACCACTTATCTCGGCGGCGACGCCGGCAGACGCGTGCTGGACGGCCAGATCAAGCGCGGCGAGGGCGACACAATCCGGGCCGCACTGGTCATGGCCGATATGCGCGGGTCAACAAGGCTTGCCGAAACTTCCGGCCGCGAAATCTACATCGATACGCTGAACCAGTTTTTCGATGCCATTGCTACACCTTTCAATCGCAAAGGCGGGCAGATCATGAGTTTCATAGGCGATGGCTTCATTGCCGTCTACCCTTGCGAAAGACATCGCTCGCATTCCGAGACCGCCTGCCAGTCTGCTCTGGCGGCAGCGCACAAGGCCACTGCGCGCATGGTGGATCTCAATCTGCGAAGGAAGGAAAAGGGGTTGTCCGACATAAAATTTGGCATCGGCCTGCATGTCGGCAACGTGATGTTCGGCAATGTCGGGCTTACCGACCGGCTCACATTCTCTGTCTTCGGCTCGGCTGTAAACGAGGTCCAGCGCCTCCAGACCCTGACCAAGAAATATCCGCACCGCGTTCTCGCCAGCAAAGACTTCGCCAGCTATTGCGGCGCCAGCAGCTGGCTGACGCTCGGCAGCGAGGAACTGGCGGGGATCAAGCAGAAGCTGACGGTGCTTTCACCCGATCTGTCGGGCGCTCTCGCACTCGATGAAGACGGTGCGCTGGAGCCGATTTACGACCGGAGATCGGAGGCCGAGCAGGTCATGCTGCTTCATCGCGATGCCGCACGGCAGTCGGCGGGCGACCCGAGGAAGCTCCAGTAGCCCACCCCAATCTGATCCGAACGCCTTTGGTAAGCAGTCCGGTCGCCGGTTCCGCCGCCGGCGACCGTGTCGAATCCAAGTTGCTCTAGACTGGCAATGCGCTAGTCTCTCGCTTTCTGCACGTTGCCAGAGTGGGGCTGGTGTGAGAATGAATTCGGGCGTTGATCTACTACGGGTCGAAGATCTTGGCATCTCTTTTGCCATTATCGGGGGACCGTTGCACGCCGTCAGGCGTGCAAATCTTCGCGTCCTTCCCGGCAAGGTCACCGCGCTTGTGGGCGAGTCCGGTTCCGGAAAATCGGTTCTTAGCCAGGCAGTGATGGGCATTTTGCCGAACACCGCCCATGTTCGTGGCCGTATCCTGTTTTCCGATCCTGAAAAGCCCGGCACGACACAGGATATCCTGCAGATGCCACGTGATGGACCCGAAATCCGGGCGCTGAGAGGCAGCCGCATCGGCAAGATCTTTCAGGAGCCGATGATATCGCTTTCGCCGCTGCACACGATCGGCAACCAGGTCAGCGAATCCCTGCAGATTCATACGCCCATGGCTCGGGCGGAGCGCAAGGCGCGGACCGAGGAAATGCTCAGCCTTGTCGGCTTTCCCAATCCCAAGCGCGCCTATGACATGTATCCGTTTGAACTTTCGGGGGGATTGCGTCAGCGCGCCATGATCGCCATGGCGCTTATCTGCCGGCCCGCCCTGTTGATTGCCGACGAGCCGACGACGGCGTTGGATGTCACCATCCAGGCGCAGATCCTGCAATTGCTGCGCGGGCTTCAGAGCAAGCTGAATATGGCGATGCTGCTGATCACGCACGACCTCGGCGTTGTCGCCAATGTCGCCGACGAGGTGGTGGTCATGTACCATGGCGAGATCATGGAAGCGGGACCTGTCGAGGCGATATTCCGCCGGCCAGGTCACCCTTACCTAAAGGGCCTGATGGCGGCCGTTCCGCATTTCGACCTGAAGCCGGGCGAGAGGCTAAAGGCGCTCCGCGAGGTGCCGGTGAACGTCGGCACCCTGCTGGGCAAGCAGACGGCGCCGGCATCGAAAGGACCGGACGACATCCTGTTGTCGGTCAGGGATCTGACAAAGGTTTTTACCATCCGCAAGTCCGGATGGTTCGGCGGGGATCGTCAAACCTCTGTTCGCGCCGTGGACGGCGTGAGCTTCGATATCAGGCGGGGCGAGTGCCTGGGCCTGGTCGGCGAAAGTGGTTGCGGCAAAACCACCGTCAGCAAGATGCTCATGCGGGCTGTCACGCCTAGCGGCGGCTCTGTGATCTTCAATGGCCGCGATGGACCGATCGACGTATTGGGAGGCGACAGAGACGCCCTGCGCCTGCTGCGCGCGAAAATCCAGATGGTCTTTCAGGATCCGGTTTCGTCGCTTTCACCTCGCATGACGGTGGAAAATATCTTGAGCGAGCCGCTGGAAATCCATCAACGTGGCAATGCCGCGTCCCGACTAGCCACCGTCAAGAGCCTGATGCAGGCAATCGGGCTCGATCCGCGCTTCATCAAGCGTTATCCCCACAGTTTCTCCGGCGGGCAGCGTCAGCGTATCGGCATCGCGCGCGCGTTAGCCCTGGGGCCAGAACTCCTGATCTGCGACGAGCCGGTTTCGGCGCTCGATGTCTCTGTCCAGGCGCAGATCCTAAACCTCCTGAAGGACCTGCAGAAGGAACTGGGCCTGACCTACCTGTTCATATCCCACAATCTGGCGGTGGTGGACTACATGGCGGACCGCATCGCGGTGATGTGCGGCGGGCGTATCGTCGAGCTTGCGCCGCGCGAAATTCTGCTCAGGAAACCGGTCCACCCCTACACGCGCTCACTGGTCGCCGCAGTCCCTTTCCCCGATCTCGACCGGCCGATGGATTTCAAGACGCTGAAGCTCGGCGGCGCTTCCGACGCCAGCGCATGGGGACCGCAATTCCACGACGAGGGCGAAGAGGATACGCTGTCGCCGATCGATCTTGGCGGCGGCCACCTCGTGCTGGCCCGACGTTTGGCCGATGTCAGTGAGTTGCGCCATTGATCAGCCGTCGCACCCTCCTTGGACTCATGGCTTCGGCACTTCTGCCGGGCACGTCGCGCGCTGGCGATTTGGAGCCGGATTTTCTTCAGCCGGAGCTGAAGGCCAGGGCTCTGCCGGCACTCGCAGAGCGCCTGCCCAAGAGCCCGCGCGTATTGAACCTCGCTGCGATGGGCCGGCAACCCGGCCAGTATGGCGGCACGCTGCGCACGATCATCGGCAGCCAGAAAGATATCCGGATGATGACGATCTACGGATATGCCCGCCTGGTCGGCTATGACGAAAAGCTCAACTTGCAAGCCGACATTCTCGAAAGCTTCGACGTAGCGGATGATCGCGTCTTCACGTTCAAGATTCGGGAAGGGCATAAATGGTCCGACGGCAGCCTGCTGACGCCGGAGGATTTTCGCTATTGCTGGGAAGATGTCTGGCTGAACGATGAGCTTTCGCAAGGCGGGCTCGCCCCTGCCCTGCTGGCGGACGGCAAGCCGCCACGTTTCGAGATCGTCGATCCGTTGACTGTCCGCTACAGTTGGGATGCGCCAAATCCCGACTTCCTGCCCAAGCTTGCCGCTGCCTCGCCGACACCGCTTGTTTTGCCGGCCGCCTATCTCAAGCAGTTCCACAAGAAATACCAGGATCCATTCCGGCTCGCCGGCCTTATGAAGGAGAACCGGGTCGCGAAATGGACGCTCCTGCATATCCGCATGTCGCGGCAGTATCGCCCGGAGAATCCGGAGCTGCCCACGCTCGATCCCTGGCAGAACCGGACCAAGCCGCCGGCTGAGCAGTTCATCTTCGAGCGCAACCCGTTCTTTCATCGAATAGACGAGAATGGCCGGCAACTGCCCTATGTCGACCGGATTGTCATGAATGTCAGCTCGTCGGCGATCATTTCCGCCAAGACCGGTGCGGGCGAGAGCGACCTGCAATGCATGGGAATTGACTTCAGCGATTACTCCTTCCTGAAGGATGCGGAGAAGCGTTACCCCGTGAAGATGCATCTCTGGAAACGCACACAGGGTTCGCGGCTGGCGCTGCTGCCCAATCTGAATTGTGCCGACCCGGTGTGGCGTGGCCTTTTGCGTGACGTGCGCGTGCGCCGCGCACTTTCGCTCGCCGTGGACCGGCGCGAGATCAATATGGCCGTGTTCTACGGATTGGCGCAGGAAAGCGCCGATACGGTCCTGCCGGAGAGCCCGCTCTACCGGCCGGAATTCGCGAAGGCCTGGGTTGCCCATGATCCCGACCAGGCCAATGCCCTGCTAGACCAGGTCGGGCTTCAGACACGTGACGATGACGGCCTGCGGCTACTTCCCGATGGGCGCCCGGCGCAGATCATCGTGGAAACTGCCGGCGAAAGCACGCTGGAAACCGACGCGCTCGAACTCGTCACCGATCACTGGCGCAAGATCGGCATCGCCCTGTTCGTCCGGACTTCGCAGCGCGACATCTTCCGCAGCCGCGCGCTTGGCGGCGAGATCATGATGTCGATGTCGTCGGGCATCGACAATGGCGTGCCGACCGCAGACATGAACCCATACCAGCTGGCCCCCACCATCGACGACCAACTGCAATGGCCGCTCTGGGGCGCTTACTATCTGTCCCATGGCAAGATGGGTGAGGCGCCCGATCTTCCTGAAGTGGTCGAGTTGATGGCTTTGCTCAAGCGCTGGAACGCATCGACCAAAGCCACGGAGCGCGCCGAAATCTGGAATTCAATGCTGTCGATCTACACTGATCAGGTGTTCTCGATCGGTACGGTGAACGAAACACTTCAGCCCATTCTGGTGTCCTCGCGGCTGCGCAATCTGCCTGACAAGGCACTCTTCGGCTATGACCCGACCGCCTATTTCGGTGTCTACATGCCGGATACATTCTGGCTTGGAGGCTCCTGAGCGTGCTTCGATATATTGTCTGGCGCATCGCTGTGATGGTTCCAACGCTGCTGGTCATATCGGCGCTGGTGTTCACCATCATCGAACTTCCACCGGGTGACTATTTCGACAGCTATGTCGCCGAGCTTCGGGCCCAGGGCGAAGCGGTAGATTCCGATCGCATCCAAATGATGCGGAAGGAATATGGTTTCGACCAGCCGCCCGTCATTCGCTACTTCTACTGGGTCGGCGGGATGCTGCACGGCGATTTCGGCTATTCCTTCGAGTATGAGCTGCCGGTTCGCGACGTCGTCGGGGACCGAATGTGGCTGACCGTGCTGGTTTCCTTCGTCACGATCATCTTCACCTGGCTCATCGCCTTTCCCATCGGCATGTACTCCGCCACACATCAATACAGTTGGGGCGACTACGGCCTTACTCTCTTCGGCCTTCTCGGCCTTGCCATTCCGAATTTCATGCTGGCGCTGATCCTGATGTATTTCGCCAATATCTGGTTCGGCACCTCCATCGGCCATCTCATGGACCCGCAATATCTCAGTGAGCCGATGAGCTGGGCCAAGGCGAAGTCGATCCTCGCCCATCTCTGGATCCCGGTCTTGATCATCGGCACCGGGGGCACGGCAAGCATGATCCGGCGGCTGCGCGCCAATCTACTCGATGAGCTTCACAAGCAATATGTCGTGACCGCGCGCGCCAAAGGCCTTCATCCCTTCAAGGCGCTCGTCAAATATCCGCTGCGCATGGCGCTCAATTTCTTCATTTCCGACATCGGCTCCATCCTGCCGGCCATCATATCCGGTGCCGAAATCACTGCGATAGTGCTGTCTTTGGAAACGACGGGGCCGATGCTGATCAGAGCGCTGCAAAGCCAGGACATGTATCTGGCAGGGTCTTTCCTGATGTTCCTCGCCTTCCTGACGGTGATCGGTGTCCTGATTTCCGACCTGGCGCTGGCGCTGCTTGATCCACGAATTCGTTTGCAGGGCGGCAGCACCAAATGAACACGCAATCGCCCCTGCCCGCTCCGGGTGCCCCGCTGCAACACTACGTTTCCATCGCGCCTTTTGACCTGCAATCCGTCGAGGCGATGACGGCGGAGCAGTCGAAGGTCTTTCAGGCGTCGCAGTTGCGGCTGATGTGGTGGAAATTCCGACGGCACCGGCTTGCCCTTTTGTCCGGCATATTTCTGGCAGCGCTCTATTTCGGGATACTGATCTGCGAGTTCCTGGCGCCCTACAATCTGCACACGCGCAACATGGACTACATCTATTCGCCGCCGCAGCGGGTGCACCTGTTCCATAACGGCCAGCTTGTCGGGCCCTTCGTCTATGGTCGCCAGATGACGCTGGATATGGACACACTCAAGCGGAACTACATCGACAACCAGGATGATGTTCAGCGGATTCGTTTCTTCTGCAAGGGCGACAGTTACCGGTTCTGGGGCCTGGTCGAAGGTGACTGGCATTTTGTCTGTCCTGCCGAAAACGGCCAGCTCTTTCTGGCCGGCACCGACAGGCTGGGGCGCGATGTGCTCTCGCGTATCATCTATGGCGCACGCATTTCACTGACAATCGGCCTTGTCGGCATCAGTTTCAGCTTCCTGCTCGGCATTGTCATAGGCGGACTGGCTGGCTATCACGGCGGTATCTTCGACCTGATCGTTCAACGGATAATCGAAGTTCTGCAATCGATCCCCAGCATTCCGCTATGGCTGGCTCTGGCGGCGATCATGCCGATAACCTGGAGTCCAATCCTGATCTATTTCGGCATCACCGTTATCCTCGGGCTGCTCCACTGGACCGGACTGGCGCGGGCCGTGCGTTCAAAGCTTCTGGCCTTGCGCGAGGAGGATTACGTTCTGGCCGCGCAATTGATGGGCGCCAGCAGCAGCCGCATTATCCGGCGGCACCTCATTCCCGGTTTCATGTCGCATCTGATCGCGACGGCGACGATCTCCATACCCGGCATGATCCTGGGCGAGACGGCGCTGAGCTTCCTTGGGCTGGGCCTGAGGCCACCGACAACCAGCTGGGGCATCCTGCTAACCGAGGCGCGCAGCGTCAGCGTGATCGCGTTCTATCCATGGCTGCTTTTGCCGATGCTCCCCGTCGTTCTCGTCATCTTGGCGTTCAACTTCCTCGGCGACGGCTTGCGGGACGCCGCAGACCCCTACAAGTGAGATCGCTATTCCGTCGCGCCGGGCCGCCGGCTCCACCCGGTATGGTCCCTGCCGGCCGCCCGTACGGTTATTGCAGTGTTCATCGTCCGCCCGTATATGTGCCGACACGCAATCGAGATTAGCGCCTCGCCTTCGGGATGCACTCGTGAACAATTCTTCGCGGGCATTGCCGATCTCTTGATCTGGTTCAGGACACACAAAAGCATATGAGTCGTCTCGAGAATTTCATCAGCAGGATGACCGCACAGCGTGACATTCTCGATCACGTCTGCCCCGAAGTGGCGAAGATGGAGGGGCTTGTGCTCGAGCTCGGACTCGGCAATGGCCGGACGTTCCACCATCTGCGCGAGCGCCTGCCCGGGCGTCGGATCGTGGTGTTCGACCGCGAAGTCGGCGCACACACCAGTTCAATTCCCGAAGCTGAAAACCTCGTGCTCGGCGAAATACGCGAGACGGCCCGCAAGTTCATTGGCATCGAAGCCGCCCTTGTTCATGCCGACATCGGCACCGGCTATGATGATCGCGATGCAGTGACCGCTACCTGGCTTCCCGATCTGATTGCGAGCCTGCTTCGCGTCGGCGGCTTCGCGGTCAGTGGCACGCCGCTCAATCACCCGCTGCTGCAACGCCTCCCGGCGCCGACGTCCGAGCCCGCCGATCGTTATTTCCTCTGCAAGCGCGTGTGAGCGGCCGAGAGCGCTTCACGGAAACGCTGCTCCAGCTCTTTGTTTTAACGCAATTCAATTCCCAAGAGAAAGCGTTACGCGCTTTCCCGGGAAAGCCGTTTCAGGCTTTTCCTGGAATTGCTCTGGAATTCCTCAGGTGATTGTATACACCGCGATCTCCCGCTCAATGCCGCGCAGCGAGACCTCGTGAGGCACGGGCGTCAGCGCGTTCCTGCGCAACAGATCGGCGGTGAGATTGTCGTCGACCACCGCACGGGTGGCGAAGATTGCCTGTGGGTTGGCCAGGTTCTGGACCCGTGATGCAATGTTGACCGTCTGGCCAAAATAGTCCTGCCGCTCGTTCATGGACACTGCGATGCAAGGGCCGGCATGGACTCCGATCTTGAGCAGCAGATCCTCGCGCCCGCTTTTTTCATTGAGCGCACGCATGGCCTCGCGCATCCTGAGGGCCGCGGCAATCGCACGATCAGGCGTCGCGAAGGTCGCCATCACCGCATCACCGATCGTCTTCACCACCGCGCCCGCCTCCGCCGCGACAATCTCGTGCAGCACCTGGAAATGCTCGCGCACGAGATCGAAGGCTGAAAGATCGCCCACCCGCTCGTAAAGCTCGGTCGATCCGCGCAGGTCGGTGAACAGGAAGGTCAGGCTGGTGATCTTCAGCCGCTGGTTGATGTCGAGCGTGTCTGTGCGATAGAGATCGCGGAACGTCTGGTTGGTTAGCAGGCGCTTGGCGGTCAGGAAGGGCCGGCGCTTGCCCAGGAAATCATGCAATGCGTGGCCGGCGATGAAGACCGTCGGCAGCACGCGGGTGTCGGTCCTGTTTTCCAGCGAAATGCGCAAAGGGCCTGGTTGCATCTCCAACGTCTGGTTCTGGACATGGTCGCGGTCGAAAACCAATGAGAGGCTTCGGCGCTCCTTTGTTGGTTCGCCCTTAGCGTCGATGAACTGCGCTGAATGCGTGACCGGCTCGAAGACGATGACGAATTCAGATGGAAGCTGTATGGGCAGAACCGCCTTTTCACCGGGCGCAAGCTCGATATCCTCCAGCGAGAACGCTTCAATCTTCTCCGCGAAATCCTCTTCCGGCAGATCGGCGCCGGACGCCCAGTAGATCTGGCGGAAGTATTCTATCAACGGCAGTTCGTGCGGATTGTGGGCGGCAATCCTGCGTATGCGGGGACTGACGGTGAATGTCACCTCGACCATCTCGTCGAGGGTCGGCGAATAGCCCTGGGAGCACAGCGCGCAGGTGTATTCGTCCTTCTGCATTGTTTTCAGCGTGGCGTTGGTGTCGAGCACGCCGCCGCAGCCGGGGCACAGAACATTCCAGGAGATGTCGAAGATGCCCACCCGCGCCGCATGGAGAAAGGCGCTGATGGTGCGTTCCTCGTCGAGGCCATTCTTGCTGGCGAAGGCCAGCGCATTGATGCGGCAAAGTTCGTGGTCCTTGCCCTCGGCGATGGTTCGCCGGATCGCGTCGATTGCCTGCGGATCGACATCGGTCGATTGCCGCAGAAGCGAGAACAGATCCTGAGCTTCGGTCATCGTGCAGGCTCCGGAAAATGCGCCTCCCAGGCGTGTTCGCCGGACCGGTCTTCGGTCCGCGCACACCATCTTACGTCGAAAGGGATCAAACGGCCATTCGAATGGATAGATCTGGTGACAGCTCAATTTGAATTCGGCGGATTTTCACCGGCCGCAAGCGGCACTATGATGGGTACATGGCGCATTCATCTTTGGGGCTTTCTCCCGTGCCGACATCCGACAACCCGCCATTTCCCGCGGCGTTTCGGCTTTTCTCGGCAGGGGTCATTATCGTCCTGATCGTCGGCGCCGGCCTGTTTTTCGCGCCTGCGTTGGTCAAGCCGCGCTGGCCCTGGCCCGTCACGCCATTCAGTGCCCGCTTTCTCGGCGGCTTCTACACCGCCGAAATGGCAGTGATGGCGGCGCTCTTGTTCTGGAATCGTTGGTCGCCGGGCAGGCTCGTGCTGGTCATGGCTCTCATCTTCACCGTAATCGTGTCGGCGGTTTCGTTGATCAATCTCGGCTATTTCAACTTTGGGCGCAAAGCGACCTGGCTCTGGTTTCTGGTCTATCTTGGTTCGGTCGCGGTGTCCGGGTTGTTCCTGTGGCGGGCAAGGGCCCGTCCGTCAGCAAATGGCGTGACCCTAAGCCCCGCATGGCGCAGCTACATGTTGGCGGAAACGGCCATCCTTGGGGTCTATGGCTTCGGCATGTTGCTGTTTCCCCTGATGGTCAGCAGCACCTGGCCATGGCCGGTCGATCCCTTCCACGCCCAGGTCTACAGCGCCATCTTCCTCGCCGGCGCTGGCGGCACCTATCTCGTCTGGAAAAGTGCGCCGCGCGAAGAATTGCTGGTGCTAGGCCTGGCGCAATTTCTGGTCGGCTTGCTTTCCATTCTTGGCCTCGTTATCACCAACGCTGCGGTGCACCGGATCGACTGGACGGCGGCCGCTACATTGGGCTGGCTCGCCCTTTTCGGCTGGATCGGCATCAGCGGCGCCTTCAAACTCTACACCGCATCCCGGTATTTTGGTTCGCAATCGGCAGCATAGGCTGCAGAGACGGCTGGATTTTCAGGTGACGTCCGGTGCATCGTGCCGGGCCGATTGCCTTCGCCGGGAAAGTCATGACCAGCACGACCTCGCCATCCGAGAAAATCCAGCCGCAGCTCCGGGCCGTCCGGGCAAGCGATGCGGAGGCGCTTTGCGCTATCTTCAACATGCCGGGCTTCCGCTGGGGGACGCTGAGGATGCCCTTCGAGACGGTGGATCAGGTGGAGCGGCGCATCGCCAAGTCCGGCCAGGAAACCACCTGGATCGTCGCCGAATTGGACGGCAAGGTCGTCGGCCATGGCAGCCTGGTCGTGCAGGGTTCGCCGCGCCGTTCGCATATCGGCGAGATCAATATCGGCCTTGACGATGCCTTTGTCGGCAAGGGCATCGGCTCTGCCATCCTTGGCGCGCTGCTTGACGTGGCCGACAACTGGCGCGCCCTGAAGCGGGTCGAATTGACCGTCTATGCCGACAACGAGCCGGCCATCCGTCTCTACACCAGCCACGGCTTCGAGGTTGAAGGCCGGCATGTGAAGGCCGGTCTTACCAACGGGCAGTATCACGACCTCCTGAGCATGGCCCGGTTGCGGTTCTGATGACCGCCGTCTTCGCCCCAGTCCCCCCCGTGGAAATTCTGGCTGTGCTGTCGCTGCTCTGCCCGGAAGTCGTGCGTGACATCGAGCAGAACTGGAATGCTCCAGTTTCCGACTACGCCCGCCATCTGTGGCGGCCGGTGGCAAGGCCTGCATCCGGCACGGCGATCGCTGCCCGCTCGATCCTGCGCGAAGTCCTGCATCAGCGCCTCGGCGTAACTATGCAGCCTGAGGAGATCGGCAAAACCCTCGACGAGTTCGAGCACAGACCGGTGATTCAGTCCGGTCTGCACTGCCTGCTTCTGATGGACCGGATCACCTTCGATGCCCTCCTGCTTGCCTGGCTCGGCGCGGTCGAAAACGAGCTGTCAGCCTTCGTCGGCTTCATGGGAACGACGATGACCATGGAGACAACTGGCCGGGAGGGGCCCGGATGGCTCGATCTCGGAGACGACAAGGTCAACCTGTTTGGCATGGGGCGCCACAAGCTGTGCAGCAAAAGCGCCTGCGCGGCCGGTCCCGTCTCCCTCAACAAGCGCGCGCTCGAAACGGCGGGTGATGAAACGGATGCCAGCCGCTGGCTAGGTACATTGCTTGCCAGTAAGGATAAGGTCTTCGGAACCGCGGCCGATGCCATGACAGCCCTCAACGAGGATCTGGTCGCCAATTGGGATCGTTCCGGCATGGCCCTGCCGGTTTTCATCGATGATCGGCTCGCCGCGGCTGTCATGGCGCGGCATCTACAATATGACGGCAGTCTTCTTTCCAGGCTGCTCATCGAACCCGCAAGACGCCAGCGTCTCGAACATGAATTGCAAGAGGCCGCATCGGGCCCATTCGGCAGATTCCTGCCCAATGCCACGGACTATTTCTGGGGCATCCGCGAGGAGCGCGTGCGCAAGCTCGTTCTTGAGAACGGGCACCTGATCGAGCCTGACAAGCCGCATGGTCTTTCCATCCCGTTTGAGCGGCCACATCTCAACCAGGCGCTGCTGGACGGCATGCTGCTGCCGAACTTGTTCCTGACGTTCCTCGTTCTTGCCATATTGCCGCGGGTGCGGGTTGTCGGCGGCCTGAGACAGATTGGCTATGTAGCGCTTTTCCACTCGATCCTCCTGGCTGCGTTGGACGAAACCGCGCCGGAAGAACGTGATCTGGCTGCGGAGCTGCGGGTAAGGGAAAATGCCTGGGGCACCCGGGTCATCGATGAAAAGATCTCGGTCCGCGAGCAGCTTGCCGGCCTGCCGGACGGGGCGCTCTTCGCGGACCTGCTCCGGCAATACCGTTCGCGGACATTTGCCGAAACCACCGACAACCTGAAACTGGTTCGCGAAAACGCGCGATGGCGCAAGATCGGCCAAGCCTACGGCGTCTGATCCGGCCGCATGGCCTCACCTGTCATTGCACTATACCGGCCTTGCGGAGCCCCTCCACCACGAGTTCGAAATCGGCAGGGTTCTTGTAGGGCAGGACTTTGCGACGGTATTCCAGCGAATAGTCGGGATTGACGCGAAGCACCTCCTGCCATGCTGCCCGGGCCTCGGCGAAACGGCCCAGATGGCCGTAGCTGGCGGCCAGAAGCGCCCGCGAGACGTCGGTGACAGCGTTGCGAGCCAGCCGTTGCATCAGGAGGTCAACGGCCTCTTCGTACCTTCCCAGTTGAAACAAGGCCAAAGCCTGGAAGTGCAGAAGCACATCCGGAAAATAGGGATTCAAGATCTTCCCCCGGGCAAAACTCTCGAGGGCGTCCTCGGATCTGCCCGAATAGTACAGCGCCTCGCCGAGAACGACGTGCGCTTCGGCGAAGTTCGGATTGAGGACTAGCGCGCGCTCAGCCTCGTAGATGGCCCCATCGTGTCGTCGTGTGTACAGCTTGGCAATAGCAAGCGCCCAGTGCGCCCAGGGATCGCTGCCATCCAGCGTTACCGCTCGCGTTGCGGCCTCTTCCGCTTGCGCCATCGATTCCGGCGGCGACGCACTCCACCGGTTCAGGTAATCGAGTCCGTGCGTGAGGGCCAGGAATGCGTGGGCAGAGGCAAACTTCGGGTCCAGTTCGATGGCACGTTGCAAGAGGTCGCGGGCCGCGACGTTCGTTTCCCTCGTCAGCCGGTGCCACAGCTCCCTGCCCCGCAGGAAATAGTCATACGCCTCCGTGTTGCGCGGGTCCTCGGGCGCCAGCCGCTGCCGATCACCCTCAGTCAGATTGAGCGCCAGCGCGCCGACGATCTGCTGCGTCACGTCGTCCTGCACGGCGAATATGTCGGTCAGGTCGCGATCGAACCGCTCCGCCCAAAGATGGCCGCCCGAGGTTGCATCGATGAGCTGCGCGGTGATGCGCACCCGGTTCCCCGACTTGCGTACGCTGCCCTCAAGGACATGCCGCACGCCGAGTTTCGTGCCCACCTCCTGCACATGGACGTTCTGGCCCTTGAACGTGAACGACGAATTGCGTGCGATGACGAAGAGTTGCGACAGTTTCGACAGCGCTGTGATGATGTCTTCGGAGATGCCGTCGGCGAAGTAGTCCTGTTCGGCGTCACCGCTCATGTTAGCGAACGGCAGCACGGCGATCGACAGCTTCGGCGGCGCTGCCGTCGCCGGCCGGCTCGTCGCGGTTTCCGAGGTCGCGGCCGCCTTGGTCCCGGCGCTGCCGACTAGCAGCGAATAGACCCTGATCGGCTCGGCGATGTTCTTGAGCTGTGTGCTGCCGAGATCGCTGACCGAGAGGTCGAGCCTCGCCTTGACCTGGCGATAGGCATCCTCGGACAGGCAGATGGCGCCGGGTGCCGCGAGTCCCTCCAGACGCGAGGCGATGTTGACGCCGTCGCCCATCAGGTCGCCGTCGCTTTCTTCGACCACATCTCCCAGATGGATGCCGATCCTGAACTCGATACGTCGGTCCTGCGGCACGCCGGCATTGCGCTCAACCATACCATTCTGAACCTCTATGGCGCAGCGCACGGCATCCACCACACTCCGGAATTCAACCAGCGCCCCATCGCCGGTGCGCTTGATCACCTGGCCGTGGTGCACTGCGATGATCGGATCGATCAGGTCGCTGCGCAGTGCCCGCAACCTCGCCAAAGTGCGATCTTCGTCCGCGCTCGCGAGCCGGCTATATCCGACCACATCCGCAGCTAGAATTGCGGCTAGCTTCCGATTCTCGCTCAACGGTCCGTCTCCTCACCTCCATGATAGCAGGAAGACCAAACCAAGAGGGAACTTTCGCAACCGACAGCCACGCAGAAACCCGAATTGGCTTCGCGCTGCCACGGGCCCCACCCGATCGCGATGCCCATTTGCGCTACCGCTTGCCGGTCGACGGCTATCGGTTCATGCTTGTGAATACCCTGGCCGTGAAGTGCGTAGGGAGATCACGCCGTCACGGCCCCTAGTGAGGTCTGGTTCGATGGACTGCGCAGGCTGCGGTTTCAAAGTTGAGGGCGGTTATGCTTTCTGTCCGAAGTGTGGCAAGCGCCAGCCCGTGCCATGCGCCAGTTGCGGCTATCCTTGCGCACCTGATTTCGAGTTCTGTCCGAAATGTGGGGCAAGCGTCGGTGCGCCTGCAAAAGCCGTCGAACGGCCTGCTCCGACACCAAGCCGAACCATTGTGCCGCCTTCTCGAACTCCGTCGCTGCTTGCGAACATCGATAGCGACGAAGGGCTGCATCCCATCTCTGACGCCGATCGCCGGACGGTAACCGTCCTCTTTGCCGACCTTTGCGGCTTCACCACACTCAGCGAGCAGCTCGACCCCGAGGTCATGCAAACGCTGCAGAACGAACTGTTCAAGGAATTGACGGCGGCCGTGCGAAACTTTGGTGGTTTCGTCGACAAATTCATCGGCGATGCATTGCTCGCTTTGTTCGGTGCGCCGGTCGCGCATGAGGACGATCCGGAACGTGCGCTTCGCGCCGCTCTCGACATGATCGCCCGGACGGCGCGGCTCGGCAAAAGCCCCCCCCACGCCGGCTCGCCTCTATTACTCCACATCGGCATAAACACTGGTCCGGTCGTTACTGGACGATTAGGCATCGGCACCGCCAAATCCTATTCGGTGACCGGCGACACGGTAAATACAGCGCAACGCCTGCAATCGCTGGCCGCACCGGGTGAAGTGCTGGTAGGCGAACTCACTCACAGACTGACCCGGCATGCCTTCTCTTACGAGTCGATGGGTGATGTCGTGCTTCGCGGCAAGGCTGGCAGTGTGCTCGTCCATCGACTGGATGCACCGCTTGCGGCGCCGCGTGCAGCGCGTGGGCTCGAGGCGCTCGGCCTCAGCGCGCCGATGATAGGTCGTGCTGCGGAGCTCAATAGAATGCTGGCGAGCCTGGATCAGGCGTGCGGCGGCTCGGCCCAACTTGTCCGCCTCGTCGGAGAAGCCGGCATCGGGAAATCGCGGCTGGTGAAGGAGTTCGTCGCCCGTGTCGGCGACGAGGATCGTTTCCGCAACGTCGCCGTGCGACAGGCCACGTGCTCACCGCTGGGCGAACAATCATTTGGCGCTTTGGGTGCAGTGGTGCGCAGTGCTGCCGGGATAATGCAAAACGACAATGGGGACGAAATGCGCGGGAAGCTCGCAGGCTTGCTTGCCGATCTCGGCCTGCGGGGCGAGGAGGCGAACCAGCTGATGCCTTTGCTCTACCATGTGCTTGGCCTTGGCGACCCCGATGCCACCTTGCAGCATGTCGAACCCGAGCAGCTACGGCGGCAAATTCTCTACGCGGTCCGTACCATCATCGAACGGCGGCTTGCGTTGTCGCCGCTGTTGATTGTCGTCGAAGACCTGCACTGGGCCGACGCCGTTTCGCTCGAGGCACTGCGTTTCGTGATGGACAGGTTGGAACGCACGCGGTTGATGGTGCTGGTCACGCATCGCTCGGCGCCGGACAGCGGCCAGCTCGACTCAAGTCGGGTCAGTCACACGGCACTCAGGCTTTCGCCGCTCAACAGCGATGAAGGACGCAGCCTGCTGGCCGCGCTTTTCGGCGAGAGCTGGGTAAGCTCCGCGGGAGGGCTCGTCGATCAGATCCTCGAGCGGGCGGGCGGCAACCCTCTTTTTGTAGAGGAGATCGTTCGCGGCCTTATCGATCGCGGTGTACTGATGCGCGAGGGCCAGCGATGGCGGACTGTGGCAGGCGAAGTCGCAACCGACATTCCCGCCACTATCCAGGCAATGTTGCTTGCTCGCGTCGACCGGCTGCCACAAGAGGTGCGCCGGTTGGCCCAGGAAGCCGCGGTAATCGGCCCGCGCTTCGATGCCACACTTCTGAAGACCGTGACAGCCGACCCCGCCCGGCTAGAAGCCGGCTGCGAACTGCTTTGCGATGCGGAAATCATCGAGGAAGTTGCCGGATCAGGCTCTGTCTCGTCGCAAAGCTACCGCTTTACGCAAACCTTGCTGCAGGACGTGATCTACCAGAATCTGCTCCTGCAACGCCGGACCGAAATCCACGGGCGGATAGGTGCTGCCTTGGAGCAACTGTGCGGCGATAATCCGGAACGGCTCGAGGATTTGACCGTGCTCGGTCATCAGTTCGCCCAGAGCGCCGAGCGGGAGAAGGGCGCGCATTACCTGCAGGCGGCCGGCGATCGCGCTCGCATGATATACGCCAACGACGACGCCCTTCGTTTCTACGAGCGAGCACTGGCTGCGTTGGAGGCGACCGGGCAAACACCGCTCAAACTGACGATTGCCGAGCGCATTGCCGATTTGAGCGGCCCGGCGGGCCGCCGCGAGATCGCGCACCACCACTATGAGGCGGCGTTGCAGGCATACCGCGAGTCGGCCGATCGCGTAGCGTCGGCGCGAATTTTGCGTAAGATCGGTCGGCTGCTCTGGGACGTCGGCAAGCGGGACAAAGCAGAATCCCGCTACGCTGAAGCGGCAGCGCTCCTCGATGGAGCGGATGCTCCGATCGAGCAGGCGCATCTCTGGGAAGAACGTGGCCGACAGGCGTTCCGGAGCGGAGATCACGCTCTCGCGGCAAAATGGGCGGACGCGGCGTTGGATTGCGTACGCACTCTGACAACGGAGCATGTCTCCGAGGTAGGGCGTGAGGCCACTCTTGTGACCGCCGAGGCCCTCAATACCAAGGCTGTCGCGCTGGCTCGCCTTGGGCGAAACCGTGAAGCCGTGGGTCAGGTCGAGCACAGCATTGAATTGGCCGAAGCCGCCGGTCTGCTGGGCGCGGCCTGCCGTGGCTACACCAATCTCGGCGTGCTTTACACGACCATCGATCCGGCAAAGGCGATGGAGGTCTGCCGACGCGGTCTTGAAGTCGCGCGCCATATTGGTGATTTGGGCTTCCAGGCGCGCCTTCTCGCCAATCTGGCGGTCGCTTGTTGTACTTTCACGGATCGCTGCCCAACGGAGGGCGTGCCTGCTGCCGAGAAGGCCATCGAGATCGACCGGGCGCTCGACCAGCGCGAGCACCTGCCGGTACCATTGATCGTGCTTGGGCAGATCCACCAGTGCAACGGCCGTCCGGAACTGGCCGTTGGCTTGTTCCACGAAGCACTGGACGTAGCCCGCGAAACGGGCGAACCCCAACTGCTGTTTCCGTGCTATGATGGTCTCGCAACGCTTAATCTCGACCTCGACAATCTGGCTGAGGCCGAACGGTACTTTTCCCTGGCGCAGGGTATATGCGCCCAGCACGGGCTCGACCCGGAAGCGCTTGTGGTGCTGCCCTTTCTCGATTAGCCGGGGTTGGAGGTCCGAAATGTCCGCGCGTATTGACTTGGTACCGCTTCAACCGGGCGACCGTGCGCCGAACTTGGTACTCGACGCCATTACCCAGGAAGGCAAGATCGCGCTTGACGACTTTCGCGGACAAAAGCCGGTGTTGGTTGGCCTGTTTCGAGGTCTGCATTGTGCGTTTTGCCGGCGCCATATCGCCGCCCAGGCGCGGCTCGATCCGGAGCTGCGTGAAAAGGGCGTGCAGAGCCTGACGGTGGTAAACACGCCGATCGAACGGGCGCGTCTCTATTTCCGCTACCACCCGATGCCGAATCTGCTTGCGGCCTCCGACCCTGAACGCGCTTCACATCGTGCTTTTGGACTGCCCAATCTCGAATTCACCCAAGACGAGACGAACTGGCCGTACAAGGTCTCGATGGCAGCGGCAAAGGATATGCGGGTCGACATACCAGGCGAGTTGCCCGGTCCAATGGATCCTTTTGCGGCCAGCGAATTCCTCGACAAGAAGGACAATTACGAAGTGACCGAAGCCGACGCGCAGATGATGGCGACGGGACACGGACAACTGATCGGTCAGTTCCTATTGGACCGGCAGGGGATCGTTCGCTGGAGCTTCACGGAGGTTCCAGAAGGTGGACGATATATGTTTGGGGCGGCGAGCCCGCAGGAGCTGATGTCAGCCGTGTCCCAAGTCGCCCAATAGATCGTCGGAAGACTGCATTGCTGCCATTTGCAAGCGGACAATGAAGGTCACGATTGGGTCAAAACTTCGCGTTACAGCTTAGGGCTTGAGGCGCGTGGGCTCCAGGGTCGGCACTGTCGCGCGGCAAATCAGGCCGGGAGCCGCCACATTCGCACACGACCGGTACCACGCAATTCCGTTTCCTCGAGTGGGTCGCAAGCAAAATTTGGTCCAAGCATTTGGCGAGTTGCATCCGAAATACGGATTTCATCGGGCTCCGCGGACGTTTGAATACGCGAGGCGAGATTAACGGTGTCGCCCCACAGGTCATAGGCGAACCGCCTCTTGCCTATGACGCCCGCGACGATTGGGCCTGAGTGAATTCCAATTCTGAGTGTCAGCGGTTCTCCCGCGAAGCGTTCGCGCTTAACCGCCTTGCGCAGCTCAAGTGCATAGCGCGCGAGGGCCTTTGCATGATCGGATCGCGCGGTGGGCAGGCCAGCGACCACCATCACACAATCGCCGATTGTCTTGATCTTTTCGCAGCCGTATCGTTCCGAGAGCCGATCCGCCGCCTTGAAGAAGTAATTTAAAATAGCGAGCGTCGTCACGGCTCCGACGCTCCGCGCTCGTTCCGTAAAACCGACTATGTCGGCAAAAAGCACACTCACTTCTGCGTGGTTGTCAGCAATTTTTTTGTGCGCTTTTAACCGCTCCGCGATCGACGCCGGAAGAATGTTGAGGAGCAGGGTTTCGGCGCGCTGGTATTCACGCGCCAATCCCTCCTGGCTCTTCCTCAACGCCTCGTTCGTCGATTGTAATTTCTCGTTGAGTTGACGCTCCCTCTCTTGCAGGAGTGTCATTTCATAAGCCTTTTGTTGAAGCCGCTGCCTATTGTCGCGTTCGGCAGTGGCGTCAAGAAAGAGCAGCCACACGCAGGCATTGTCAGCAAAAAAATGAAGGTCCGCGACACGCCCGCCGGGCAGCTCGACCATCGCAATGTGAAACGGAAGCTCCGGGCAAGGCAGCAAACCTTCCATGAATTCAAGCTGCTCGGCAACAGGCTCGCCAATGCGAAGCGACGAGAGCCCGTAGTGCTCAACATTACCGCCCTTAGCAGCTATGCAAAGCTGGGCGTCGATTTTCAGATATGCGACAGAGTTGCCATTGTAGAAGAAATTGAAAATCCAACTTTCAACTTCTTTTGGCAATCCATGCATGGTCTATTTGGCTACCATCGAAGCAAGTTGACGAAACGCATCATCAACATGTTCACCCGAAAGCGCACTTGTTAGATAGATTTGCCATCCACGTTGCCTCAGTTCGTCAATCTCACTATCCGATACTGCCCACCGATCGGCCAGATCAGATTTGTTGAACAGCAATACAAACGGCATGGCGCCGAATTCGGCCTCGACCCGTTCCCGTAGCGTGAGCGCCACGGCAAGAGTGGCAGGGCGCGTTCCATCGACGACAAGCACAAGCCCGGTTGCACCTCGCACATAGCTGACGCGGAATGAGCCGATATCGTCTTCACCGGCTAAATCCCACAAAATCAGATCCACGGTTTTGTCCGGGAGCGCGACACTCTTCTTGTCGATTTTCACTCCCACCGTGGTCAAGTAGGTTTCTGAAAAGATGCTCTGCACATACCTGCGAACCAGACTCGTCTTTCCGACAGAGAACCCGCCCAGCATGCATATCTTTCTTTGCAACATCTTGGGCCCCGCTAGTCCAGGTTTACCGAAATCGAGACCCGGCGATTGGTGGAGCTCCCGGTTTGACTATTTTCTGGCACCAGCGGCTCAAAAGTGCCCGCGCCCCGAACCAGCAGCAGTTCCGGAGCGACTCCGCGCTTGTTGAGAAGCGCGCGAACTGTCTCGGCGCGGGCTGCACTGATCGACGCGTTGGCCGTCTCACGGCCCGTGGTGTCCGAATGCCCGGTCAACATGAACCGTGCTGTTACGCCTGACTTGCGGGCATCTTGGGCGAATTCCTTTATTTGATCCGCCAACCTGTCGAGAACCGGCAACTGCTCCGGTCCCGGCACAACTTTGCCGGAAGAGAAGAAAATATCGGTCGCCTGGATGGCTTCTCTCAAATAATTAAGGTCTGCAAGGTTCAGCTCACGCAGCTGCGAGACATCCAGAACCACTCCGTCCGCCGAAAGTTGTTCGGCGGCGGCCTGCGCCCGGTTGATCCAGCCGGCAGAAGCCTCACCCACGACAAGGATGCGACCCTGGACGATCGAAAGCTGAACCGATTTCGGCGGGGACAGCGACGCCGTCAGCCGCTTCACCACGAACTTCGGATCAAGGCTCTGATAGAATTGCCACTGCGAATGAACGCGGGCAGGATCAATCTGCGTTCCGGACAGCAGAGCTTGCGGGTCGGCGGCAAGCGGGTCTCTCAGGCCGGAAATGTAGAATTGTCCGCCGCTCGTCCGTTGTTGGGCGACGATGATTCCCGATTGGGCCTCAAGTCGCGACACATAATACTGCCAGTGCTCCGCCTCGCGTGCTTCGGGGCTCACATCACGAACCTTGGAGATGTCGAATTCCGGTCCGCCTGCCGAAAGCTGTCGGGCCGCTACGCGCGCCCGATCTATCCAGGTGTCGGGAGCCTCACCCTCGGCAACGATGCGACCCTCGACGATCGAAAGCCGAACCGATTTCAGCGGATACAGCAACGCCGTCAGCCGCTTCAACACGAACTCGGGCTCAAGGCTCTGATAGAATTGCCACTGCGAATGAACCCGGGCGGGATCGACCTGCGTTCCCGACAACAGCGACTGCGGGTCGGCGCCAAGCGGGTCTCTCATGCCGGAAATGTAGAATTGGCCGTCGCGTATCTTTTGTTCGGCAACGATGATGCCCGGCTGGGTCTTCAGTTGCGACACATAGGCCTGCCAGCGCTCCGCCTCGCGTTCTTCGGGGTCACGGACCCTGGAAATATCGAATACCGGCCCGCCTGCTGAAAGCTGCCGTGCGGCGGCCTGCGCCTGGTCGATCCACGTGGCAGCAGCCTCACCTTCGGCAACGATGTGATCATTGACGATTGAAAGCCGCACTGAATTCGGCGGGGACAGCGACGCCGTCAGCCGCTTCACCACGAACTTCGGATCAAGGCTCTGATAGGATTGCCACTGCGAATGGACCCTGCCGGGATCGACCTGCGTTCCGGACAGCAGAGCTTGCGGGTCGGCGGCAAGCGGGTCTCTCAGGCCGGAAATGTAGAATTGGCCATCTCGTATCTTTTGTTCGGCAACGATGATGCCCGGCTGGGTCCCCAGTCGCGACACATAGGCTTGCCAGTGCTCTGCCGCGCGTGCTTGGGGGCTCACATCACGAACCTTGGAGATGTCGAATTCCGGTCCGCCTGCCGAAAGCTGTCGGGCCGCTGCGCGCGCCCGATCTATCCAGGTGTCGGGAGCCTCACCCTCGGCAACGATGCGATCCCCTACGATCGAAAGTCGTACTGAGTCCGGAGGAGCCAGCGACGCCGTCAGGCGCTTCAACACGAACTCCGGTTCAAGGCTCTGATAAAAATGCCACTGCGAATGAACCCGGGCTGGATCGACCTGCGTTCCAGACAACAGCGACTGCGGGTCGGCGGCAAGCGGGTCTCTGAGGCCGGCAATATAAAATTGGCCGCCGCGTATCTCTTGTTCGGCAACGATGATGCCCGGCTGGGTCTCCAGTCGCGACACGTAGGCCTGCCATCGCTGCCCGGATTGCCAGGAAAGAAAGAACCAACCGCCTGCCAGACTCAAAAGCAGCAGAGCCAGAGCCACCACCAGCCACGGAAAACCCTCGTTTGACTCCTCCTGCTTCAGCTCGACGCAGGTCCGCAACTGCGCCTCTATGCCGGCCAACTGCGAACTGTCCCCGTCAAACTCCACTAAAGCCTGCGAGCATTCCTCATGGATACGAAGCAATACATCGCGAACTATTTCATGCAGTTCTTCTGGCGGATTTCCTCGGATCACCGAAACCAGGGTCGCAAACGGTCCAACTTCCGACCAGAGACGAAGGTCGCCAAAACGAATTGTGTCCAGGCCGCTCTGCTCTTTCTCGTTAAATGAATCTTTCACAAAATCTTGAATTGCACTAAGCATCGAAGAAATGAGTTGAGGATCTTCGCTCGTCGCATTGTCCGCAGTTACATGCGCTATCAAAAGACCCGAATTGCGATTAATGAGAAAGACGTGCTCGACACGATAGATAAGAGAATGCTTCAGTACAACTTCAGAGAAGCTAGCACCAGTCCTCCAGGATTCGAGTCTCCACTTGAGCCCATGCCAGGTAAATATATGTCTTAAAGTTTCATTCAGCGACTGAAAGGTCTGGTCGATCTTTTCCCCGATCGACTTGCGAATTGCTGGCAGAAACACCGGGTATAATATATCCGTCAGCGTACGCGGGCTCTTCTGGATCGACCGTTGCACAGCCCTTTCGACAGCTGGCGCAAGGGCCTCGCCGAGTTGCGCATGAGGCGCTCGTGCGGCCGCACTGGGAAGCACGTCGCCCACTGCTGCCGCAAGCTGCTCCGGTTCGTCGAGCAGATGCGTAACTCGTGAAAGCTCCGAAATTTCGCGGCTGACCAGCAACTGGCGCAGCGTTTCCATGCGAGGATCGGCGGTTGGAACTCCGCCGAGACGCGCACGGTAGTCCGGATCAACGTTCCGGGCAATTTCGATCAAAAGACGGGCCAGAGCCTCGCGATCAATCTCTGTATCGTTCGAGGCTGTTTTTTTTGGAAGGCTGATTGGGTCGACGGTCGACGTCAAGTTCCGATCAACTCACTTTCCAGCTACGCTCCGAGTTGGTCTTGCTGCCGACGGGATCCTGATTCAGACATTTTGCAACCTCGACAAACAGGCCAGCCAAAAGATTTCGGTCGGTCTTGACATTGCCGAGATCGGAAAACATTTTCTCCATCAGCATCTGAATGCCTTCATTCTTTTGCTTGATTTCCTCACGCAGCAAATGATCGTTTCGATTTATCCGGTCCGCAATTTCGCGCTCAAGCTCGTTCAATTGATCCGACAACGCGCGCACCTGCTTTTCAAGCGCTTGATTTTGCTCGCGAAGATTCCGGTCAATCTCCTTGTCGGCGTCGGCTCGCGCGTCTTTTTCGTTCCGCAATTGCGCCGCAAGCGAGTCGACCTGCTTTTTCGCATTTGACTCGTACATTTCAAGATTGCGCTTGGCCTCGGATTCGACATCCTTGAAGCGCTGCAAGACCCGTTCTTCAAGCTTGGAAAAGCGGCGGTCATAGTCCTGCATCTGGTTGCCGAACAGCAGATCACGTATCTTGTCGACACCTACAGCGTCGCCGGGGGTCCCGCTCTCGCGAGCCTGGCCCGCCATGAAGGCCAGCCCGTTTGCTTCTGCATTACTTGTTAGATTTCCGTCCGCTTTATTTGCCGGAGAAGCGGTACTCGAAGATTCCTTGGCCATCCCTATACCCTTCATTTGAACAGCAGCCACCGCACTAATTTAGCAACTTGTAAAGATGTCAGCAAAATACCCGGCTCGCAAGCCGGAATTTTTTCGGCTTAAGCCGGCTCGCGCGCAATTTCGAGCGCCTTAGATCCATCATTAACCAACTGCAGCGCTCGCAGTTCGGCCGCAGTTCCGAGTGGTCGATCCGGATCAGCTTGCGCTCGCGTCTTCGCCGCGATTATCTTTTTTGCCGAGGGCCGCAGCTCTAAGGCGTCGGGCATGAGTGCTTGCCATTCAAGCCTGTCTTCAAGTCTTTTTTCTTACCCTAATTCGCCCCGATCTTGACAGGGCAGTGCAGCCATCCGATGCCGTTATGCGGTTTTGACATTCGCCGACTCTTGCCGAAGAAAACGAAAGCTCGATGATCCAGAATGCTACCGCAAGGCGGTGTGGTACCGATGTTCAATGTCGAGCAAAGCATCGGCGCAATGCATGCCGGCAGCCGCCGGCAGACCTACCAGATAGTGGATATAGTCGTGGTGGACGATGGGTCGAATGGATCGGCGTCGATCGTGACGGCCTGCGCCGACAAAGATCGACGCAACTTGTACTACCTCTTACGAACCAGGCGCGGGTAAGACAACGTGGCGCATAATCCATTGGTTTCAATCGTAGTTCCTGCGCACAACGCGGAGGTAACGCTGACGCGCGCACTCGATTGCCTTCTCGATCAGGAAATCGCGGATTGGGAGGCGATCATCGTCGACGACGCCTCCACGGACCGCACCCCCGCGCTCATCGCCGCTTATGTGGAACAAGATGCCCGATTTCGGACGTTGAGTTCTTGCGCGAATAGCCCCGCGGGGGCGCGCAATATAGGGGTTTCGATGGCGCGTGGCCGCTGGCTGATGTTCCTGGACGCCGACGATTGGGTGGATGCCAGCTTCCTTGCGACAATGCTGGCCACACTGAAAACCGCTCCCGATGCGGTGGCCGCCTATTGCGGTTCGCGGCGCGTGATGCCCGATGGAGCACTCACGCCGTCGAGCATCGACCCCGAGATCGCGATCCAGCCCTTCGAAACATTCGCCCGCCGATGTGCCATCGCCACTCACGCGCTGCTGGTCGACCGGGAAACAATCGTCGAGTTGGGCGGTTTCGATGTGTCGCTGCGCACCTGCGAGGACTGGGATTTGTGGCAGCGCGTCGCACGTCAAAGCAAACCTTGGGTGATGGTCGACGAGCCGCTCGCTTTTTATCGGGCAAGCTCCAACTCGCTCACCCGCAATTCGACGCAGATGCTGGCAGACGCGGAAATCGTCATCGCCCGCGGCTTTTCCGCCGACCCAAGGGTCAAGCACCCAGCTTCGGCGCATGCCAATGGGGCGACCTCGGCGGACGGCCGCACCGCTTCCGAGGCACTGGCGTGGTTCGCGCTGTGGATCGCGGCAGCTGATTGCGGCCGCGGCGGGGGCTCGATCGACCCGAAATCCGTGCGCGCGCTCCCGGCAGGGCGCAAATGGGCGCGTGAGATCGCCAAGGTGGCCTTCGATGGCCTTATGGTAGGAAGCCTATCGGTGCCAGCGCATTTGGCTGCCCGATGGAACAGGTTTGGCGGCGCCCTCACCGAGTTGATCATCGAACTCGGCAAGGTCTGGGGCGATCCGGTCGCGGGTCGTCGCGTCCAGTATCATCTCGAGCAAATGCTTCTCGATGCCGATGATCTTGCCGCACCTCGCAGGCTGGCGCGGACACTCGGAATTCGTGTCGACGCTCGAAATCCAACCTCGACCGAGCTTCCGGAAGGAATCGATCAAATCTATGCCTACCTGATGATGGATGGCCAGATCGAAGCTGTCGTGCAGTTCGGCGTACTCGGGAAAGTGACAAGGCGTCACTGGATTGAACTGATCCTGAATTTCGCACCGCAAAAGGACGACGGTGCCGACACGTCAAACACGCTTGCAGCCGAGGCACTGTCGACCACAGCGGAACGCCGGCCTGATCCGGACAGCCACTTCGGCAGACTCGCGCGATTGGTCTCGGAAGCGCGGGAACTGGTTCGGTCGAGCGCCGAAGCTACGCAGCCTATTCCGGCGCCGCGCCGTGCACCGGCCTCGGATGGCCACGACAAGGATCGTACTTTGTTCTGGAATCGCTATTTCGCGATAGAGGATCCCTGGAATTACAGCTCGCCCTACGAGCAGGAAAAATATGAGCGCCAGCTCGAGATTCTGCCGGCCGGTCCCATCGGACGAGCGCTTGAGCTGGCCTGCGCGGAGGGCCATTTCACGCGACAACTGGCGCCGCTGGTGGGCCATTTGACCGCAACCGACATTTCCGCCGTAGCCATCGAACGGGCGCGCGCGCGCTGCTCGGACCAGCCGAATGTCGAGTTCGGCGTCCTGGATTTTTTTGCGGACACACTGCCCGGTGAGATGGATCTGATCGTCTGTTCGGAAGTGCTCTACTACCTGGATGATCTCGCCGGGTTGCGTCGCATCGCCAAGAAATTCGTTGAGGCATTGGCGCCTGGCGGCAGTTTCATCAACGCACACGCATTCGTGCTACGCGACAATGTTGAAAGGACGGGCTTCGACTGGAACACATTCGGTGCACAAACGATCTCGCAAACCCTGGCAGAGACCGAAGGACTCGTTCTTGCGCAATCGATCCAGACCGAACTCTATCGCATAGATCGCTTCCGCCGCCTGTCACCGGACCACATGGCGACGGAGCCGGTGATCGATCATGTGCCGGTCCGCGCACCCCTCGGAATCGGGGTCGCGCGAAATATCGTCTGGGGCGGGGCGCGGGTCTTGCGCCGCGACGTCGCGCGCAGCGAGCGGCGGCAACGCATCCCTGTCCTCATGTATCACAGCGTCGCCGATGAAGGTCCGGCCGCGCTCGCCCGTTTCCGGCTCACGCCCGCCGCATTCGCGAGCCAGATGGCATGGCTGCGCGCAAACGGCTTTCACGCGATCATGTCCGAGCAGCTGGAATGGTCCGTCGCCAACCGTCAGCCTTTCGCTGGCCGCCCGGTGCTCATCACCTTCGATGACGGCTTTCAGAACTTTGCCGACCATGCCTGGCCGATTCTGCGTGCGCACGACCTGACCGCGGAAGTGTTCCTGGTGACGGACCTGGTGGGTGAAAGTGCAAAGTGGGACGCCGTCAGCGGTCCGCCGGCGCCGCTTATGGACGCCGCGACGGTGCGACGTCTCGCCGCCGAAGGTGCGTTCTTCGGAAGCCATCTGGCGACGCATCGCGCTATCGATGGTCTTTCGAGCTCTGACCTGGCGGCCGAACTCCTGCGCTCTCGGATGTTCATCGAACGGTGGACCGGCCGGCCAATCTCGGCGTTCGCGGCACCCTTCTCCGTCACCGACCGACGGCTCGGCGGGCTGGCCAAGGAGTCCGGCTATCGGATCGGCTTCGGCGGCAGACACGGGCCGGCGGACCTTGATAGCGATCCCATCGACCTTCCACGCATCGAGATTCGTGGGGATCGTTCGCTCGATGACTTTGTTGCCACCGTCGAGGCCGTGCTCAATTGAACGGTGAGCTTTGTCAGTGTCATTATTTCCGCTCACAATGCGCAAGATCGACGAGACACTTCGCAGCGTGACCTTGCGGTCCTACGCTCGTGACGACCCTATGCCGACGTTCAGAGCACCTGCACCAGCGTGGCACGTGCCGCCCTAAGGCTCGAGACAGACGAAGGATTTCCATCCATTCGCATCGGGGCCGAATTTTGGTAAGCTGCCGCAGGGCAAACGGGTGGAGCTGTTGTTCCGGTGGTCAACGATCGTCTTCTCGAACGCAAGATGACCGAGATCGAGCAAGCGCGAGCATGGAGCCCGCGCGTCATCTCAAAATTCGAAACGCTTGTCAGGAGCGGCGACGACCTTGCGCTGTATCGGGTCAATCCGCTGGCCTTCGCCCGCGACCGCGCAATCGCCGAGCCTGAAGCAATCGACCTCTTCCTTCACGCGGCTCGCTGCGGCCTGTTCGATATGAGCTGGGACGTGCTCTGTCCCCAGTCCGGGATGGTGCTCGACAGTTTCGGCGCCCTGCGCACGCTGCAGACCCATTACGTCTGCGGCCTGTGCGACGTATCGGGCGATACCGACCTCGACGACTTCATCGAGGTCTCCTTCTCTGTATCGCCCCATTTGCGGCGGCTTCCGTTCCACGAGCCCGAGACGCTCTCTGTCGAGGATTTTCATTGGAAGCTACGCTTTGGCAATGACGGACGGCTGCCCGGGCAGGACGTACGCTTTCTGGACCTTTTGCGAGGCTTGGTGCGGGGCATGACGTTCCTGCCTCCGGGCACCACAACAATGCTGCGCGCCGACCTCGATGCCGGATCCCTGTCGGGCGTGAACGTGCAGACACAGGCTGCGTTCGCTGTACCTATATCAGGGGATCCGGTGTCGGCACCGACACTTCTTAAGATCAATTATGACGGCAAGCGTTTCTTGCCGGCGTTGCCGGTCGTGCCGCCCGGTCCGGTTGTCATTGAGGTTGCGAATACCGGGCCCGGTCGTGGCGCGTTGCTTCTCATCAACTGGCCGCCCGAGCTTGTCGCGTTGAAGACCAAACCGGCGCTCGATTTCGATCCATATGTTTCCGGCGGGGCTCTGCTTGCGCGGCAAACCTTCCGCCAGCTCTTCCGTTCCGAGCGTGTCGACGAGAAGGAGGGGCTCGGCATCCGGCAGATCACCTTCCTGTTTACGGACCTCAAGGGTTCCACCGCCATGTATGAGCGCCTGGGCGATCTCAACGCCTATGCCCTCGTCCGCGAGCATTTCGCGCTTCTCAATGCTGCGGTCCACCAGCATTCCGGCGCCGTTGTAAAGACGATCGGAGATGCGGTGATGGCAGTATTCTCGCGGCCACCGGATGCGATTTCGGCCGCTCTTCACATCTTTGAAGAAATCGATCGCTTCAATGGCGACAATGTCAGGCCGGGTATTATCCTAAAGATGGGTGCCCACTGCGGTCCATCGATCGCCGTCACGCTCAACGAGAACCTCGACTACTTCGGCCAGACCGTTAATGTCGCCGCACGCGTGCAGTCACTGGCGGAAGCCGGGCAGATTTGCATCTCCGAAGCGCTCTATTCCGCGCCAGGCGTGAGCGACCTGCTTGCTGGCCTAGGCATCGTCGCGTTTGATGCGCCTCTTCGAGGTGTAGAGGGCGATGCGACTGTCTATCGCATTGTGCGAGGATAGACGCACACGGCGATGCTTTTGGCTGCCTTCATGTGTTACAGCTGTGTCGGAACCCAGATAGTCAGCGCCTATCCGCTCGTCTGCAATCAGTTCCTCGGCGGCCCTGCATGGTCATGCGCCCGGTTTCCATCACATAGCCTCGGTCCGCGATGCCCAACGCGGCGTACGCGTTCTGGTCTACCAGAAGCACACGCAACGCCGCGCTCATCGGCGGCACAGGAACCGGCAAGTCGCATCTGGCAATCGCCATTGCCCGCGCCCTGATCCGCAACGGCTCGCGCGGTCGCTTCTTCAACGTCGTCGATCTCGTCAACCGGCTCGAGACCGAGCACCGCGGCGGCAAGCAGGGCCGCATTGCCGATCATCTTACTCGGCTCGACTTCGTCGTCTTCGATGAACTCGGCTATCTGCCCTTCGCCCAGGCCGGCGGACAATTGCTTTTCCACCTGATCAGCAGACTCTATGAACGGACCTCGATCATCGTCACCACCAACCTGGCGTTCGGCGAATGGCCCGCCGTCTTCGGCGACGCCAAGATGACGACAGCGCTGCTCGACCGTCTCACCCATCATTGCGAGATCATCGAGACCGGAAACGAATCCTGGCGCTTCAAGAACCGCGCCTGATCACCTGCCAAGCGTCATCCGCCTTCGCCCGGGCTGCGCAACCCTGACCAGCTCCGCCCGGGCGAACGCTGACCGCCGCGCATTACATAAGGGGGGGTCAAAATTGGACGCCGATCGGGGGTCAGTTTTGGAAGCCGTTTGACAGTGAGGCGTTGCTCGTCGAGGGGGAGAGCGTCTACAGGCTTCCGTCAGCCTCAACGTCAGCGTAGCTGAACAGTTCGCCAGTTCGATCGTCGCCCCCGCGCACTCGTCACCTCCGAATCCCTTCCGAACCAGTGAGTCACCGCTGCGGTCCGGTGGCGAGTGCCGTTTCAAAAGTCTGCTAGACTGTATTCGATATCCGCCTTTCCCGTGCAGATGGATTTCAGATTACGGACAAACAAGGAAATGTTCCCGAAATAATTCGGGTACATTTCAATAAGTTTTTCAAATTTATCTACTTCGACCAAGGCGGCCGTTACATCAATACCTCTTATCTCGATCTTTTTCTCTATCTCCTCCAACGTCCGCACGCCTAACATAATAGTTCTGTATGGTTCAATTGTTACGTTATGATCTTTGCTATATTGGAGCAAATAGTATCGAAATTTTTCCGTCTTCTGGACGACGTTCTCTGAGTAGAGGGGAAGATCCTTGATGTCGTCTAATATGCTTGTCGCACCTATACGCGTGTTGATATCCCGCAATTCCCGCACTCGGTCATCGTGATCCGGAACACCGATAGGAACGGGACACTGCTCAACGTACGCGAATTCCGCCGACATAAGCTGGAAAAGGCGTAGCCAATCCTGCTCGCCGTTTCCGTGCTTCAAGTCCTGGCGCCGGAATAGCCCGACGGCCTCAACTGCAGTTGCCCATGAGTGCTGAAGTGTGGTCCGAACTTGCAATTCGATGCGTCGTCCCTCGAAAGCCTCAGTGTCGGCAGCTCTGGGTCGGTACTGGAAAACAATATGGTGACTTCGATAGCCGTCCGGCTTCGGCTCATCGATATAGTCAAATTCCCGAGAGTGTATCTCATGGGGGAACCTGTCTCGCATCGATGCGAGAAGCATGCGAACACTTTTGATGTCGGGCATGACTGCTCGGCAGCCGCCGATATCGTTCATGGTATCCAAATTGGTGGTGGACTCTCGAAGCTTCCGACGAATGGATGCCATGCGCTTCGGACGCGATGCCATGTCGCCCTTCAACCGCAGGGCTCTCATGTGGTGACCGACAGAGAACCGAACGCTCCGCATCGGCAGAAAGTGCGAGTCGCGCCAGCTATTGGCGATTGAGAAGATTTCGAGTGCGTCCACATACTGGCCGGCAGTGATGTCTCGTCCGAACTGCATAGGTTTTGCCAGCCGATCGCCTGCCTTGCGAACGGCTTTCATGCTGTATTCAAGGCGCGGGTACTCAGTCATTGGACCCATATAATCAAGGTAGGCCGCCTCATTCTGGACTGGCGGGACTACCGCAAGGGAATCGATCGCATGGATCGTATCTCTTTGTGTACGCGAAGTCCGCTCAGAGCGGCTGGGATCGAAGCCGGAAGCCCTCGACAGTGCCTCCTCGAGTTGCGCTGGCGCTAACCTCACCGACTCCTGCAGCTCAAGCGCATGCGACGTCGGACCATGCGTCTGTTCACTTTCCCGGCCATCTGAGTTTCACCGTGTGATGAACATCGCAGCGAAAGTAAGCACCTTTGCGCTTGCCTTGAAGGCATCCTATTCTGGAGGAATAGCATCCGCTCGTGGGCACAGAATGTCGGTACTGCCTTTCCTGAGAATTTACGCGCCGCTCAACGCGGTGCTGGCTGCGCCTGGGCTGCTGGCGGTGGCTGCGCTCACGATGCCGGACATGTCCGGACGAAGCAGGCTGGCTCTGACTGCCGTGCTCACGGTCATTTGGGGCGCCTATCTTCTGCAGATGGCCGAGACGTTGTTCAAGCGCTGGGCGGGAGACCTTCGGGACAGGACGCCGGCAATCGCCGTTGATATGCTCGCGGTTTTGGTTCCACTCGCCGCATTTCTGCTCGTCGGCACGCCCGACCGGAGCCTCTACTGTGCTGTCTGGCTGCTGAAACCGCTGCGCGACTCGACTTTCTTCCCGGTACTGGGCAGGGTGCTGGCCAACGAAGCGCGCAACCTGATCGGCGTCACCACGCTCTTCGGCGTCGTTCTGTTCGGTGTCGCGCTCGCGGCCTATGTCATCGAGCGCGACATCCAACCGGAAAAGTTCGGCAGCATCCCCCAGGCAATGTGGTGGGCGGTGGTCACGCTGTCCACCACCGGTTACGGCGACGCCATTCCGCAAAGTTTCGCCGGCCGCCTCCTTGCCGGGGCGGTCATGATGTGTGGCATCGGCGTCTTCGCGCTCTGGGCCGGTATTCTTGCCTCCGGCTTCTATCAAGAAATCCGCCGCGAGGATTTCGTCCGCAATTGGCAATTGGTCGCCGCCGTGCCGTTGTTTCAGAAGCTCGGCCCGGCCACGCTGGTCGAGATCGTGCGCGCGTTGAGACCTCGTAATTTGCCGCCGGGCGCCGTGATCTGCCGCAGGGGCGAGACTGGGGATCGGATGTTCTTCGTTGTGGAGGGCCGTGTCAGCGTCGCGACGCCACACCCGGTGGAGCTTGGCCCTGGCGCCTTTTTCGGCGAGATGGCGCTGATCAGCGGCGAACCGCGCTCGGCGACCGTCAGCGCCGCAACGGCGGTCTCACTCCTGTCGCTGCACGCGGCGGATTTCCAGATGCTGTGCAGCAGCAGCCCGGAAATCGCGGAAATCATCCGCAAGACCGCGCGCGAACGGCACGGCGCGGCACCGACGGCTTGACCGTACCAGGCGTTCGCCAGGAGGAGGACGCGGATCCGGAAACTGACGCTATGTTCCTTGATGTCATTCCAGGTCAAACCGGGCGCTTCGCCGAGGCGGCAGCCGAGCGCCGGCACAATCAACAAGGCCGCGTCTTTCTATGGAAAAGTTTGAGCGCGCCGAACATCGGCCTTTCCTCGGATGCGGCGAATCCGCGGCAATTCCCTGGCAGACGACTCCAGGCCTTGCCATGATTCCGTCGGCCGATCGCCGGATTCGGCCGGAAACAGGCGGTTGCGGCGGGCCCGATAGTTAACGAGAGCTTTCTGAGTGAGGCCAAATCGTGACGTTTCTGCAACACAGGTCGGGGATAGCAGCCGAACTGTCCTTTCGCCGGTACGATCGTTGTTGAACGCCGCCGGCTCATGGGTAATGTCGAATTCGAAGGAGCGGCGCGGTGCGCATCTTTTTCGGTAGTGGGGATGGGGCAGGGAACGCTGTCCTTCAGCAAAGAATACCCAGACCCGTTTTTTAACTTTTGACTGGAGGTCAGAAAATGAACATCAAGAGCCTTCTCCTCGGCTCCGCTGCGGCTCTGCTCGCAGTTTCCGGTGCGCGCGCCGCCGACGCCGTCGTCGTCGCCGAGCCGGAACCCGCTGAATACGTCAAGATCTGCGACGTCTACGGCGCTGGCTACTTCTACATCCCCGGCACCGAAACCTGCCTGCGCATCGGTGGCTATATCCGTTACGACATCAGCGGTGGCGACGTCGGTTCGTTCGATGGTGCGAAGTCCCGTGACGTGAAGGACGGTGACGTACAGGAGACCTGGCGCAAGAAGGCCCGCTTCACGCTGAAGACCTGGACCGGCCAGGAAACCGAGCTCGGCACGTTGAAGACCTACACCGAGACCCGCTTCAACTTCCAAAATCGCAACGGCTATGCCTCCTACTATGGCAATCCTGCGGGCAACACGGGCGCGTCGCTGAACTTCGCCTGGATCCAGCTCGGCGGCCTGCGCGTCGGTAAGGACGAATCGGCCTTCAACACGTTCATCGGCTACGCCGGCAACGTGATCCAGGATACGCTTGTTCCTTACGGCGACTTCGACACCAACGTCGTGCAGTACTACTTCGACGCCGGCAACGGCTTCTCGGCCGTGGTTTCGCTCGAAGAAGGTTCGGGCAAAGGCACTCCTGGTGCCTACGGCGTGGGCACGATCGACAGCTACGTTCCGCATGTCGTCGGTGGCGTGAAGTGGACGCAGGGTTGGGGCGCCATCACCGGTGTCGTCGCTTATGACAGCAACTACGAAGAAGTGGCCGGCAAGGTTCGCTTGGACGTGAATGTCTCCAGCGCACTGTCGCTGTGGATCATGGGCGGCTATGGTTCTGACAACCACCTCAACGATACCAGCTATGCGCTCCCGGCTGGCGGCCGCGGCTTCTACAAGCAGTGGGGCGGCAACTGGGCAGTTTGGGGCGGTGGCACCTACAAGTTCAACGAGAAGACCTCGTTCAACGCCCAGGCGGGCTATGACGACTGGAAGAACCTCAGTCTCGTTGCAAACGTTGCCTACGACATCGTTCCCGGCTTCACAGTCACGGCCGAAGTCGACTACCTGCACGCAGGTCATTTCGGCGATGTGGGCTTCTCGAACTGGACGAATGCCGACAAGAAGAACAGCGTCGGCGGTATGCTCCGCTTCCAGCGCTCCTTCTAACAGGCGCTGCCTGATTGAAATCGAAAACCCGGCGGGCAACCGCCGGGTTTTTTTATGCCGTCTGTATGGAACTTCGGACAGCCGATGGCATGGCCGCCCGCCTGCTGCCACGCTTGCAGACGTGGAAGAGCAATCCTCGCAGCGAAAGGAAAGCAGGAAGCAAAACTGCTTGGCAAGCGACGCTCGAAACGGCGGGAGACTCTGTGGCCAGGATACGCAGGCAGGACAGAGCGGGTGTGAAAGAACTCAGCCTGAGCAAACCCTGGCGGCGGAAAGCGTACGCCTGCCGGATAGGATGCAACCTAAGATGCGCGCAGCATCAGGCACTACCGCTCAAACCTCAGCCAGATCGCCCAAGGCTTCGATCAACGGCTGAATCTCGCTTTCGTAATTCTTCCAACGCTTGACGGACGAATTATAGATCGGCTGGCGGACCTGCCAATTGCTGTAGGTATTTACGGAGCCGCCCCTGTCAAAAAAGCGCAGGCAGGCATCGTCCCACGGCAATCCGAGATAATCTATGAGCCGGCGCGACTGCTCCTCCTGATTTTCGATCAACGTCTCGTAGCGATTTTCGAAAATGCGACCCGGGAAAACCTTATCCCAATGCCGCATCAAGCGATCATACTCCCTGTAGTAAAGCCCCAGCGTCTCAAGATCGGCACTGTAGCTGTGGGCTTTATTGAACTGCAGGACGAAACAGGAGATGCAATTGTCGATGGCGTCGCGACGACAATGAATGATACGCGCTTTTGGGAAAAGGAGACCAACCAGGCCGATCATCTCGAAATTGTGAGGCATCTTGTCAACAATTCGCAGCGAGTCCGGAGCCCGCTCGCGCAGATAAGCAAGGTGCTCTTCGGCCAAAGTCCTGGTCAGATCGGGAGTAATCATCGCGATCGATTGACCGAGGCTCGCGTTGGAACCGTCTACGACACCGAGTCCACTGGCTATTCGCCTAAGTTTGCTGAGCTCGCCGGCACCATGAACATCGGGGTGACTGGCACAGATCTGCTCTGTCAACGTCGTGCCCGAGCGAGGCATGCCGACGACGAATACAGGCGTCTCCGAGGGATTGCCGTACGCGGCTCTTGAAGCGACCAGTTCCGGCGTGAAGGTTTCGATCATGACATCGATCCAGCGACGATAAGATTGCAGATCGAATGTATGGCCCCCGGCTTGATTCCCCTTCTTGAAGTGATCCATCGCCTCCTTATAGCGACGGAGGTCGTTGAGAACCTTTCCAGCGGCGTGATGGAGCGCTGCCGCTCCCCCCGGCCCATGGCCCGGATCTTGAAGCTCCCTCAGGATTGCCCCGAGTTCTGGCGGCTCTTCAGCGAATTTGCGCGTGCGTACAAGCGCATTGTGGGCAGCCGGTACCGCGATGCGCCGTTCTATTGCCTCTTTCAGATGAACCGCGGCTTCGTCCATACGGCCGAGGCTTGCGAGCGCGCGGGGCAGCCCCAACCGGGCTACGGGATGATCTCGGTCGACCCTGAGCGCCTTCTCAAAGAGCGGCAGCGCCATTTCCCCCTTGTCAAACGCATTGTATGCATCGCCCAAGGCGCAAAGCGCTTCCACCAGATCCGGCTTCAAGTCCAGGGCGTACTGAAGGTGACTGATCGCCGGCGTAAATTCGCTGACCTTCAAATAGGTCTCGCCGAGGCTAAGATGGTAGTAGGGGTTCTGCGGATCCTCTGCCACCGCCCGAGCGAAATACCGCAGTGACTTTTCGTTATCGAAACCGAGCCCGAGCGTTCCCAGGATATACAGGGCCAGCGGATGGTTTGACGTGCGAGCCAAGACCCTGTGGCACAGTTCCTCAGCCTCGGACAGACGTTCGGCCTGCTGCAATTCGAGCGCCTGCCGTAAAAGCAAGTCGTCGGCGTGGCTGCGGTGGGGGCCTGCCTTAGGCTGCGCTTTGAGTGGCGCAGCCTTCGGTGATGCCGCCTTCGGCGAGGGTTGGGTCTTCAGGTGCTTTGCCCATGCGGGCGGCAATCGGTTGCTCATCCTGTTTCGCTAGCAAAAGGGGCTTGGAGAATCCAGCCTCAATAGCCGTTTTGCGCAGAGCGCTGGCGTGGCCCCATCGATTTGCCCATTCTTCCGGATCGAGCCTTATCGGATTTCCGCTCCGGTCGGTCCGGTGACGGCGCTCTTTCCTATTCCGTTGCGCCAGCTTTTTTTCTGCGACGAATGGTGTGCGATTGCGCGGCGGCCATTTGCAACGCGGGTGTGATGTCCAGCGGCGCATTCTCTGCCCCATGTGGATTCTGTAGCCCCTGGACCTGGACGGTCGGGAATGGGAGTTCGATGCCCTGCTCCTTGAAGACCTGGCGCAGGCGTACATAGAATTTGCGTTTCATAGCGAAGGCGCCTCCCGGTCTGGTCGTGGCCTTGACCCTCAATACGATGCCGTACTCGCCGAACTCCTGTACGCCCTGCATCTTGATCGGGTCGAGCACCCAGTGTTTGAAATCGGGATCTTCCGCCAGCTCGAGCCCGATCCGCTTGATCAGCTTGCGAGCGAAATCGATATCGGTGTTATAGCCGACGGTGATGTTGAATTTGTCGATAACCCAGTCACGGCTCTGGTTCTGGACGGCCCCGAGTTCACCGAAAGGTATGGTGAACAGCGGACCTCGATGGTGGCGCAGCTTCACCGAGCGCAGCGAAAAGCTTTCCACGGTACCCTTGTAATTGCCCGAGGAAATATATTCGCCGACGCGAAACGCATCGTCGAGCAGAAAAAACACGCCCGAAATGATGTCCTTGACGATGGTTTGTGCCCCAAAGCCCACCGCCACGCCGACGACGCCAGCGCCAGCGATCAGCGGGCCGATCTCGATACCCATTGAGGCGAGCATCATCAGCACCGCCATCACGATGATCGATGCGAGCAGAATGTTCTGGAGGATCGGCAAGAGCGTGTGCAGCCGCGCCTGCTGCGGATCGAGGATCGGGACCTCTTCGTCGCTGATCACAGGGTGCGGTGTTTCGATGCCCAGCTTTCGTTCGATCAAGGCTTTGATGATCGACCAGCCGAAATCGGCTGCGAGGGCAATGACCACGACATTGATCAAGCCGCGCAATATGAAGGTCGTCGTCGTATCGCTGTCCCGCATGGATTGCATATTCAGACCCCAGACACGCGCGAGAAAGTAAGCCGCCGCCAGGATGAAAATCATTCGGATTCCGCGATCGATGACAGCGATCGTCACCGCCGGGATCGTAGGCCGGCCGAGATCTTCCGAACCTGGCCGCAGGACGAAATTAACCCCGCGTTGCGTCGTCACGATTGCCAACGGCAGGAAGAATGCGGCGAAGGTAAACCAGAAGTATCCATAAAGGCCGGCGATGCGCTGCAGGAACAGGACGACGAAATAAGCCGTCAGTAGCCATGTCGCTTCCGTGTGAACGCTGTGGCGCGCACCGACTCGCTGCGTTCTTGGCCGGCGCCAAATGGCCAGCACCAAGAGCAGCAGCAGCACGAAATCGGCGCCCAGCGACAGGACCATCATTCCGTCCTGATCGATGCCGAGACCTGGCAAGAGGATGAACGCGGCGCCGAAGAAGGCGAAGACGCCAACGATCCGGGGTAGCCAATAGGACCAATGGTCAGCCGCTTCGTTGGTGATTGGCAAGGCACGAACCTCGACGGCGTTCTCGACGTTCATGAAGGAAGGGACGAGCATGGCCATGACGTACATGCGCACACCCCATGTAACGACCGCCGCCATCAGAAATGTCAGTACTATCTCGCGGATAAGCATTGGCCAGTCGAACAGCATGAACGCGCCGGCGCTGCCCAGTGCGAACGAGACGATCAGCGTGCTGGAATAAAGCATGCGACCACCAATCTTCTTGACTCGCCCAATGGGCGTATCCTTCGGTTGCGCGATAATCCAAAGGCGAAATGGACGGGTCAACTTATACGTTGCCCAAGTGAGCGCCAGGCCGGCTGCGATGAACACCGCGATCAGCATGATTATTCCGGCCGATCCCTTGCTGGACATATCCTCCATGGTCTTTGCGCGGACGAGCGCGAACTGACCGGGCAGCAAGGGCAAAGTTTGTATGATTCTTTCGATATGATGCTTGATCCGATCGAGCGTCGAGGATGCCATCGTATTCATCTGGCCTGGTGCGGCCACGGCGTCGGACGATGCGTCGGCCGGAGAAGCTCCTGCCTTGGCAGGCGCTCCCGTTGACCCGGCGTCCTGATTTCGCTGTTCGGCCACCCAGGCCTTCACTGATGGATCGTCGAGAAGCTCGAATAGCTGTTTGACCCTTTCAGGCGGGACGGTCGCCGGCGCCTGCGCCTCTGCCTGACCAGCCAACAAGAGGGCGATCCCAACAATCAGCGCCCTGGCAACCAGGACAAACATCGCGCCCAGGAGACGTTGTGTCGGGCGTGCCAGATACCTGGCTCCCAATCGTCGAATCATGAGTGGCATCGTGCTGTTAGCCTTCCGGTCAAATCGGCAAGCAACGACATCTATGCCCGCCATTGCTCCTACCTTGAAGAAGCCGATGTTGTGGTGCAAGACGCCATCGTTCAAGCTAGACCATTGCGTAGGGTCTGGTCGTGCAAATCATGGATCAGCAATTCGAAGACGCTGGGCGTCACGGCTGGTCGGCGACGAAGGTGCCGTTGGCAAGGTCCCGGACCAGCACCTCGTTGACCGGCGTGCCGTCGAAGTCGAACTCCTCGATGTCCTTGGCCAGCGGCAGCTTGGCGACGGTGAGCTGGTATTTGATGGAGCGCGCCTGCTTCTCGGCGATCTCGGCCGACAGCAGATCGCCGACGATCCGCGGCGGCTCATGCTGGCGTTTGATGCCCGTCGCCATGACCTCGTCATAGGCGCCGCGCATGCCGTAGAGCTTCAACGTGCCCATCAAGTCGAGAACCTGAGTGCGTTCCATCAGCTTGCCCTCCTGAGGCTGTCGTATCGGGCGCAGTCGGCCTGCGGCTCGTGTTGCAGGCGAAGAGCGTCCGGAGTGAGGATGGTGACGGCCGGCGCCGGATCGCGCCGGCGCGCCAAGATGTTGAGGATGACGGCGGACGAGCAGACGTTCTGGTCGAGCGCTTCCTGGCAGGCGGCCTCCACGGCATCGATGCCGTCGGTCAACGCCGCGGCCAGGATCGACACCATCTGCCGATCGCCATCATGCGCCGCCTTCAATCTCCGCGGCACCCGCTCCATTGCCGGTGGCAGAGCCCAGCCCTGGAAGGGTGCACCCGTTGCGCAGCGCGCCAGGCTTGCGGGCCAGCACCGGAACATAGTGCCAGGGATCATAAACCGTCTCGTTGCGGCCGAAGCAGCGTGCATGCTCGGCGACGATCACGCCGTCCTGGCGGATGACGATGCGGTCGGCATAGGCATGGATCTCAACCGGGCGGCCGACTGCGGTCGAGAGCACGGAGTATTTGTTGTTGTCGAAGCGCACCGTGCAGGTCTTCGACACCGAGGCCGGCACCGCATGGAACCCGTCGAAGGGGCCGCGATATTCGACCAGCTTGCCGCGCTCTTCCTCGAACACGTTCCAGATCGTTCGTTCCGGCTGTTCGATGTGACGATGCGCCTTGGCGTAGGCGACGCACTTGTCCTGCAGCCAGGCGTTCAGTTCCTCATAGGTCTTGAAGCGCAGCCTGGGCTTGAAGAAGCGCTCGCGCACCAACCCGACCTGGTTCTCGACCTGACCCTTCTCCCAGCCCGACGCCAGTGTGCTGGCGACCGGCTGCACCAGATAATGGCTGCACATCTGCAGGAGGCGGCGATTGTATTGGCGGTCCTTGCCAACAAAGATCGTTTCCACCGCCGTCTTCATGTTGTCGTAGATGCCGCGCGTGCAGGCGCCGCCGAAGAAGGCAAACGCCCTGTCATGGGCGTCGAACACCATCTCCTGGGTCTCGCGCGGATAGGCCCTGACGAACATCATGCGGCTGTGGCAGAGCCGGACATGGGCGACCTTCACGGTCACTGTCACGCCGTTGATCAGGACGATCTCATGGCTCCAGTCGAACTGGTAGGCCTCGCCCGGCGCGAAGAATAGCGGCACATAGGCGTCCGCCGTCGCCGACCCCTGCGCCTTGGCCCAGCTCTTCGCGTATCGGCGGACGGCGTCATAGCCTTCCTCGTAGCCGAGGCTGCAGAGCTCTTCGTAAATCCGGATCAGTGTCAGTTGCTCGCGCGCCGCCTTGCCACGGTTGCCATTCAAAAACCCGTCAAGCTGATCCTGCCACGGACCGATCTTCGGCTTGGGCTGCCGCTCGCGTTCGTAGGAGAACGATGTCTCATCGGACCTGAGTATCTTGCGGACGGTGTTCCGCGACACATGCAGTTCGCGGCAAATCCGCTTGAGCGACCATCCCTGCACATGGAAGGCGCGCCGAACCCGGGCAATCGTATCCACCGACTTCATCCCCACACCATCCGCTCGCCACGACGAGCGGATGGTCGCAAATCAAAGCATCAGGGGGGTCAAAATTGGACGCCGATTCCCCGGCTTATGGGGTCAATTTTGCGCGCCGATTCACACGCAATGCGTTCTCAATGACTTTGACATGCTGCGAGGCATCCCGCGCCGCAGGCTCTCGACTGCTAACCACCTGCGAGTTGCGCGGCAGACTTCGTGGGCGCGCTCTCCGGCGCTGAGCGTCAGCGCGATGAAGACCCGCGGTACTTTCTCAGCCTGGTAACCGCCGAGCGTCCGACGGTGATGATACCGCCGCAGTCAATCCGCACCGTCAACTTGTCGTCTTTGCGATCGATACGGATGATGTCCCCAACAAGAACGACCTTATCTCCAGCGCGGGTTTTCGGTGGCGGGTCAACCGAATAGGGTGGGTCATACGATGGAATGTTTACTTTGGCACGTCCGCTAGGCAGCATGGTGGTGACCGTACCCGTCAAGGCGACCTCGTCACCGATCTCAAATTCCCGGGGCACGCTGTGGTCTAGCATAGCCTCCTCCGGCGCCTTCCCAGATATTAATGCCGACAAACTGACTTGGTTGCGTGAAATCGCAAGTCTCTGCGCCGTCGCCTCCATCGGTCCGAGCACCGTTTCCTAGTGGGCTTCGGGAAGCCCGGGTGGGCATTTCCAGCGCCGCCGATCAATGAAATATTTGATCGCCGGCGATCCAGCGACCCTCTCAGGGCTGGCTATCTTGTTGACGGGGTCGATGAACCGCGGCTCGTGACAATTTCTCTAGGGAAACAAAAGGTGATCAGAGACATTCTCTCCTGCTCAGACAGGGTGGTTCGCCAACCCATACCCTTCGTATGATCTCGTATGATCTGTCGAACCCGATAACGAGGACGACGATTGAGGTTCGACCCCGCGAGCCGTTGTCCGAACAAGCGACGTGGAGGATGCGAATTGCAAGGTAATTGGGTGCGAAGGCGAATCGCCGATACCGACATTCGCTGGTGGCAGCGATTTTGGTGCATCGCCCCCGATTGCTTTCAGTAGCGGTCGGCCTCGATGACTGCGTTGGCAAATTCTCGCGGAGCTTCCTGCGGCAGATTATGTCCGATGCCGCCGCTGATGACCCTGTGCGAATATCTGCCGGAGAATTTCTTGGCGTAGGAACTGGCGTCCGGATGTGGCGCGCCATTGGCGTCGCCTTCGAGGGTGATGGTAGGCACGGCAATGACCGGGGCCTGGGCGAGCCGCTGTTCCAGATCATCGTATTTCGGCTCGCCTTCGGCAAGCCCGAGCCGCCAGCGGTAGTTGTGGATCACGATACTGACATGGTCCGGATTGTCGAAGGCCGCGGCGCTGCGCTCAAAGGTGGCATCATCGAAATTCCACTTCGGCGAAGCGAGCTGCCAGATAAGTTTGGCGAAATCGCGCGTGTATTTCTCGTAGCCAGCACGACCGCGGTCCGTGGCGAAGTAATATTGGTACCACCATTGCAGCTCCGCCTTCGGTGGCAGCGGCAGGATGCCGACTTGCTGATTGCCAATGAGATAGCCGCTCACCGAGACCATCGCCTTGCAACGTTCAGGCCAGAGCGCGGCGACGACGTTCGCTGTCCGGGCGCCCCAGTCGCAACCGGCTATCGTGGCCCTTTCGATTCCTAGCGCGTCCATCAGGGCGATCGTATCTGTGGCGAGCGCCGACTGCTGGCCGTTGCGCATCGTCGCGTCCGAATGGAAGCGCGTCGTGCCGTAGCCGCGCACGTAAGGCACAATCACGCGGTGCCCCTTCGAAGCGAGCATGGGCGCGACGTCGGCGTAGGTGTGAATATCGTAAGGCCAGCCGTGAAGCAGGACGACGGGCGCGATGTCGGCGGGTCCCAGCTCCGCATATCCGATGCTCAGCGCTCCGGCATTGACCTGCCTGAGCGAGCCGAATGATCTGTGCGCCGGCTGCGTTGCAGACGCTGTTGCCTGCTTCGCCCAACCGGCTGCCGTTACCGGCACATTCAAGCCAAACTCGGTGGCGGCGAACGTCATTGCCGCGGCACCAACAATGCGGCGGCGACTATGGTCGATTTTCTCGTTAGACTTGCTCTTATCCATGATGAAGCCTCTGTGATTGCTATGACCGACAAGCGGAAACGACAACCCGCCGCATCAGCCGACAAGAAAGCGTCACGCCTATTTCGACGGCGTCTTCATCGACGCAAGTATTTGACCCATGCGATTAGGGGGCAGTGCTAGGAGTTCTGATCGAATGTACGGAAGCGTGAGCGCTTCCTCGGCTTCCATCCTCAGAAATTCGGGGCGTAACCCATCGCCGCGCTTGGCAGCGATCAGATGTAGCGTCTGCAGAAACGGTAGCATTGAATGGACTCCTTCGTTGTGTCTGGCTCGGGCGTTATCTTGTGTTTGGTGGATGCAAGGAGATCCAGTTCGCGGTTAGACGAGCCCGTCGCGTTCCATCGCGATGCGCACCGCAGGACGGGCCGCCATTCGGGCGCGCAGGGATTCCAACGGGCGCAGGGATCGGGACGTGGAAGCGCGCGACCCAAGGCAGCGTTACGAGGAGGTAGAAATCCGCGACACTCGGGTTGTCGCCGAATAGATAATCGGTCCACAGACCATCGGCGAACAGGTCGAATTGCATCGCATTCGTCGCGCTCGCCTTGGCCTTTTCCGCATCGCTGTCCTGATGCCACATGGGCTTGAAGCTTCGATGTATTTCGGTTGAAATGTAGGTCAGCGCCTTCAGAACGCGGGTACGGCCCAGCGGCCCTCCGACGCCCAGTTCTGGATATTGCGACGCGATCCAGTCGAGAACGGCGACATTTTCTGTCAACGTCTCCCCGTTATCCAGCACGAGGGTTGGAACGTACTCCCTGCGCGTGATGCCGGTGAAATCATCCCCAGAGGCCGTTCTTTTCGTCTTGAGGTTCACCGTTTCGCGCTCGAAGGAAGCACCAGCCTCCAGTAGGGCGATGTGGTAAGAAAGGCTGCGGGCAAGAGGGTTATAGAAGAGCTTCACCGTTTTTTCCTTTCTGGACCCGACTGCGTTCTGTTATTTGGTCTCGGACGGAGACGTCCCCAGCGCCACGCGCTGCTTGTCGCTATCCTTGCCCGCGGCTTCGAAGAGAAAACCCCTCCAGAAAAATCGCACTTCGATGAAAGCGCGGCCACGACACCGACAGGTAGGCGCGCCTATGCCGAGGTATGAGCGGGCTGAAACAATTGTCCTGCGACTGCGGTGTGCGCCACGCAGGGGTCCAGCCTCTGTCACGGCGCGTGACGCCTCGATGGTCCGGCCAGTCCTTCGCTCAGGAGACCATAAACGAAGGTATTGGAAGCACGTGCCCTTGGCACGATGGCTCACATCCCGCCGTGGCCGGCATATTTCGACCCGAGATGGAACCTCGAGGCGAGGCGGGCACACCGACCTTGCTTGCTCGACGCAGCCTTTCCAATAACAGGGGTCGCTATCATGGCCGACGCTTCCGACTCCGAAACCCGCACCGCCGAGGCGCTGGCCGCGGTCGAAGTCGACATCTCCTCGTTGACGCCCGGTATGTCGCTCGTCGTCAAGTCGCACGGCAAGCCGGTGGTGGTGCGCAACCGCACCGAACAGGAAATGAAGGATGGCCAGGCAGTCAATCTTGGCGATCTCAAAGACCCGATCGCCCGCAACGCCAATCTGACCGCCGACGCGCCGGCGACGGACGCCAACCGCACCACGCCGGGCAAAGAAGCTTGGATGGTGATGGTCCAGGTCTGCACCCATTCCAGCTGCATCCCGCTCGGTCAGGAAGGCGATTTCGGCGGCTGGCTCTGCCCGTGCCACGGTTCGCAATACGACACTGCCGGCCGTATCCGGAAGGGGCCGGCGCCAGAGAATATGGCGGTGCCGGTGTTCAAGTTCATTTCCGACACCAAGATCCGTATCGGCTGAGGCAGGGGATTTCCATGAGCGCGGGCCACTCGACCTACAAGCCCAAGACCGGTATCGGACGCTGGTTCGACGCCCGCCTGCCGTTGCCACGGCTGGTGCACGGCAGCTTCATCGTCTATCCCGTCCCGCGCAACCTGAACTACGCCTACACCTTCGGCGGCATTCTCACGATCATGCTGGTTTCGCAGATCCTCACCGGCGTCGTGCTGGCGATGCATTATGTTCCCGACACGGCGCTGGCGTTCAATTCGGTCGAAAAGATCGTGCGCGACGTGAATTCGGGCTGGTTGTTGCGCGCTCTGCATTCGAACGGCGCTTCGTTCTTCTTCATCGCCGTCTACATCCACATCCGCCGCGGACTCTACTACGGCTCCTACAAGGCCCCGCGTGAGCTTCTGTGGGTACTTGGCTGTACCAACCTTTTGTTGATGATGGCGACGGCCTTCATGGGCTACGTGCTGCCTTGGGGGCAGATGTCTTTCTGGGGTGCAACCGTCATCACCAACTTTTTCACCGCCATCCCGCTCGTCGGCGACTGGATCCAACAGTTGCAGCTCGGTGGCTTCGCGGTCGACAATCCGACCCTCAATCGCTTCTTTGCACTCCATTATCTGCTGCCGTTCATGCTCGCCGGCGTGGTGACCTTGCATATCTGGGCGCTTCACGTAGTCGGCCAGAACAACCCGACCGGCATTGAGGTAAAATCGACGGCCGATGTCGTGGACTTCACGCCTTACGCCACCGTCAAGGACGCATTCGGCATGATCGTGTTCCTGTTCTTCTTCGCCTACTTCGTCTTCTACCTGCCGAACTACCTTGGTCATCCGGACAATCAGACGGTCTCCAACCCACTGAAGACGCCCGCCCATATCGTGCCGGAATGGTACTTCCTGCCGTTCTACGCAATCCTGCGCGCCGTCACCTTCAATGTCGGACCTATCAATTCGAAACTCGGCGGCGTGCTCGCGATGTTCGGCTCAATAGCGATGCTATTCGTCGTGCCGTGGCTCGATACCTCGAAGGTCCGCTCGGCGGTCTACCGGCCCTGGTACAAGGTGTTCTTCTGGGTGTTCGTAGCCAACGCTCTCTTTCTCGGCTGGCTTGGCTCAGGGCCGGCGGAAGGCGCCTACGCAATCATGTCCCAATTGGCCACGCTTTACTATTTTGCGTTCTTCATCGTCGTCATGCCAGTGCTCGGGCTGGTCGAGACACCGCGTCGGCTGCCGAACTCGATCACCGAAGCGGTTCTCGAAAAAAGCGAGGCCGCAGGTGATGGCGGGATCGCCGGGCCGGAGACCAAACCTTGATGGACAGGGTGGGTTGTCCACGGCGCGTGCTTTCCGCCCGTTGACCAGGCACCGATAGAAAACATCCTGGACCGATCCGAGCAGTCAATGCCGATCCGCACGACAAGGGAACCCTCGCGTGCAGGAATAGCCAGGGCCTTAGTTCAGGAAATAGAGGGTTAGGTCGTGAACTCATAAATGCGGAATGGCCGAGATGGGTGGAGTGCCGCCATCATCGGGCTCAGTCCATCGAACTGCCGTTTTCCCCATAGACAGGATGTCGCCACGGAAGTCGGCCTTCACCCTGATCGATTTCGCGTCTTCGACCTTCAGGGCGGCCTCGACGACTGTGGCTAGCTCTTCGTAGCGCTTCCTATCCTTTGCGAGAGTCGGGTGATGGTCTTCTGGCCGCAGAGTGCCATTGTCGTGCGCCGATCGCCACCGCAACCAGAGATGCCATTGCTCTTTGACGGCAGACAGTTGTTCGTCACTGACCGGGCTCAACAGGAGCGTATCCGCCCAGTCGTCCTGATCTACATCCCATTCGCGCATATAAGCATGCGGGAACCCTTTATAGTCGGCGATCCCCTTCAAGGGTCGATCATAAAATTCATGGACAGTGTGAACGGCGTCCCACTCGTCGGCTCTAACGGAATTCATCTACCGGCCTTATAGCTATGCCTTCCTCGGCAATGGATCATTCTTTCAATTGACGCTTTCATATCACGCCAGGTTCTGATTCAGAATCATCATGAGCCGATATGATCTTAGCGACTTCGAATGGCGCGTGATCAAGCCGCTTCTCCCCAACAAACCGCGTGGTGTGCCGCGTGCAGACGACCGCCGCGTGCTCAACGGCATCTTCTGGGTGCTTCGTTCCGGCGCACCGTGGCGAGACCTACCCGAGCGATATGGCCCACGCACCACCTGCTACAACCGCTTCGTCCGCTGGCGGAAAGCAGGTGTGTGGGATCGCCTCATGGACGCTATCACCACAGGCCATGACGGCAAGGTGCAGATGATCGACACCTCCATTGTTCGCGTCCATCAGCATGGCGCGACGGCAAAAAGGGGGGTCGAGATCATTGTCTCGATCGTTCCCGAGATGGGCTGACAACTAAAATCCATGCTCTCGTCGACGCCGAAGGCAGGCCAATAAAGCTGATGCTTACGGCAGGCCAGAAGAGCGACATCGCCTCCGCAGCCGACTTGATCAAGGATTTGCCCGAGGGTGCCATGCTGCTCGCCGACAAGGGCTACGATGCCAACGCATTTCGCACTGCCATCACCGACCAGAAGGCATGGGCCAATATCCCGCCGAAGGCCAATCGAAAAGACCCGATCTGCTTCAGCCCCTTCTTATACAAAGCCCGTAATCTGATCGAGCGCTTCTTCAACAAAGCCAAGCAGTTCCGTCGCATCGCGACGCGCTATGACAAGCTGGCCGAAAATTATCTCGCCGCCCTTAAACTCGTCGCAATCCGCATCTGGTGGGCGCTGATCGGATTTGTTCGCATCTATCTCGTCGTCGAGCGAAAGCCGCGCGAGGCACGCCTCTTGCAAGACCTCGTCGTCGGTATCGTCTACGTTGGAATGCTCCTGTCGATCCTGGCATTCGTCTTTGCCGTGCCGGTCGGCACCCTAATCACGACGTCGGGCGTCTTTGCCATCATGCTGGGATTGGCGCTCCAGAACACGCTCGGTGACTTGTTTTCCGGGATCGCGCTCAACGTCGGTCGCCCCTATGTGCTTGGAAACTGGATCATTCTGAGCGACGGAACCGAAGGGCGCGTTATCGAGACCAATTGGCAGTCGACCCATCTCCTTACCGCGGCCCATGACGTTGTAGCGGTACCGAACAGCCTTCTCGCCGAAATCGGCGTGAACAAATGTCAGTAACCCGGACGAGAGCCACGGACTTGCCGTGACCGTCAGGATGGCGCCAACCACGACGCCGGCGATCGTCGTAGACCTCATGCATACCGTACTGCTGAGCTGCAACACAATTCTCAAGGAGCCCTCGCCTGCGGTTGCGATCGCCAGCCTGGATGCGGCGGCTATCGAGGTCCAGCTCTTTTTTCGCGTCGCAAATCTCGACCAGCAAGGTGCGGCCAGAAACGAAATCTTCGATCTGATCTATCGCCATTCGAAGTGGGCCTGCATGCTGCTGGCGATGCCGCTTTCCGCTTCGGTTGCTGCGACCAGCCCGTTGAGCGATGAGGCGGCGGCACCCCCGCGCTTCACCCCGATCGAACTTATCAAGTCCATACCGCTGTTCTCCGCACTGACGGATGCCGAACAGGAGTCGCTCGCTGCAACGACCTCTGTTCGCACCTACCGCAAGGGCGACATCATCGCCCGGCAAGGAGAGATCCTGCCGTCACTGATGATCGTTCGGACCGGCGTCATCGTCCGGCGACGCGGCGAAGACGAGGCCAGCCCGCGGGAAATCGGCCGCCTCTCGCCCGGCGACTTCTTCGGCGAGAACGGTCTGCTCGCTGGCATTGGCGAGATGTCGACGTTACGGGAAATGACCCACGTCGCAGTTTACGAAATTGATCAGAAAAGCTTCGCTTCCTTGCTGCTCGAGAGGCCTGAAATGGCCAAAGATCTTGCGGCGATCCTGTCGAGCGGGACGCCGACGTTCGGCGAAAGCAGCATTCCAGAACATTAGCACGCAAGATCGCCGGACCGGAATCGTGAATATCGACACAGTCGTCTTGACAGCGGTCCGTGACTTGGCGAAGGGAATCAAGGTGCGATGCTCATTGCCCTCCGCGGATCGGCGCCTGATCGGACGCTTCATAAGGCAGGTCGACTGATCGCGTCTCGTCGATTCCCAATCGTATCGCGGGCAACCGCAATATTACGGTTGTGCCTGACCCCAGCATGCTCTCGATCTCGACACTTCCGCCTGACTGCCCGGCGAAACGCTTCACCATCGGCAAGCCGACACCGCCCAGGCCTTCCCCTTTCGTCGTGAAGAAAGGATCGAAGGCGCAGGCGATCGTCTCGCGCGTCATTCCGATGCCGTTGTCCGCGACACGAAGATCGATCTGGGTGGCGTCGGAGCCTTCCCCGATCGCCGCCGCCTCGATAGAAATCAAACCGCCGTTCGGCATTGCATCGCGCGCGTTGAACACGAGGTTTAGAACCGCGTTTTGCAGATCCATCCGATCGCATTTTGCCAAGGGCAAATCGGGCCTGACTCGAACCGCAAGACGGATGTTGGGATCCCAGGCAGTTCGGATGAAAGTCTCGATTTCGGCCAGGCACGTAGCCACGTCGGCATGTTCGATTTCAGTGTGGTTCTCCCGGGCCAGGCTGATGGTATGGCGGACAAGCCCGCCAGCTCGTTCCAGGGCCGTCCTGGCACTGGCGATTACGAGCACAAGTGCCGGGGTCGCTGAGACGCCCGGGTCGCGAGCCAGCCGGTTCAATGCGGATGAAGCGACCTGAATGAGGTTGCCCAGGTCATGAACGATGCCAGCTGTCGACAGCTGCATGGGCGCCCCGTCCGGAACAACACTGGCGGGGCGGTCGAAGACATCTATTTTTACTTCTGCGCGTGACATTCCATTCCCCGTTTGCTCGACGTTTAGGCGTGTGATGGGCATCTGCGGTCGGTGGTGTCCTGTTGCCTGGTGGAGGTCGCAAAGCGGTGTCCCGCTGATGCGCTATTGGTAGCCGACACCGCCAATGTAGTTGGCGAGCAGCCGCTCCTGGAACTCCTCTTGCTCGAAGAGCGCCTTCATCGCATCGCGGATATCGAGAATGCCAAGCGGTTTCGAGCCGGCGCCGAGAATCGGGACGTTCTGAAGTCCTTGTGCGACCATGGTCTGCCAGACTGAATGGACGTCGTCTTCGGGACCGCAGGAGACGACGGACCGGCCCATCAGTGTCGATGCGGCCGCGTCCGCCGATCCTGAATTCGCCAGATGACGCACAAGGTCGGATTTGCTCAACACGCCTGCGGCCTCTCCACTGCCGTGGCACACTACAACCAGGCCTATGGCTGGATTGGAAAGTGAGAGCGCTGCATTCCGCAGCGTAGCGTCCACGCCGATCACCATGAGGCGGGCCGATGTCACCGGATGCAGACTGTCAATGCGCATGACGTCCTCCTGGGCGCGCCTTGCGGAGCGTGCCGGAGCAAGATGGGCAACTGGCCAACATCAGTCGTCGAAGGCCGTGTTCATCACATAATCAACCGATGAAGGAGCCTTATAGCCAGTGACAAAGCGCTCACCGAAATCCCGGGCAAAGTTGTCATATGTCGTTTCCGGCCTGACCTTGGCGATATGGCAAAAACATCGCGTCATTCGTTGCTTCATTCCAAGGCGCGGGAATTCGCGGACGACCTTTGCGATCTCGGCGGACGAAATGAGGTTGTATTGCAGCCCAACGACATCGAGGCAGACGCCGGCGGTGCACAGCGCCACCTCAGCCTCCTTGTAGAGGCCGATTGACGGCGTCGAGTTCAGGGCGACGCTGTCCCAGATGAGTTGAGCGCGTCGCTCGTCGAAGCCGCCTTCCCGAACGAAAGTCCGGGCAAGGTCGGCGCCTTCCACCTCGAAACGGCGTGGCCCGGCGAAGTTCTCATTGAGCGTGAGGTCGTGTAACAGGGTGCCGACGGCAACGACTTCCGCGTCGTGCTCGACGTTCTGAATCTGTCCGATCCTGGTCGCGAACAGCCAGGATCGGACCACGTGGTTGAACAAATAAGGTTCACATTTCTGGCGGGCATATTCGATCGCCTGAACGACGAGTGGCGTATCGGCGACTGCGATCCCCGCGAGTATCCGACTGGCGATTGCATTCATGGCAGTGACCTTTCCTTCCCGCCGGTGGTGCGCCCAGATTAACTGGGTGCTCCAAGCTCACTTCGCGTACGTCGTCAGGTTCGTCTCGCTTGTATCAACGACGAAGATCGCAAGCAGGCGAGCGCGTTCCGTCTTGCTCGCGTTCTCGCTCACGGCGTGATGGTCGCCCGGAAATTCAGAGAAGCTTTCGCCGGCGCGATAGGTCGTCACGGGTCCATCGTTGACCTGGCTCCGGATCGCTCCTTCCAGGACGGTTGCATAGATGAACGCGGAGTTGGGATGGGTATGGGCCGGCGATGTGCCGCCCGGTGCATACTCGACAAGCACGGCTTTCATGCTCTTGCCGGGCACGTTTGGAAGAGCCTGGTCGTAAACAAGCTTCACGCTTGCATCATCGTGGGCCATAGCTGCGGGAACAAATGCGGTGGCGAGCGCCGCCGCGCAGAGAAATGTCTTGATCATGTCGGTCTCCTGTTTGGAAGAGAATGGTGAAAGACCGCCGATCTGGTGGATCACGAGATCGGCGGTCCTTTTCTGACTGCCTATTTCTGTTGCGCGGAGTGGCTGAGCCAATCGTCGAAGTGTATCGAGCCGATGCGAGCATTCTCGCCGGGGACGAGCGTTCGATCGTCAATTTCCACCGCGCCGTAGTAGAGCGCGTGAGGATCCACGACCAGTTTGCGAGGGTCCTTGGTAGCCTTCAGGAACCGCCCGACGAGTTCGCTGAGACGCACCCGCTCCGGACCGGCGATTTCGATCATACCGTTCAGTGGCGCCGCAAGCGCGGCGTCCGCCATTGCATCGGCGACATCGTCGGCTGCCATCGGCTGGAAGTATGCCGGCGACAGGTGAATGGTGTCCCCGACGGCGCCGGCATTGGCGATCGCGGACGTGAATTCGAAGAACTGCGTCGCGTGAACGATCGTGTAGGGAATGCCCGACTCTTTGATGAGCCTCTCCTGAGCCATCTTGCCGCGGAAATACCCCATGCCCTGCAGGCGGTCGGTGCCGACAACCGACAGCGCAACGTGATGGCGCACGCCAGCTGCCGTTTCGGCTGCAAAGAGGTTTCGTCCGGCCGTCTCGAAGAACTCGATGGCAACCTTTTCCTCGAACGACGGCGAGTTTGCGAGATCAACGACGACCTGCGCGCCCGCAAGCGCGGCGGCCAGCCCTTCGCCCGTGACGGTGTTGACTCCCGAGTTCGGTGACGCGGCAAGCACGTCGTGTCCTTTGTTTCGTAGCCTCTCCACAGTCTTTGAGCCGATCAGCCCGGTTCCGCCGATGACGACGATTTTCATGTCTAAGCTCCTGGTTTTGCGTGCTGCTACTGGATTGTTTGATCGAACAGAGACGTTCCCGGCCAACTGCTCAGTGAGCCGATGCAGCGTCCTCGATCAGTGAAGTGACCTCGTCGGGATGCGAGACCATCACAGCGTGGGACGCGCCCTCGATGACGATGGTTTTTACGGCGTGCGCGCGTTTAGCCATGAAGCTCATGACGGCTGGCGGGATATTGCGGTCATCTGAGCCGTAGATCATGTAGGACGGCAGCGTCTTCCATGCGGCGACGCCCGAAGCGTCAGCCAGAGCTGCCTGCGTAACGGGGCGTTGTGTGGCCGCCATGAGCAAAGCCTGCTCTTCGGGAACATCGGCGGCGAACTGCGCGCGGAACTTGTCCGGCTGGATGAAGAGATCCCGTCCGCCGTCCGGCAATGCGACTGGGACAATCGCACTCCCCAAGGTGCTGCCGGGAAACTTGCCAGAAAGCGTGAAGGCCGATTCGCCGGTATCCGGTGCGAATCCTGCCACGTACACCAGGGCCTTGACATTGGCGTTGCCATTGGCGGCCTCGGTGATGACAGGCCCGCCATAGGAATGACCCACCAGCACGACCGGCCCGGAAACCGACCGGACGATGGCCGAGACCGCCGCTGCATCGCCGGCGACGCTGCGGAGCGGATTGGCTGCGGCTATCGCTACATAACCGTCCCTGGTGAGTTTGGTGATGACTGCGTCCCAGCTCGATGACCCTGCGAAGGCGCCGTGCACCAGTACGATCGTCGGCTTGGGCTGAGGGCTCGCGGCCTGCGCTACCGCGCTGCCCGACATAGCAAGCGCTGCAGTGAGCGCCAGAACTCCAGTAATATTTGACATTTGCTTTCTCCTTCATGGCCTGTCGTGACCGTGAGGGAGAAGATGCGCCGACGCGGCGCGCCCGCCTATTCTACGGAAGGGTCTGTCATACGATGCCAAGGTACAGGGTAGGCCATCAGGGGATGGGGACCAGCGGGATGAGGCCCGATTTCCCGTGCGTCGCAGTGAGGTATTTATCGCTAGTGTGGAAGGCCGGCAGATGCCGGAACAGGAATCGCGGCCGCTGGCCAGCATTTCCGCGCTAACTCTTCATAGCCTGGCGCCGAAGGTCTCTGGCGAAGAGAGTCACACTTCAAGCGGCCGTCGCCATGATCCGCGACGATGTCCGAGCGGCGATTTTAGAGCGCGTCGCGTCAAAACTGATCCATGCGACGCGCTCTAAGTTTTTTTGTTCGATGCATGTCCGCAAAACCGGGGTCACTTTTGCGCGACATGCATTAACCCGACAAGCGGTCAGTAATCCCAGACGGCCGGTACGCAACGAAAAGCGTCGCCGTCGACCGCGACGTGGCAGACGGATGGGAACGACAGGTGAGTGGCCACCAGGGGCTCGCGGGTCGCCGCCAACTCCCGCAAGAGACCGATGCGGACGCGGGCCGCCTCTTCGGGATCGTGTTCGAAGCCGTTGTGCCAGTCTGGGCGGTCGAACCCGACCTGGAACACGGCGTCGCCCGCGAACGTCAGCCGATCGCCGCCGGACGCGAGGCGGACGACGCTGTGCCCGGGGGTATGGCCGCCGGTGCGACGGACGATCACCCCCGGCGCCACCTCATGCTCCTCTTCGAATGGCCGCAACTGCTTGCGGTAGTCGTTCACGAACTGCTTTGCCGCTCGCCGAAGTGCGTCTGGGAACCCCGGCGGCATTGAGGCGCGCGAGAAATCGGGCGACTCCCAGAACTTGAGCTCGGCGGCTGCCACGTGGATCCGCAGATCCGGACGCAGCTGGTCCTTCACTCCCTCGACGAGCAGCCCGCCAATGTGGTCCATGTGCATGTGGGTAAGCACCACGTCGGTGACGGATGCGAGATCGATGCCGGCGGCTTCCAGTCGCTGGCCCAACCGCCCTGCCTGCGGCAAGTGCAAGTCCGGGTCCATGCCCAGCCCAGCGTCGACGAGTATGGTCCGGCCGCCGCTACGCAGCACGATCACGTTCAGCGGCCACTCGAGCATTTCGGGCGGCAGGAACATGTCCTCCAGCCAGGCCGCCCGGACGGCCGGGTCGACGTTGTGTGCCATAACCGGGGCTGGTATCGGTAGCACTCCATCGCTGACCACCATTACTTCAATCTCGCCGACCCGCAGCGCGTAGCGCGACGGAACCAATTCGTCCGACCCCGGTCTACCGGGCTGTGAGGTATTGTCCAAGCTCATGTCTGTCTCCTGCTGATCGCCTTATCACGGCCGTATCGGCCACCTCCGCCGCTGGCCTCCCTGGGTCGGCATGCGCCTCCACGGATGGTCACTGACGTCGGTGGAAATTGCACCGCATCGGCCCGCGAGGCCATCGAACAGAAGCGTCGGTCTCGCCATGCGAAGGTCTATGCCAGACCCGTTGCGAGCATGGGTGATCTCCCGCAAACGGCTATGATGCAGTCGACATACCTCCAGCACGGCGTTTACGCATGTCGTTGGTTTGCACGCTGGTAGAACAAGCAAGGGCGGCGCGGCCGAAAAGCCAACGACATTATCCCCTGCACCTTGGCCTACACCGCCCAATTCTTTTGTGCCGCTCAGGCAGTCAGCTCGTCTTATCGCTCGGCACCTGCGCGGGTATTATATTTCTGTAGTACTGATTGTCCAGAAACCAATACAGGAGTTACTCGATGAAAACGACCGTCCTTACTGCCGCTGTTCTTCTTGTTTCGGCAGGAGGCGCCTTCGCCGGAAGCGACCACTATGGGTCAGACAGGGATCTGCAGCCTGCAGCTGTCACGGACTACATGCATACTCGCTCGACCAAAAAGACGAACAACGACGCCGACGTGCGGCAAACCGTACGCAAACCGATGATTCCCAACGACGAATACGGCCAGGGCATTTGGGGCCGCTGAGCCTGACAGTCAGGAAATTGAAGGACCGGGGCGCGGCCTCGGTCCTTTCGTCGTATCAGCGATATTCCTTGGAAATGTGAACCCTACTTCTCGGGCAGATCCTGCACCGCTCGCACAGCTGGGCTGTACGGCGCGCCGGGACCTCTGCCACGAATAGGTATCGATCTGCTCTGCGATCACGCCCTGTAGTTCAGCGCCAGGTTTGATCGATAGATCGACCGGCCCGGCCTGTCATATCATGGCGGATGAACAGCAGCGCCGAGATTGGACTCGCAAAACAGCTACTTACGATCGATAAATTTCCCGGCCCTCTGCCGGCCCAAATTCCTCCAGAGCGCATTGGTCCTTATGGATTGGTCCTTGTGGAAGGACAGGCGCCCGGCGGCGATGGTCGGCAATCACATAGTGTCGAACGCCGGCGGCCACCTCCGTAGCGAGCGGAGGACCGCCAGAGGTCTCCAGGACCTCTGGCGGCATCCCTCCTTCAAATAATGACCAGTTCGCTAGCTCGCGGACGAGTTGAGCGTGTGCAGTGCCCGCCTGTTCGGCAGAAGTTTCATGCCTCGGCAGCTGTTGCCCTGGTGGCCGTCCGTACGCCATGCGTGCCTCAGCGTGTTCACTTTGACTACGCCAGCGATCGAGTTCGATGGCGCAGTGGTTCGGCTCCACCGCCCGAGACATGAGTAGACAAAACCAGCATTCCGGCCACCACTCGGCTATGCGAGCGCTCAACGTTTGGCCTCGAGGGCCGCCCGACATGCGGTTCAACACCCGCGAAAGGTTGCCGAGGATGGTCATTGGGAACTCCAGGGAATTGCGAACGACGCGGCAGTTTAGGCAACATCATCCCCTGATGAAGGCGAGCAGGTCAGCGTTGACCTGGTCCTGGTGCGTGGCTGTGATGCCGTGCGGCGCCCCGGGGTAGTAGATATCCTTGGCACCCTTTATCAGTCGCGCCGACTTGACCGCCGAGTCCTTGACGGGAACGATCTGGTCGTCCTCGCCGTGCAGGATCAGGGTCGGCACGTCGAACTTCTTGAGGTCCTCGGTGAAATCGGTCTCGGAGAATGCCTTGACGCTTTCGTAGGCGTTCAGAAGACCGGCCTGCATGCTCCACAGCCAGAACTGATCCAGGATCCCTTGCGAAACCTTGGCGCCGGGCCTGTTTGCGCCATAAAACATCGGCGCCAGGTCGCGGTAGAATTGCGAGCGGTCCCTGACGAGCGCGCTCCGCATGTCGTCAAATACTTCCTGGGGCAGGCCTTCCGGATTGGCCGAGGTCTTCAGCATGATCGGCGGAACGGCGGCGACAAGAACGGCCTTGGCGACACGCTTCGTCCCGTGACGTCCGATATAGCGAGCGACCTCGCCGCCTCCGGTGGAATGTCCGACCAGCGTGGCGTCCCGAAGGTCCAGCGCCTCGATCACCGCTGCCAGATCGTCGGCATAGCCGTTCATGTCATTGCCGGACGAGGCTTGACTGGACCGGCCATGGCCGCGGCGGTCGTGCGCAACCACCCGGAAGCCGTTCTGTGCGAGAAAGAGCATCTGACCGTCCCAGGCGTCGGAGTTCAGCGGCCAGCCGTGCGAGAACGTTACAACCGAGCCCTTGCCCCAATCCTTGTAGTAAATTTCGGTGCCGTCCTTGGTTGTGATGGTGCTCATCGGCTTGGATCCTTTGTTTGATTGAGAGGTGGGAAGGTTTTGCTTTCGGTTCGTGGCCAAGGCAGCCGGAGGCAGACCGGCCGCCGCAACGGCGCTCAAGCCAGCCAACAAGACATCGCGGCGGGATCCGCCAACGGAGAAAAGTCCATTCTTATTCATCGCATCCATCCATGATGTGTGGCTTTGAACTTCCAGCTCACCATCACGACTGTCGAAATCGACCTGCACGATCGCATTTGGGGAGGGGCGAGCGAAGGAGCGGTCGAAACTCGACGGGCGTGATGGCTGGGAAGAGGATGCGCCGATCCGGGCCGCGAACCTATTCTACGGAAGGATCTGTGATACGATGCCAAGGTGCAGGATAGGCACGCCGAGGTGTGGGTCCTGCCGAGGCAGGGCGCTCATGACATCATTCGGCAGGCATGCGTGCTCCCGGATGGGGCATCAAGGATATGGCCCCCCGGGCGTCGGGTTGCAACCGGCGATATCGGTTCGATCTGCGAAGGGTCACGACAGGAGCCAGACCCGCCGCTCGGACTCGTCGATCCAATTCTCATAGGAGGCTCGAGGTGGCCACGTCGCTGTGTTCGTCGCAAAGGTCTGCCGGACGCGCATGCGGGTGGCCGGCGTGCCATTTTCCTCGCGCATTTACGCAAGCGCCTCATGCGACTGGACGAAATCGGCGTCGTTGTGCATGAGTCGTTGGCGGCGGGAAATGTCGCCAACCGAGCGAATGGCGGTGCCGCCGAGTTTGCGCACCGAAGGCTGCGAAACGGTGCATTGCTGACTCTGCTGACGGAGCATGGATAAGCCTATCCCAGAGCAGAAGTTGCCCCGGCTTCGCGCATCGGCGCGGGCAGTGTTTCCCATGCCCGGATCAACTCGCCGATGGAAGCGGCCTCCATCTTGCGCATGACATTGCCGCGATGCAGCTTGACTGTCACTTCACTGATGCCGAGTTCGAAGGCGATCTGCTTGTTGAGACGGCCGCGCGCCACTTCATGCAGAACCTCGCGCTCGCGTGGCGTCAGCGTCTCGACGCGCTCGATGTTGCGCTTGACGACCACGGCCTGCGCCCGCCGCTCGGCATCCGTCGCGATGCCCGCGATCACGGCGTCGAGCAGTGTTTGGTCCCGCACCGGCTTGGTCAGAAAGTCCACGGCGCCGGCCTTCATCGCCTGGACGGTCATCGGAATGTCGCCATGCCCGGTCAGGAAGATGATGGGCTTGGGGTTTCCGTTCTTCGCAAGATGATGCTGCAGATCGAGACCGCTCGTCCCTGGCATGCGCACGTCGAGGATCAGGCAGCCGGGGCTGTCCAGTATGTCGGCGTCAAGCAATTCGCGGGTCGAGGTGAAGCAGACCGGCAGGAAACCCGCCGACAGGATCAATTCGAACAGCGCCTCTCGAACAGACGCATCGTCATCGACAATGATGACGAGCGGCTGCCCCGCTTCACGCTTCCGCTGCTGCTGCGATAACGGCGCCGATTTCCGTAAGAGCGGCTGGTCAACTCTCATGTTTGTCCTCGGTTTCTTGGTTGCGTAAAGCGTCGCTGACGGCGGCAAGCAGGGCCTGGCCATCAAAAGGTTTGCGGAAAAACCCACTGATGCCCCTGGCGCGGTACTGATCCGCTATCTCGTGACGGCCGGTGATCAGGAAGACCCGCAGTTCCGGGCGCGCCTTCTTCACCAGGTCGCGAAGTTCGAAGCCGTCCATACCAGGCATCCCGATATCCGTGATGAGTACGTCCACGCCCGACAGTCCGTCGACGAGCAGCGATCCCGCCGACGAGAAGCTGCGAGCCACATAGCCCGCGGATTCAAGAAGGTCCTCCAGCGACTCAAGCAGTCTTGGATCGTCATCTACAACCGCCACGACAGGTCTTCGCTTGGTCACGCTCAGCTCCCTCCCGCTCGGCGCGAGTGGGTGATCGGGATCTCCAGTCGCTCCGCGAAACGGACGAGATCGGCCAGCGACGCCGCCGCCATCTTCTGCATCACATTCCTTCTATGGATTTGTAGCGTGACCTCGCTGATCCCGAGTTCCGCGGCGGCCTGCTTGTTGAGCAGACCGCTCACCACCAGTGGCAGCACCTCACGTTCGCGCGGCGTCAGATCAAGATAGCGTTGCCGCAGCACACCAAGCTCGGCGCGCTCTGCTCGCTTTTCTCGATCCTGCGCGATCGCCGCGTGGATTGCGGCCATAAGATCCGCATCACTGAAGGGCTTGGTCAGGAAATCCACGGCGCCGTGCTTGATCGCACGCACCGAGGATGGGATGTCTCCATGTCCGGTTATGAAAACGATCGGCGGATGATCGCCCTCCGCGATCTGCCCCTGCAGATCAAGGCCGTTAATATCCGGCAGCTCGACATCGAGGATGAGGCACGACGGGGCGTCCGGCTTGTCCGCGCTGACATAGTCACCCGCTGATCCAAACGCGATGGCGCGCAAACCGTGCGAGGCCAGCAATTCGCCGAGCGCCTCCCGAATACGTTCATCGTCATCCACGATGAAGACAATATGATCTTCCATCGTCATGGCGCCTTTATAGGCAAGGTGAAGATGAACGTCGCTCCATGCGGCTCGTTCCTCTCCATCCACAATCGCCCCCCGTGAGACTCTATGATCGACCGGCAGATCGCCAACCCCATCCCCATCCCCTGCTCTTTCGTCGTGAAGAACGGCTCGAATATCCTGTCCGGAAATTCGACGCCCAGGCCACGATCGCTGATTTCCGTCTGGACCAGATCCCCAATTCGACGCACTCGCACACCGAGAATCCTTTCGCCCGCAGCAGGGTCCATCGCCTCGATGCCGTTGCGGATGAGGTTGACCAGAACCTGCTGGACCTGGACACGATCGAGCGCGACAGGCGGAAGCTCACTCTCGACGTCGATGTCCAGACGGACACGGCGCCGCGCCGCCTCCTCGGCCATGAGGCTACCCGCTTCAGCAATGACGCTGGCGATCGGCGTGCTGATTCTCATTTCAAGGGATGGTCTGAACAGAGCACGGATGCGGCTGACAACATCCGCCGCCGAGTTGGCGTCCCGGATGATGCGCTCGGCCGTGGTCTTCGCACGAACGATGTTAGGGGGCTCAGCGGTCAGCCAACGATAGCAGGCGTGTGAGTTGGCCACGATCGCCGCCAGTGGCTGGTTCACCTCGTGCGCGATAGAAGCCGCAAGCTCGGCAAGGCTTGCCGCCTGGCTCGCCCGTGCAAGTCTTTCTCGCGCCAGACGCAGTTCCTCCTGCATCCGAACCTCACTATCGATGTCCAGGCAGATGACATTCCACTGCACAATGGCCCCCTCGGCGTTGCGCATCGGCGCAGCGCGCGTGTCGACCCAGAGGTATTCGCCATCGAAACGCCGCAGACGGTGCTTGCGCGAGTATGGCTCGCCGGTGGCCAATGAATGGGCGTACTGCTCCTTCACCCCCGCGACGTCGTCGGGATGAACGCCAGCGTCGAGCGTCCCGCTCAGCCGTGATTTTCCGTTACCATCCAAGTCTTCAAGCTCGTAGCCGAGGAACTCGCGGAGCTGCTGGCTGCGATAGATCGGCTCGCCATCCGGCGCGGCGCAATCGATCAATGCCGGCAGCGTTTCGACGAGCTGCCAGACAAAACGCTCTCTCTCGCGCAGCGCCTCTTGAGCGGTGACGAGATCGTGTATGTCAACGCACACGCCATACCACTGGAGGATGGCGCCATCCTCGTCGCGCAACGGTTCCGCGCGTGTCTCCGTCCAGCGATAGCTCCCGTCCACCCGCAACTGCCGATACCGCTGAATGTAGGGATCGCCCGTTGTGAGTGAATGGCCAATTGCCTGTCTTGCCGCCCCGACGTCGTCCGGATGGATAACGCTGAGGGAGGGCGAGCCCTCAGCGTCGGTGATGTCCTTGAGGGTGGCGCCAGTTATGTCGATAAAGCGTTTGTTGACGTAAGTCGGTGTTCCTGTGGGCGTTGTGGTCCAGATCAGGGCAGGAACGGTGTCGATCAACTGCTGGAGCTGCTGCTCCCGTTCGCGCAACGCCGCCACGGTTTTCTTATAAACGTCGATGTCAAGCGCGATGCCAAACCATCCTGTGATTTGACCCTGGCTGTCGCGCGTTGGCCGTGCGGCGGTTCGAGCCCAGACATAGATGCCGGTCGCGCGCCGAAAGCGAAACTCGACATTGAAATGATCGCCGGTCTCCAGGCAGTGACGCCATGCGGCTGCGACCTGGTCATAGTCGTCCGGATGAAGCAGCCGTTTCCAGGCGGTATGACCCTCCTTCAAGGAGGCGTTCAAATCCTCCGGCGTCACCCCGAGGGAGTTCTGGGCAAACGGATGCAGGTAGATCCATCTGCCGGCCGCATCGAATGCCCATCCGTTGCCGAATATGCTCTCGATGACCTTCGCCGACCGGATTGGTTCGGCTTCGGGTTCACCCAGCGGGTCTAATCCTGTGGTAATTGGCGGCTCCCTGTCCGTCACCAGATCGTCGATGTCGACACTTGTACTGTACCCGGGCTCTGATCGGGTCTCGGTCCAACGATAGTTGCCGTCGACCTGGAGTTGCCGATGTCTCGTGACCTGGGGGACGCCGGTCCAGAAGGCGCGGGCGGCCGCATGAGCCGTCGCAGTCCGATCATCCGGATGAATAAGGCCCAGCGAATGCGGTGCATCGGGCGCGGCTTTTTCCTCGAGCGCGGCACTGGCGGCGTCCGCAAATCGATCACTGACGACGGGCGGAACATCGCCGTCAATAATTGTGCCGTACCATGCAAGGACATAACCGTGGCTGTCACGCAATGGCTGCCCCGAGATTCGACTCCAACCGTAAGCACCACTCGCGCGTAACATGCGATGTTCGACATTGTAATGCTCACCTGTTTGCAGGCAGCGACGCCATGTGGCGACGGCGTCGTCACAATCGTCTGGATGAATCACGTGCTTCCAGCCAAATTCACCTTCTTGCGACGAAGAATTCAGATCGTCCAGCCTCATCCCAAGAACAGCCAGTGCGGCCGGCGTCACGTAGGTGAACCTGCCGGCGGCATCGGTCGCCCATGCATTGCCGACTACCCTCTCGACAACCTGCGCTGCCCAACCTGGGTCGGCATCGGGTGGCGCCGAGACACCTGTGGCAACGACCGCCGCAACGCAAAGCGCTACGGCAAAGAACGTTGCCCACGGCAATGCGAGATCGCGCATACCGCCAACGTCGAACCAGGCGGCCCAGACCAAACCGACGAGCGCGATCCCCAATATCGCATAGAGGAGTTGAACCTTGCGACCACGTGCATAGAGGTTAAGGGCGGCAACCGGGGCCACCAGGCCAAATGGCGTCGCGGTCAGCCAGGAAGCGGTGATCCCGACGACGGATGCTCCGATGACAAGGGCCAGGCGTTGTTGCAGGAGCGTTGCTAACATCATCATCGGCGGCTCCTGCCGGACAAGCAAGGCCTTGGGACCGTCAGCGCTTCGTTCAGCACTTGTTCTTAATATCTGGGCTGGCGAGTTCACGCCCCACTCTAGTGCGGTCGCGCTAGAGCTGCATCTTATGGAAATCCATGTATTGGGGTGTGGCCGCTATAGAGGGCCGCAGTGCGCTGAGAGCTTCGGGATTGTGTCCATCCTCATCCACGATGAAGACATATGATCCGCCATCGTCACGGCGTCGCTTTCGCTTTTATGGGCAAGGTGAAGATGAATGTCGCTCCATGCGGCTCGTTCTTCTCCGCCCACAACCGCCCGCCATGAGACTCGACAATTGAACGGCAGACCGCCAACCCCATGCCCATACCGTGCTCTTTGGTCGTGAAGAACGGCTCGAATATCTTGTCGGGGAATTCTACGCCTCGACCGAGGTCGCTGATTTCAGTCTGAACCTCGTTCCCCATTCGGCGCACGCGTATCTCAAGAACCCTGTCGCCCGCAACGGAGCCCATAGCATCCATGCCGTTGCGGATGAGATTGATCAGAACCTGCTGAACCTGGACATGATCGAGCGCGACAGGCGGCAGCTCGCCCTCGACATCAACCTTCATGCGAACGCGACGGCGCGTGGCTTCCTCGGCCATCAGGTCACGCGCTTCGGCAATGACGCTGGGGATCGGTGTGCTGGTTCTCATTTCAAGGGATGGTCTGAACAGAGCGCGGATGCGGCTGACAACATCCGCCGCCGAGTTGGCGTCCCGGATGATGCGCTCGGCCGTGGTCTTCGCACGAACGAGGTTAGGGGGTTCAGCGGCCAGCCAACGGTAGCAGGCGTGTGAGTTGGCCACGATCGCCGCCAGTGGCTGGTTCACCTCATGCGCGATAGACGCCGAAAGCTCAGCAAGGCTTGCCGCCTGGCTTGCCCGTGCAAGACGCTCTTGCGCCAGACGCAGCTCTTCCTGCGTCCGAACCTCACTATCGATGTCCAGGCAGATGACATTCCACTGTATAATGGCGCCCTCGGCGTTGCGCATCGGCGCAGCGCGCGTGTCGACCCAGAGATATTCGCCATCGAAACGCCGCAGACGGTGCTTGCGCGAGTATGGCTCGCCGGTGGACAATGAATGGGCGTACTGCTCCTTCACCCCCGCGACGTCATCGGGATGAACGCCGGCGTCGAGTGTGCCGACCAACCGGGATTTTCCCGCACCGTCTAATTCTTCAAGGTTGTATCCGAGGAATTCGCGGAGCTGCTGGCTGCGATAGATCGGCTCGCCATCCGGCGCGGCGCAATCGATCAATGCGGGCAGCGTTTCAACAAGTTGCCAGAGGAATCGTTCTCTCTCACGCAATGCCTCCTCGACATGCACCTGGTCGTCAACGTCGTGCGAGAGGCCGTACCACTGGAGGATACGTCCGTCCTCGTGCCGCAGCGGCTCCGCGCGGCCTTCCATCCAACGATAGGCGCCGTCCGCACGACGCAAACGATACTTCATCGAGAAGCGCTCGCCGGTAGCGAAGCTTCGATTGAGCGCTTCTCCCAGCCGGGCCGTATCGTCGGGATGAACGAGGGCTGCTATGGCAGCCGCCAGCCCGCTCCTTCCCTGCTTGTCGTAATCTCCTACATTCAGGCCGAAGAACTCGATCATGCGCTTGCTGAAGAAAACCGGTTCGCCTTCGGGAGACAGGCGCCAGAGGAGGCTCGGAACCAAATTGACAAGCTGCGAGAGTTCCCTTTCCCGCTCGCGCAATGCTTCCTGCGCGCGCACCTCTTCGTCGATGTCGAGTGTGACCGCGTACCATTGCACAATTGCTCCACTCTGATCACGCAGAGGCTCCGCGCGGCCCTCCACCCAGCGATACACGCCATCCGCACGCCGAAGGCGATACTTCATGGAGAAACGCTCGCCGGTGAGGAGCGAGTGGCTGTAGGTTTCACCCAGGCTGGCTGCGTCATCGGGATGAATGACGGTGGCCAGGGCGGCGGCCAGGCGACTCATGCCTGGCTTGTGTGCATCCGCCACATCAAGACCCAGAAAATCTATCAGGCGCTTGTTGTAGAAGGTCGGCTCGCCATCGGCTGTCGAACGTGAGATAGCGACCGGGACAACGTCGACGAGCTGCGACAACTCTCGCTCGCGTTCACGCAATGCCTCCTGCGCGCGCATCTCATCGTCGATGTCGATGGAAATTGCGAACCATTGCACGATCGTTCCGCCTTGATCCCGCAGCGGTTCCCCGCGACCGTCAACCCACCGGTACGCGCCGTCGGCGCGACGCATACGATACTTCATCGAATAGGGGTCGCCTGTAGCGAGGGAGTGGCGGACGGTATCGAGCAGACGGGCCTTGTCTTCAGGGTGGACGAGAGTCTGAATGGCTGCCGACAGCCGGCTCATGTTCGCCTTATCCAATTGCGCTACGTCGTCCAGACCGAAAAAGTCCAGCAAGCGCTTGTTGAAGAAGGTCGGCTCGCCTTCGGGCGTCAGACGCCTGATCTGGACCGGGACCATGTCTACGAGTTGCGAGAGCTCACGCTCCCGGTCGCGTAATGCCTGCTGCGCGCGCACCTCATCGTCGATATCGAGAGAGACCCCGTACCATTGCACAATCGAACCATCTTGATCACGCCGGGGCTCCACCCTGCACTCCGCCCAGCGATAAGCGCCATCCTTCTCAAGCCAACGAAACCGCATCGCGGAGCCGCCGCCGGTTTCGAAAGAATTCCGCAACGTTCGCTGCACCTCGAGAGCATCTTCGGGATGAATCAGCTCTTGCAGCAATTCTTCGATGCTCGGCTCCTCAAGCGCTTCGAAATTCGGGATGACGGAGCGAAAATGGTCTTGGTATCGCTTGTTGAAGTAGACTGGCCCACCCGCAGGGGTTGCGCTCCAGACGCGGACCGGCACGGCGTCGATCATTTCTTGAAGCTGCCGCTCGCTCCGCCGCAGCGCTTCTTCGGCGTACATCTGATCGTCTATGTCATGGCAGAGGCCGTACCACTGGACGATGCGTCCGCCATCATCGTGCATGGGCTCCGCGCGGCTCGACATCCAGCGGTAGACGCCGTCGGCGCGGCGCAGGCGGTATCGCATCGCAAAGCTCTCGCCGGTGGCGAGACAGCGGTATAGGGCGTCCCTAAACTCCGCTGCGTCGTCCGGATGGACGGTCTCTATGACCGCCTCCAGTCGGCCCATGCCGGGCTTGTTCGTATCCACTATGTCCATACCGAGGAAATCGACCATCCGCTTGTTGAAGAAGGTCGGCTCGCCGTCCGGCGTCAGACGCCAAACGTGGCTCGGAACCATGTCGACAAGGTGCGAGAGCTCCCCTTCCCGGTCGCGCAATGCCTCCACGCTTTGACGCAATGTGAGCAACGCCAGTTGATGCTGCCGGGATATGGCGGCCACGATCAGCGCTGAAAATGCCGAGATGGCCAGAAAAAGCTGAAGCATGATCTGATTATGCTTCTGGGACTCGACATCGCCGGCAAATTGGCTGGCACCGGAGATTGTGAATACCGCCGTGATGACAGCGAGGAGGGCCAGGGCGACGGCAGCGCCTCTAAACTCAAAGCGCACCGCCGCCCAAAGAAGTGGCGGCATGATGATGTAGGCGAACGGCAGGTAACCGCTCAAGGAAAGCGTGGCAACGCCGAGAAAGATCACCCCCAGGATGCAAGCTTCTATCCATCGCGCTACCGACAGTTGGATCTTACCGCGCCAGTTCTGGAGCACGACCAGCGCCAGTGGCGCTATGATCAGGACCCCGGTGGCATCTCCAATCCACCAGAGAGGCCAGGCCGCCGCGAAGGTTTGCGATTGCATGCCAAACCACGCAAGCGTCGCGCTCCCAACCGTCGCGCTTATGACCGGCGCAACTCCGGCACCCAGCGCGACGAATGCGAGAACCTCCTGCAAGGTTTCCAGCCGAACGGGTCGCCGCAAGGTCCGGTTCACGAGCCACGCGCCGGCCATCGCTTCAAGAGCATTACCGGTATAGATCAGGAAGGCCGCAGGCAGCGGGCTGTGGAACCACAAGAAATTGCTGAACAGTTCGGCCAGGCAGGCAGCCAGTATCCACCATGACCAGCTATGCCTGGAGGCGAGGACAAGAGTAGCGATGAAAAGCCCGCTCGGAGGCCAAATGGCAATACCTGTTCCAGGGACGATTGCGAGCGACTGAGCGAATCCGCAGCCCAGAACATAGGCCGCAACAAAAAGCCCCAGGTGCAAGAACTGGGGGCGGTGCGACCTCACGCATGTCATCGGCTGCTCCTACCGGACAAAAACTGGACCGTCGATGCTTCGTATAGCACTACTTCTGGACATCTCGCTGGCGAAGTCACCTTAAGATGTGCTGGCGAACCCGGTGCCTCCACTCTAAGTCCACCATGCCCCAGCGCACCCCATGGAAATCCATGTATTGACGGACGAATGGCCGGCGGCCCCCTCGCGGAAAGCTGGAACCAAGCCGGGGCGCTCGTGCGCGCGAGACGATCGCCGCCTCGGCGCGCATGGAGCGACGTGCACATCAACGAGGCGGCGCCACTCACCGCCGAGAAATGATTGCCGGACATGTAGGACGCTCGCCTTAGACAGAGTGATTTAGCAGTCGTTCGACATACTCCAGTGGAGGAAGCTTCAACGTTAAAGAACCGTCATTCCCCCATCGACACGCAGGTTGACGCCCGTAATGAAGCTGCTCGCGTCCGATGCCAGAAACAGCGCAGCCTGTGCCAGCTCCTCCGGAAGGCCCATTCGGCCGAGGGGTATCGCGTCCGCCATCGCTTTTTCGAAGATACCGCGCTGCTCGCCGGGTATGCCCAACTTGGCGAGGATTTCCGTATCCACAGGCCCAGGGCTCAGCACGTTGACGCGGACGCGGCGAGATTTCAGCTCAATTGCCCAGCTTCGAGCGAAGGCAGTAAGGGCCGCCTTGGAGCCGGCATAGACGGCATGCCCGTCGAGTACCTTTTCACTGGCAATCGACCCAGTGAGAATGATTGTGCCGCCATCCCGGATGATCGGGGCGAGCTTCTGAACGCCGAAGAACGTACCGCGCGTGTTGACGGCGAATTGTGCATCATACTCCGCTTCGGAAACTTCGGCCGAATGCGTGATGGTGTTGATCCCTGCGTTCGCCATGTAGATGTCGAGCGCTCCGAACTTCTGAAGGATTTCCTTTGCGACGAGATCATGATGGGCGAGATCGGCAACGTCTCCCTGTATACCCACAGCCCCTGACCCGATCTGCTCCACCGCCCGGTCGATCGCCTGCTGGCGGCGGCCGGTGATGACGACCTGGGCGCCTTCAGCGGCGAATGTCTTTGCGACGGACAGTCCGATTCCGCTGTTTCCGCCGGTGACCAAGGCGATTTTGCCCGTGAGAGTACCCATGTTGTTTTCATGCTCCTGTTTCGGAAAAGGGATGTCGGCTGAGGCCGTCACTTGCCGGCAGCTTTCACTATGGTGACGGCGAACGTGGTGGATTTACCTGGCAAAGCCCGGTGGTCATGGCTACGTCCCCTCCAGAGCGGTTTGGTTGCTGCCCGGAGCGGCTTGGCGGCCGAGCAATTGCTTTGCGAGAATGACACAGGGCGCTGCGACCGCGAACAGCAGGACAAGCGCGAAGAAAGCTTCGTCGAACGAGATTGTGGCGACCTGCTTCTCAAGGGTGCGCTGCAATACCGAGAGCGTGGCCTTCGTTGCGGAGGCGCTGTCGATGCCGTTCGACGCAAGAACATTCGCAATGGCCCGCAAGCGCTGATCCACGGCCGGGTCGCCACGGACGAGATGGGCAGACAACATCGTCCGGTTATGTGCATTCTGGTGATCAATATACGTTTGCAAGAGGGCCGTACCGATCAGACCGCCTGCCTGCTTGCCGAAGTTGAACAGCCCAATGCCGAACGGCAGCGCGTCGGCGGCAAGTCCCTGCAGTGTAATCAGCGTCAATGCCACGAACAGAAGGCCCAGGCCGCCACCTCGCAAAAGTAGAGGAAGGGTCAGGTCCGGTGATCCGCTGCCGCTCGTCGAACCGGACAGGAGCCACATCGCTCCTGCGAAGAGCAGAATGCCAAATGGAACAAGCATGATCGGACGGATCCCGGTCTTTTCGATGGCGAGCCCGGACAACAGAAGTGCCAGCGCGAGCACCATTCCGCTGGGCAGCAGAAGCACTCCCGCGCCCGTAGCGGTAAAGTCGAGGACGTTGAGGGCGAAAGCCGGAATGAGATAGGCGCTGCCCGAAAGGGCAAGACCCGCTACGAGGCTGACGAGAAGGCCAAAACAGAAGTCGGGATTGCCAAATGGCGAGATGGCCAGCAGTGAGCCTTCTGAACGCAAACAGGTTTCCCAGATAGCCAAAAGACCGACCGTCGCCACTCCGATCGTTGCAAGGACAGTGATGTCCGGGTCGTCGAACCAGTTGAACCTGCTGCCCTGCAGCAGGACGTAAGTCAAAAGCGCGGCACCGATCCCGAGCAAGAATATCTCCGGGACAGGAAGCCTGATTTCCCGCCAGTAGGTCCGATCGCCGTCCGTGGCCAAAAGGGCAAGGGAGGTGATGCCGAGCGGAATGTTGCTCAGGAATATCCAGTCCCAAGAGAGATGGTCGACGAGCCAGCCCTGCAGAGCCGGCGTTATGGCAGCCGGAGCCATGACGGCGCCTACGGCAAAAACGGCTTGAACGATCGGCTGTTGGCGATGCGGGAAGCGAGAGAACAGCAACGTCTGACCCGCGACCAGAATTGTGCCGCCAGCCAGCCCTTGGACAAGACGGCAGATGCAAATCCAGGTGAGGTCGACCGAGAAAGTCATGGCGGCGGATGCCAGCAACAGGGTGACAGCCCCTGCGCGCAGGCAGGCGGTCGGCTTGGCTGCCTTGACAAAAAGCGGAGCCACAAGGAAGGCAGTCAGCTTCGCAGCGATGAAAACAATGTCGACCATCGCCAGTTCATCCGGCGTTGCGTAGGTATCGCCCAGCATGTCGATCCTGCCGATGGATAGAGCCGTGCTTGCGACCGCATCCATGAGGGCGGCCAATACGACGCCGGTCGCCATCAACCAAGCGCGCAGCGGCGCGTCGAGACGGTCCTGCACGACCCCTTTTTCAGCGAGGTTTGTCACTGTACCGAGCGTCCGTTGGCGGTTTCGCCAGTCCGCGTTTCGAGCGCCACGGCCTCGGCATTCCCGCCGACAGCGACGGCAACGCGGGCCGAGAGCCCCGGAACAAGGCGGCCGGGCAACGGATTGCGCGTCATCCTGATCTTGACCGGCACGCGCTGGACAACGCGGATGAAGTTTCCGGTGGCATTGTCCGGCGGCAGCAGGCTGAATGCCGCGCCGCTGCCGGGGGCGAAACTATCAACAACACCGTCGATTTCGAGATCTGGGTATTGATCGATCTTCACGCGGACCCGTTGGCCGATCCTAACCTGGCTCAGTTGCGTTTCCTTGAAATTGGCGACTATCCAGACGTCGTTGACGGGAACAATGTCCAGCGCAGCCGTCCCCGGGGTGACATAGCGACCGACACGGATCTGGCGATTGCCGACAATCCCGTCGACCGGAGCCTTCACAACGGTATTGGCTAGGTCAAGAACAGCCAGGTCGAGCGCGGCCTGCGCTTGTGACAAGGCTGCTTGCGCGCCGGTCAACTGTGCGTCCAGGACGCCGAGCTTCAGTCTTTGAGCCAACAGATTGGCCTCTGCCCCGTCCAGGGATGCCCGCGCCTTGTCGTGGGCAGTTTGCGTATCCTGAAGCTTCTGGTCGCTTGCGGTCCCGTTCTTCTGGAGTGTGACGTAGCGGTCCAGGTTGGCGCGCGCGAACTGCAGGTCGGCTGCGGCCGACTGCTTCTGCGCCTCAGCCTGCGCGATCAAAGCGTCCTGCAATTTCCGAGTTGCCTCGATGTTCGCGATTTCCGCCTCCCGGGCGGCGACGTTGGCCCTCGCCTGATGCGCCTTGGCCTTGTAGTCGCTATCGTCGATGCGAAACAGGACAGTGCCCCTCGAAACGCCGGCGTTGTCATCTACATCAACTTCGACAACATAGCCCGCGAGCTTGGGAGCAATGCTGGTGATGTCTCCGCGGAGATAAGCGTTGTCAGTTGTTTGTTCGAAACGGCCCCTCACGAACCACTGCCAGCCCCACGTACCTCCCAAGGACATCACCACCGCGGCAACGATGGCGATCGCGATCTTGCGAGTTATGCTCATGATTGCCTCGCCCACAAATCGACCCGCTCGCTATTGACGAGAATTCCCGCGATATGGTCGCTGGGGCTGTGAGCGTTTGGAGGTTGGTGCGGCGTCACCATGGTGTCTCCGTCGAACTGGGATCCGCTACAATGATGATGGTTGTTTAGATCTCCCCGCCATCACGCGGACTGGTATCCCAGCGCTCACTGATCGGTAGGTCTTGCCAAACTTTGGCATAGGTTGGTTAGTCAGAAAGAAAATGCCCATAGGGACTTCAATGCCGTTTGGCTCAGCCGCGGCCTACAGATTCGATCGAAACCTGATGCACCTGAATGGGGCGGAAGTCTTCAAGGACGAGCCGGGCTTCGATTATCACCGAAATATCCTGAAAACTCGGCCACCGGGTGCACGTGGAACCGTTGTATGCCAAGACAGATTGGCGCCCCATGTTCTCGGTCACCCGCGGGGCGCAATCCTTCGAAACAGAAACGCCGCATCTGCGAACTTGTGGGCCATCCGCCGCGCCGACCTTAATCCGAGTAAGAACGCCTCACCCTGAAAACGCCAAGTCTGCCACGCCCGGCACTTCGGTAGCGCCACATTTCACGCATGACTGCCACGATATTCAGAAGACAAAGTCGCAGAGCTTGGCCCGAGTACCCAGCGTCGAAATAATCCGTGTTGATGATATCGATGCCGATCTTCGGGGACACGGCCTCAACTTCGTGACCCTCTCGTCGCAGCTTCTTGACCGTCCTCGACCTGATATGACGGGTGCCACCAATGACCACAATTTTCATGTTGAACTTCCCGTGATTTTTCGAGTTTGAGTTTTGTCGTACGTCTCGTGCAGCCCTCGGATATTCATTTTAAGTGGGTCCGCTGCTGGATAACTCCGTCGTGAGACCGTCGCAGCTCAACAATTCCGTTGTGGCTTCCTCCACGGCCCGAACTTCATCGGTCGCGACGGCATGCGCTGGCAAGGTTCCGGCGACAGTAAGAGACGCGCCGAGCATCATGGTCTCGTGACAACTTCGCATCGTCTTTGCCATATGGCCGCAGTTGGCAAAGACACGAAATACGATGGCGTGGCCGCCGAAAACCATTAAACCGGGGTATCTCCAAGGTGATGCGAAGGTGTATGGCACACCGCGAGACCGCTGCCCGCGGCAAGTGGCGATCGAGGGTTCCGACGCCGAAAGTAGCGCCGATCGACCACCCACGAAATCGGCAGCAGGCCAATCCGGCCAGACGCTTTGCCGAGGCGCCCGAAATAGCTTTGCGGAGTTTCCAATGGAGACGAGCAGTTTAGACGGCCGCTTACCTCTGATGGGCTGATCGAGGCCCGCTCCGAGACGTGTTCAACCATGTGAGGTCACAGTTTCGAACCAACGAGGCGGTGGAGTGGGGCGCGTTGCTTCGACATTAGGCCAGTCATTCGTCCCGCCAGATCACACACTTCGCCCATCGGATCGAAACCGCACAGACACGCCGCGAACGTTCGGTTAGCAGACGATTTCTACAACAGCGCTGTATTGGCGGTAGCCCTCTCCCGCTACTATCATCAACCACACTGTCCTTTCTACAGGCCAAATCGACCGCTTCTGCTACCGCCTTCACGAAAGTATTTTAACGTCACCGATTATCGGCTTCTATCGCCTTCAGTGTTCACGATGGAGGTACAGGGCATGAGCCGCGCAGAACCACTGCCAATCAGACAAACCACTCGCAGGCAGCGCCTGCGCGAGATCGTGCCGCTAGCGGACAGCACAATCTACGAAATGGAACAGCGGGGGGAATTTCCCCGACGCTTCGCTTTGACCCCAAGATGCGTGGTTTGGGATTTGGGCGAGGTTCAGGCATGGCTTGCGGCCCGTCGCTCAAAGCCAGTTCTCCGTGCTCCCGGCCCCGACGTGAAACAACGTCGAGCTCGCCCGGTCAGAGAGCAGGATCGGGAGCCAGGATCGGCATCGACGGCGGGATGAGCGTTGGCACGTACTTCTTTCCATCGACCCAAGCGTCCAAGATGTCCGACCACTCCTGCATCATGTGCCTTCGCTGTACCTCATACTCGGCTTTGTTATAGACGCCACGCGACGAGCGCCCGTCCTCATGTGCCAGACACTTCTCTATCCAATCGCTGCTGAAGCCGAGTTCGTTCAGCAAAGTCGAACCTGTCCGCCGCAGATCGTGCACCGTAAACGGTTCCAGGGGCAAACCTTCCGCCTTTGCCCGTTCGACAACTGCGTAGGTTACCCGGTTGAAGGTGGCACGCGACATCGGGGCATCTGCATCCTACCGCGACGGCAGAAGGTATCTTGAATTTCCTGCACAGGTCTTCAGGGCAATCATGATGTCAAGCACTTGGCGTGATAGGTAGACGTTATGCGCCTTGGACCGCTTCATTCGTTCCTTCTGGATCGTCCAGACCGCATTCTCGAAATCGACCTCATCCCAGACAGCGTCTTGTAGTTCGCTCTTCCGCACCATGGTGAGCAGATAAAGCCGCATTCCCAATCGGATTGTGGGAAGCGTGGCGATGTGCTCGAGCTGCTTCAGCATCACGCGAATCTCGGAGGGCGAAAGTGAGCGGTCCTTTGGCACGAAGGTGGCAATCGATGCCGGCCCGACGTCGTCCGCTGGGTTGGCAACTTTTTCACCATGCAAGATCGCGAAGGCGTAGATCTGCTTGAGAATGTCTCGTACGTGGATGGCCGTTGCCGGAGCGCCGCGCTCAACGATCTTGCCGCATTGGGTTCTTAGATCGTCTGGCGTAATCTCCGTCAGGAGACGATTGCGCCAGACAGGCAGCAGATCCCGTTCGAAGATCGATCGCCGCATGGCCCGCGTGCTGTCGGCCATCGGCGCGCCGGCCAGCCACTTCTCGCCGAATTCGCCAAAACTCTTGGCTTCCTTCAGACGGCGCTTCTCGCGCTGCTTCTCGATCGCTGGCGATCGTCCTTCGCCGATGGCGCGCCTCGCGTCGATGCACTTCTCCCGAGCTCGGGCGAGTGAGATCCCGTCCCGTCCGTACCCTCCCAGATAGACGGTCTCTCGGCGGCCGTTGAGCCTGTAATCCAGGCGGAACGAAATTGCGCCACTTGGCATGACGCGAACATACATCCCGTCGCGGTCCGCAACTTTGTAAATTTTGTCTTTGGGTTTCAGTGCCTTGAGGGCAGCATCCGTCAACATCCGTATTGTCTCTTGAAAAGTACCGTCAGCGCAATTTCAAGGGCTCGTGGTGGCGATTACCTTTTACTTTCAATCCGTTAAAGCAAAAAAAGTACCGTCACGAGCCTGATTGGCCGTGACGGTACTTTGAAAAACTTGTCCGAGCAATATGCCGAAGGTCCGTCAGGCAGGCCGCCAAAGCCAAACTCTGCGTGCCGATAGTCACCGATTGTCTTGGAAAGGATTTATTTTTGTATTCACTGGCTTGCGTCGTAGCTTGGCGTAGATTCGGCGGCGTTTGCGTAGGCCTGAATCATTCCCACTCGATCGTCCCAGGCGGCTTCGAGGTGACATCATAAACCACGCGGTTGATGCCGCGCACTTCGTTGATGATGCGCGTGGCGGCGGCACCCAGGAAGGCCATGTCGTAGTGGTAGAAATCAGCCGTCATGCCGTCGACCGAAGTGACGGCGCGCAGCGCACAAACGAATTCGTAGGTGCGGCCGTCGCCCATGACGCCGACGGTCTGCACCGGCAACAGCACTGCAAAGGCCTGCCAGATCGCGTCATAGAGGCCGGCCTTGCGGATCTCGTCGAGATAGATGGCGTCGGCCTCGCGCAGGATCTCCAGCTTTTCGCGCGTTATGCCGCCAGGACAGCGGATGGCGAGGCCAGGACCTGGGAAGGGATGGCGTCCGATGAAGCTTTCGGGCAGGCCGAGTTCCTTGCCGAGCGCCCTCACCTCGTCCTTGAACAGTTCGCGCAGCGGCTCGACGAGTTGCATGTTCATGCGCTCGGGCAGACCGCCGACATTGTGGTGCGACTTGATCGTCACCGACGGGCCGCCGGTGAAGGAGACGCTCTCGATGACGTCGGGATAGAGCGTGCCTTGTGCCAGGAAATCGGCGCCGCCGAGCTTCTTCGCCTCGTCCTCGAACACTTCGATGAACAACCGGCCGATGGTCTTGCGCTTCTTTTCCGGATCCGACTCGCCCTCGAGCGCGGAGATGAATTTTTCCGACGCATCGACAAGGATCAGCGGCAGATTGTAGTGCTGGCGGAACATCGCCACCACACCGGCGGCCTCGTCCTTGCGCATCAGGCCATGGTCGACGAGAATGCAGGTGAGTTGGTCGCCGATCGCCTCATGGATCAGAAGGGCGGCGACCGAGGAATCCACGCCGCCCGACAGCGCACAGATGACCTTGCCCTTGCCGACCTGCTTGCGGATCGCCTCGACCGCGTGTTCGCGGTAGGCGCGCATCGTCCAGTCGCCTTCGATGCCGGCGATGTTGTGAACGAAATTCCGGAGCAGCCGGGCGCCGTCGGGTGTGTGCACCACCTCCGGGTGGAACATGATGCCGTACATCCTGCGCTCGACATTGCCGAAGATGGCGAAGGGCGAGCTTTCCGATTTGCCGAACACCTCGAAGCCGGGCGGCAGGGCGATGACGCGATCGCCATGGCTCATCCACACCTGATGGCGCTGGCCGGTGGCCCACAGGCCCTCGAACAGCGGGCTGTCCTTTTCGATCTCGACAAAGGCGCGGCCGAATTCGCGATGGTTGGAACTTTCGGCGACGCCGCCCATCTGCACGCACATGGCCATCTGGCCGTAGCAGATGCCCAGCACCGGCACACCGGCGTCGAAGACGATCTGTGGCGCGCGCGGGCTGCCGATATCAGATGTCGAGGCGGGGCCGCCGGACAGGATCACCGCTTTCGGATTGATGCGCTTGAACGCCGCCTCGGCCGACTGGAACGGCACGATCTCGGAAAACACGCCGGCCTCGCGGATGCGGCGGGCGATGAGCTGGGTAAACTGGCTGCCGAAATCGACAATCAGGACGGTGTCGGTGTGATTGGCTGTCGTCATGGCGAGCCTTTAGAGAAAGAAACGAGTCGGCGCAATGGGTTGCGTCGCCTGACTTTCAGAGAGGTATCGCCTCGTCACGGGGTGATTCCGGCCGGAGCAAGCCCGAACCGATCGCCCGTTCGAGGCGCATGACGGCGTCGGCCAGCTTTTCGTCGATGACGTGCAGATACTCGGTCCAGTCGCCGACGTGCCTGAGATCGGCCGCGCCGTCGGAGATGCCGCGCAGCCCGATGATCGGAATGTCGAAAAGCTGACAGGCGCGCAAGCAGGCGAAGGTCTCCATGTCGACCATGTCGGCCTCAATCGTGTCGTAGGCCGCGCCGGTGATGATGGCGCCGCCGGTCGACAGCGTCGCCTCCTTGATTTCGGAAATGCGCAACGGCAGCGGCACAGTCACCGGCAGGTCGAGAAACGGCGTCGCGCCTTTTTCGAAGCCCAGCGGCGATGCATCGATGTCACGATAACTCACCGAGATGGCCTGGTAGATTTCTGCCTGCTCGAGGGTCCGGCTGCCGGCCGAGCCGAGCGATACGACGAGGTCCGGCAATGCCTTCTCGGATTTCAACCAGGAGAGCTCGGCGCCCAGCCGTACGCCGGCTTCGACCGGGCCGACGCCCGTCATCAGCGGGGTGAACAGCCGCTGCAGATGCGGGCCGTATTCGGCCTGCGCCGCCATGACGAAGAGGACATCCTTGCCGCCAATGCGCACGATGTTGCTCATCGGATCATCCTGCTATGCCGTCGCGACCAACCACCGTCATCATCGTCCCGGTCATGGTGGCGATCAGCTTGGCCTCGCCGTCGGCGGCGAAGGCATAGGCCTGGCCGTCGGCAACGATGATGGTGCGGCCGGGTTTGGTCACCGAACCGCGGAACAGAAAGCGCTCGCCGCGGCCCGGCGCCAGAAGGTTGACCTTGAACTCGATGGTCAGCACGCCGGAATTCTCCGGCATGAGCGAGAACGCCGCATAGCCGCAAGCCGAGTCCAGCGCCGTCGAAATGACGCCTGCATGCAGGAAGCCATGCTGCTGGGTCAGCGCCGCTGAATAGGGCATCTCGATCTCGATGATGCCGGGCGTCACCAATGTCAGTTCGGCGCCGATCGTCGCCATCGCCTGCTGGCGCGCGAAGGACGCCCTGACGCGATCCTCATAGTCCGGAGCCGGTACGATCTTCGCTGCCATCGCCGTTGCCTTCGTTTGTCTGGCAAAGCTTATTGCAGAGGGATCGGTGGCAGGCAATCTCAATTGCTGCACTGCAACAATCGGTCTCGTAGGCCGTCGCCGTCCGAGTGGCCGCGAACCGACGGGGGAATCCGGCGAGCTTAGATGGTCCGGCGCAGCGCGCAGAAATAGAACCCATCAGTGCCGCTCAGCGCTGGCGACAGGGAAATATCTCCGCCAGCGCCGATCCGCGCCGCTGCTTGGTGGCCCGGAAAACGGCCGTCCCAAAGGGCGCGGTGATCGACCGGGGCAAAGCCGCTGCTGCGCTCACGAAACGCGGCGACCTGTTGGCCATTCTCCTCGTCGAACACCGAACAGGTGACATAGACCAGCAGGCCGCCGGGTTTGACATACACCTTGGCGGCATCGAGGATCTTCGCCTGCTCGCTCTTGCGGGCGTCGAGCTGTCTCTGCGTCAGCCGCCATTTGGCGTCGGGACGGCGCCGCCAGGTGCCGCTGCCGGTGCAGGGCGCGTCGACCAGCACGATGTCCATGTGACCGACCAGCGGGGCAAGCTCGGCCGGCTTGGTGGCGACCTGTACATTGCGATTTTCCGAGCGGCGGATGCGGTCGAAGATTGGCGCCAGCCGCGCCTTTTCGGCATCATGGGCAAAGATCTGACCGTGATTGTCCATCGCAGCCGAGAGCGCCAGCGTCTTGCCGCCGGCGCCGGCGCAGAAGTCAAGCACCTGCATTCCAGCCGTCGCGCCGGCAAGCGCCGCCGCAATTTGCGACCCCTCGTCCTGGACCTCGAACCAACCCTTCTGGAAAGCCGGCTCGGCCTGCACGTTCGGGTGTCGGCCGTCACCGTCGATCGGGGGAATGCGGATGCCGTAGGGTGCGATCCGGGCGGCGCTGGCACCGGTCTGCTCCAGTTCGGCCAAGACCTTGGCGCGATCGGCCTGAAGCGTGTTGACCCGGATGTCGAGGGGCGGGCGTGTGGCGAGCGCGGCGCCCTCCTCGACCCATGTCTCGCCAAAGGCCCGCTCGAAAAGCGGTTCGCACCAATCGGGTATGTCGGCGCGAACCGCGGGCGGCGCGTCGGCAAGCCGGCGTTCCGCGATCGCCTGGAGTTCCGTGGCGCTGAGCAGCGGCGGCGCGAACTTGTCGCCTTCGAGCGTGGCGTTGAGCGACTGCCCCGTCTGGCTCCATTCGAGCAGCAGCGCCCCGAAGCCGATGGCACGCGGCGTGTCTTCGCCCAGCAACCAGCCGGCGGAGCGCTTGTGGCGCAGCGCGTCGTAGACGATGTTGCCGATCGCGGCGCGATCACCACCGCCGGCGAAGCGATGCGACAGGCCCCAGTCCTTCAGCGCGTCGGCCACCGGCCGGTGACGCCGGCCAATGTCCTCCAGCACTTCGATGGCCGCAGCCAGCCGTCCGCCCAGTCGCATTCGTCATTCCATCAAATCGAGCACATTATCTCGGTTTGCTCTTAGAGCCTTTCACGTCCGGATTGAACCCCGCTCGGTCTCGCCGCGAGCGCAAGCTGGCCATGGTCGGCAAACCTGTCCGATCAGTAAATCTTCGCGGCCGCTGGCGGCAGGCAGACCAGTAGATGCAAGACTTCTAATGTTCATAATTGGCGTCCGCAAGGTTGGTGCGTGGCGCTACAGCTCTGCTTTCCAAGTTTTTCGGTTGGGAATACTCTTGCCGCCATGATTCGCGGCGCGGAAAACGTGGACCGGCGGATCGTCACGAGGAGAGGGCAATGAAGACTTATCTGGCGGAAGTTCTAGGCACATTTCTGTTGGTGTTCATCGGCACGGCGTCCGTGGTGACGGGCGGCTTCGGCGGCGCGCTGCCGCTTGGCCAGGAGGGCATCGGCCTGGCATTCGGCATCGGCCTCATCGCGGCGGCCTATGCGATCGGCCCGATTTCGGGCGCGCATCTCAACCCGGCGGTGACGCTCGGCGTGTTCCTTGCCGGCCGGCTGCCGGCCAAGGACGTCATCCCTTACTGGATCGCGCAGATCATCGGCGCCATCATCGCCTCGCTGGCGCTGTGGATCATCGTTTCCGGCCAGACGGGCGGCCACACCGGCGGCTTCGGCGCCAATGGCTGGGACGAGACGAAGTGGGGCATGAGCTCGGCGTTCCTGTGGGAGCTGATCGGCACGTTCACCTTCGTCACGGTGATCCTTGGCGTTACCGCTGAAAAGCACTCGACGGCTTTTGCCGGTCTGGTCATCGGCCTGACACTGGCGGGCATTCACTTTGCCATGATCCCGGTCACCGGCACCTCGGTCAATCCGGCGCGTTCGATCGGCCCGGCGCTGTTTACCGGCGGTGCCGCACTCAGCCAGCTGTGGCTGTTCATCGTCGCGCCGCTAATCGGTGGCGCCATTGCCGGCGTCGTCGCCAAGGCGCGCGTCTTCGAGAAGGATTGATTTCCGGAGCCAGGATGAAAAAGGCGCGGGCCGTGGCCCGCGCCTTTTTCGTACGTCCTTAAGCTCGGATCAGGCGGCGATATCAAAGCGGTCGGCGTTCATCACCTTGGTCCATGCCGCAACGAAATCCCGGGCGAATTTCTGCCCGGCGTCCGCCGACCCGTAGACCTCGGCCAGCGCCCGCAACTGCGCATGCGAGCCGAAGATCAGGTCTGCGCGGGTGCCGGTCCACCTGACTGCCTTGGTCTTGCGGTCGCGCGCCTCGTAGACCTCTTCCGAACCCGGCTCGGAGCCGGCCGCCGGATCCCAGACCGTGCTCATGCTGAGCAGGTTGACGAAGAAGTCGTTGGTCAGCGTGCCGGGCCTGTCGGTAAGCACGCCGTGCCTGGACTTGCCGGTGTTGGCGCCGAGCACCCGCAGACCGCCGACAAGCACGGTCAGTTCCGGAGCCGTCAGGCCCAACAATTGCGCCCGGTCGACCAGCATGGCTTCGACCGACATGGGCTGCTTGCCCCTGACGTAGTTGCGGAAGCCGTCGACTTTCGGTTCGAGCGCGGCAAAGGAAGCAACATCTGTCTGTTCCTGCGAGGCGTCCATGCGACCCGGTGTGAATGGCACCTTCAGGTCGTTGCCGCCATCCTTCGCTGCCTTCTCGACAGCGGCGACACCACCGAGCACGATCAGGTCGGCGAGCGAGACCTTCTTGCCGCCAGCGTTGAACTCCTTCTGAATGCCTTCGAGCTTGGCAAGCACCTTCGCCAGTTCGGCCGGCTGATTGACGTCCCAGTCCTTCTGCGGTGCCAGCCGGATGCGGGCGCCGTTGGCGCCGCCGCGCTTGTCGGAATTGCGGAAGGTCGAAGCCGAGGCCCAGGCGGTCGAGACCAGTTCGGAAACCGACAGGCCGGAGCCCAGGATCTTGGCCTTCAGCGATGCGATGTCCTGGTCGCTGACCAGTTCATGGTCGATCGCAGGGATGGGGTCCTGCCAGATCAGCTCTTCCTTCGGCACCAACGGGCCGAGATAACGCACGACCGGACCCATGTCGCGGTGGGTCAGCTTGAACCAGGCGCGGGCGAAGGCATCGGCGAAGTGGTCCGGATGCTGGTGGAAACGCCGCGAGATCTTCTCATAGGCCGGGTCGGCCCGCAGCGCGAGGTCGGTGGTCAGCATGGCCGGCGCGCGATGCTTCGAGGGGTTGTGCGCATCCGGCACCGTGCCGGCGCCGGCGCCACCCTTCGGCGTCCACTGATGGGCGCCTGCGGGACTCTTCGTCAATTCCCATTCATAGTTGAACAAGTTGTCGAAGAAGTTGTTGCTCCACTTGGTCGGCGTCGTGGTCCAGGTGACTTCCAGGCCCGAAGTGATGGCATCGCCGGCAATGCCCGACGCATACTTGCTCGACCAGCCGAGGCCCTGCGCCTCGATGCCGGCGCCTTCCGGCTCGGCGCCGACCAGCGAGGCATCGCCGGCGCCATGGGTCTTGCCGAAAGTGTGACCGCCGGCGATCAGCGCCACGGTTTCCTCGTCGTTCATCGCCATGCGAGCGAAGGTTTCACGGATATCGCGGGCCGAGGCCAGCGGATCGGGCTTGCCGTTCGGCCCTTCCGGATTGACGTAGATCAGACCCATCTGCACGGCGCCGAGATGGCCGCGAAGCTCGCGGTCGCCCGAATAGCGCTCGTCGCCGAGCCACTTGGTCTCCGAACCCCAGTCCACGTCCTGCTCGGGCTCCCAGACGTCGGCGCGGCCGCCGGCGAAGCCGAAGGTCTTGAAGCCCATCGATTCCAGCGCGACGTTGCCGGTGAGGATCAACAGGTCGGCCCAGGAAATCTTTCGGCCATATTTCTGCTTGACCGGCCAAAGCAGGCGGCGCGCCTTGTCGAGATTGGCGTTGTCAGGCCAGCTGTTGAGCGGCGCGAAACGCTGCTGGCCCGCTCCGGCGCCGCCACGGCCGTCGCCGATGCGATAGGTGCCGGCGCTGTGCCAGGCCATGCGGATGAACAGCGGCCCGTAATGGCCGAAGTCAGCCGGCCACCAGTCCTGGGAGTCCGTCATCACATGGTGCAGGTCCTTGATGACCGCATCGAGATCGAGGCTTGCGAATTCCTTGGCATAGTCGAAGTCCTCGCCCATCGGGTCCGACAGGTTCGACTGCTGGTGGAGAACGCCGAGGTCAAGCTGGTTCGGCCACCAGTCACGGTTGGTCCGGCCGGTGGATCCGTGCGCCACAGGGCATTTGCCCGCGCTGTTGTCGTCGGTTTTCGCGTCCATCTCTCACTCCAATTTTGCCGAGGTTTGATTTTGCCGAGGTTGATTTTTGCCAAGATTTTGGGGGCGGCCAGCGGCCCGCGCCAATCTGGAACCGTTCCAGACTAGGCCACACTGACGATAAAAACAAATTGCCTTTCCTGTTCATTTCGATAGGATTTTCTTATGATAGGCTTGACTGCATGATCGGATTGACAGTTCGCCAGATGCATTATTTCGACGCGCTGGCGCAGACGCTGCATTTCGGGCGCGCGGCGAAACTTGCGGGTGTCAGCCAGCCGGCGCTGTCCTCCCAGATCGCCGAAATGGAGCAACGGCTGAACTGCCGGCTGTTCGAACGCGGTGGCAAGTCGGTGCGCATGACGGACGACGCGATCGCTCTGTTGCCGCGTATCGAGCGCATCCTGGCTGACATACGTGACGTGGAAACGACGGCCCGGCGTGGTCGCACGGCCATGGAGGGACGCTTCCGGCTGGGCATCATCCCGACCGTCGCGCCCTATCTTCTGCCGCGCGCCCTGCCCGAACTGAAGAAGCATTTCCCGGCCCTGCTGCTCGAACTGCGCGAGGCGGTCACCACCTCCCTGGTCGAGGACACCGCATCGCGAAAACTCGACGCCTTCATCGCCGCGCTTCCGCTCGACCATCCCGGACTGATCACCGAAGCGCTGTTTCCCGACCGGTTCTTCCTGGCCGTGCCATCAGGCGATCCGGCCTTTGCCTCGCCGCCGGTTCCACCCGAGAGCCCGGCGCTGGAAAGACTAATGCTGCTGGAAGAAGGCCATTGCCTGCGCGAACAGGCGCTCGCCGTCTGCGGCAATGTACGGCCGGTGGCGATGGCAAGCTATGGCGCCACCAGCCTGACCACGCTCTTGCAGATGGTGGCGCACGGGCTCGGCGTCACACTCATCCCCGAAATGGCGGCGGGGCCGGCCGGCACCATTCCCGACCTCAAGATCGTGCCGTTCCAGGAGCCGATGCCGCAGCGCATGATCTGCCTTGCCTGGCGGCGCAACAATGCGCGGCACGGCGAATGCGTCGAACTGGCGAAGATTATCCGGGGTTTGGGTGCGGTGATGCTGGCCGCTTGAGAACTGGCCAAAAACAGCCGCTACAGCACCCGCGATAGGAACTCGCGGGTCCGCGGCGAAGTCGGATTGGCGATCATCTCGCGCGGTTGACGGGCCTTGTCCTGTGGGGGACGCTCGCGAAAGGCAGCCGCGCGCCCGACTATCCCTACGCCTTGACCGCCGCGCAGTATGACCTGTGGAAGCAACGCCTGCTCGCGGGCTGGGGTGGCCCGGCGGAAATCGAAACCTTCGCCCCGAGCCTCACTGGCGACCGTCAGGCGAGGACCTGGTGGGCCGGATTGCTCAGGGCAGCCTCCAGCCCGGGTGCGGTCGCGGGCCTGCTCGATGCACTACGGGACGCCGATGTCCGTAATCTTCTGGCAAAAGTCTCCGCCCCGACGATGATCCTCCACCGTTCCGGCGACCGCGCCGTGCGCATCGAGGCCGGGCGGTTTCTCGCGTCCAGGATTCCCGGCGCGCGGTTCATGGAGGTCGATGGCGACGATCACTGGTTCTGGGTCGGCGACCAGCGGTCGCTGCTCGACAGCATCAGCGCGCTGGTGCGACGCGGCTGATCCGGCCTCACGCCGTTTTCTGCGTCACCAGCCCGAGTTCCTCGACCATCGCCTGACGCATCAGGAATTTCTGCGGCTTGCCGGTCACCGTCATCGGCAATTCGGTGCGGAAGCGGATGTGGCGCGGCACCTTGTAGTGGGCGATCTGGCCGGCGCAGAAGGCCTTGATCTCCTGTTCGGTGGCCACCTGGTCGGGCTTGAGCACGATCCAGGCGCACAGCTCCTCGCCATATTTGGCGTCCGGGATGCCGAAGACCTGCACTTCCCGCACTTTGGGATGACGGTAGAGGAATTCCTCGACCTCGCGCGGATAGACGTTCTCGCCGCCGCGGATGACCATGTCCTTGACGCGGCCGACAATGTTGCAATAGCCCTCGGCGTCGATAGTGGCGAGGTCGCCGGTGTGCATCCAGCCGTCGCTGTCGATCGCCTCGCGGGTCTTTTCGTCGTCGTCCCAGTAGCCCTTCATCACCGAATAACCGCGCGTGCAAAGCTCGCCCGGCGCGCCGACCGCAACGGTGGCGCCATCGGCGTCGATCGCCTTGACCTCGACATGCGGGTGGATGCGCCCGACCGTCGAGACGCGCTTTTCCAACGGATCGTCAACGCTGCTCTGGAACGAGACCGGACTGGTCTCGGTCATGCCGTAAGCGATGGTCACTTGCGCCATATGCATCAGCGACACCACCTTCTTCATCACCTCGATCGGGCACGGCGAACCGGCCATGATGCCGGTACGCAGGCTGGAGAGATCGAAGGACGAAAAGTCCGGATGATCGAGCATGCCGACGAACATGGTCGGCACGCCGTAGAGGCCGGTGCAGCGCTCCTGCGCCACGGCTTTCAGCGTCAGGCCGGGATCGAAGCCTTCGCACGGAAAAACCATGGTCGCGCCCTTCGACACGCAACCCATCGTGCCCATCGACATGCCGAAGCAATGATAGAGCGGCACAGGAATGCAGAGGCGGTCGTCGACGGTGAGCTTGATGGCCGAGGTGACGAAATTGCCGTTGTTGACGATGTTCAGATGGGTGAGCGTCGCGCCCTTGGGAGCGCCTGTCGTGCCTGACGTGAACTGGATGTTGATCGCATCGCCCGGCTTCAAGCGCTCGGAAATGCGGTCGAGGCTGTCATGCTCGTCGCGGCCGGCCATTGCCAACACATCGCCGAAATTGAACATGCCTGCCGAATTCTCCTCGCCCATGCGGATGACGATCCTGAGCGTCGGCAGCTTCCTGGCCTTCAGCTTGCCCGGGATCGCCGTGGCGATCTCCGGCGCCAGCGTCTCTATCATGCCGAGATAGTCCGAGGTCTTGAAGCTGGCCGCGGTGACCAGGGCCTTGCAGCCGACCTTGTTGAGGGCATATTCTAGTTCGGTCAGCCGATAGGCCGGATTGATGTTGACCAGGATCAGGCCGATGCGGGCGGTGGCGAACTGCGTCACCAGCCATTCCCAGCGGTTGGGCGACCAGATGCCGACGCGGTCGCCCTTGTGGAGGCCGAGCGCCAGGAAGCCGGCGGCCAGCGCATCCACCGTGTCCGACAGTTCGCCCCAGGTGAAGCGCTTGTCCTGGCCGACGAAGACGGCGGCATCGAGCGTGCCGTATTTGCTGACGGTGTCGGAGAAAAGCTCAGGGATCGTTTTGTCGAGCAGCGGCACGCCGCGATCGCCCGAGACATGTGCCCTGCCGTCCACGGGCGCGATAAAGACGCCGTCGGCGCGCGCGCCGCGTCCGCGCAGATTGGTGGCGTTCTTCAACTCGTCGAGATTGACCGGCATCGCTGTCTCCTCCAAGACTGGCCGAACCTATCAGCCTGCCGGGATGGTGGAAATCCCGTCGATGGTACTGGAGCCTCTTCCCTGAAAAGACCGCTATGCGACCGCGGCCGCCATTTTCGCGACGATGTCGCGCAAGACCGCTTCGTCGGCGGCTGCACGTGTCTTCCTCGAGGCCACAAGGCAGGCCTGCGACTCCAGCACGATGCCATCGCCCAGAACCTTGAGATGGTTGGCGCGCAGCGTCGAGCCCGTGCTGGTGATGTCGACGATAACGTCGGCAAGGCCGGCCGCCGGCGCACCTTCGGTCGCGCCGAGGCTCTCGACGATGCGATAGACCTGGATGCCGTGCTTGAGCGAAAAGAACTGCTGCGTCAGCCGCCAGTATTTGGTGGCGATCCTGAGTCGCCGACCATGGCGCTGGCGGAAATCGGCTGCAACGTCGTCGAGATCGGTCATGGTATCGACATCGAGCCAGATCTCGGGCACCGCGACCACGACATCGGCATGGCCGAAGCCGAGGCGGGCGACGATCTCGGCCCGCGCTTCCCAGTCGGCGAGATTTTCCCGCACCAGATCCTCGCCGGTGATGCCGAGATCGACCGCGCCCTGGCCTATTTCGCCCGATATTTCGGAGGCCGACAGGAAGACCACTTCGACATTGTCCATGCCCTCGACGCGGGCGTGATATTTGCGCTCGTCGCCGGGCAGGCTGACGGCGAGGCCAGCCTTGGCGAGCACCTCCAGCGCCTGCTCCTTGAGCCTGCCCTTCGACGGGATCGCCAGCGTGATCATGGTGCCGTCTCCCGCAACGCCTCGATGCGGTCGAGCCACACCGAGAAGCCGACACCGGGGATCGCGGTCTTGGCGCCGAGCAGCGTCAGCAACCTGTCATAACGCCCGCCACCGGCCAGGGGACGCTCGCCATTGGCGGCCGCGATTTCGAAGACGACACCGGTGTAGTAATCGAGCGGACGGCCGAAAGCGGCGTCGTAGCGGATTTTTCCCGAGGGCAAGCCATGCGCCTCGATTGCCTTGGCGCGGGCCGAGAATTTTTCCAGCGCCACACCCAGCGAAAGTCCGGCGCCGGCGGCGAAAGAATCCAGCGCCTGCGCCGCGCCATCGAGCGGCACATTGATCGCCAGAAAACTTTTCAGCGCCGCGAAGGCCTCGTTCGACAGCCGCACGCTGCGCAATTCGGCCTTCTCGATCAGCCGCCGCGCAATGTCCGAAGGCGCGCGCCCGGCGGATGCCGACAGGCCGGCCTTCTCCATGCCGCTGGCAATGTGCTGGGAAAGACCGTCCAGATCGCCGTCGAGGACAAGCGCCGCGACGGGACCGGAGAGCTGGCCGTTGCGCGGCGGGTTGGCGAGATCGGCGAGTGCCGACTCCAGCATCGGCGCCGAGCCGAAGGCGCGGGCCAGCCGCATGCGCCAGCCGCGCGGCAGGCCGAGTGCCGCCAACACCGCCTCGAAGATGCCCTGGTCGCCAAGCGTGACCGCCAGCGACTGGTCGGGCAGCACCAGCGACAGCAGCGCGTGCGCGTCGGCCACCGAGCGGGCATCGGCTTCAGCCGTGTCGCGGTCGCCGAGATCCTCGATACCGGCCTGGAAGAACTCGTTGCCGCCTTCGCGGCGCTGGCGAAACACTTCGCCCAGATAGGAGTAGCGGCGCGGCGTGCCGGCCTGGCTGGCAATGTGATCGAGGCAGACGGGGATGGTGAATTCGGGCCGCAGGCAGAGCGTCTGCCCGGTCTCGCTCTCGGTCAGGAAAATGCGGCGGCGCAGATCCTCGCCGGCCATGTCGAGGAACGGATCGGCCGGCTGCAGCACCGCGACTTCCACCGCATGCGCGTTGCGCGTGGCGAACAGCGTGGTGATGTCGGTTGATATGGCGGGGTAGCGGGAGGTCATGGACAGGATGTGCGCGAGGCACCCCCCTCTGTCCTGCCGGACATCTCCCCCGCAAGGGGGGAGATCGGATGTCGCGCATGCCTTCGCCAACCGTCGGCGTTGCAGAAAGGACTCCGCACTTGAAGCTGCCAATCTCCCCCCTTACGGGGGAGATGTCCGGCAGGACAGAGGGGGGCGCTCAAGCGCCACCCTTCCCGCGATCGGCGGCTTGCGCCGCCAAAATCTTCTTGACCTCGGCGACCAGTTCGTTTTCCGCCACCGTCACCTGCGCCGGCCGCGCGGCGCGCCATTCGGCATTGTCGGTGATCTCCGCCGACATGCGGGCGCCTTCGATCAGGTCCTTGATCTGCAACTCACCCTTGGCGCGTTCGTCGCCGCCCTGGATGATGGCGACGGGACAACCGCGCCGGTCGGCATATTTGAGCTGCGCCTTCATGCCGGCGCCGCCGAGATACATTTCGGAGCGGATGCCGGCGGCGCGCAATTGCGAGACCATCTTCTGGTAGCGGCCGAGGCTTTCCGTGTCCCTGTCCATGACCAGCACGACAACCGGCGCGATCACATCGGCGCTGTCGAGCTTGCCGAGGTTCTTCAGCGCCGTCATCAGCCTGGAGACACCAATGGAAAAGCCGGTCGCCGGAACCGGTTCGCCACGGAAGCGGGAAACCAAGCCATCGTAGCGCCCACCACCGCCGACCGAGCCGAAGCGCACGATCTGGCCGTCCTCATTGGGGATTTCGGCCAGAAGCTCGGCCTCGAAGACCGGACCGGTATAGTATTCCAGGCCGCGCACGACGGAACGATCCATGGCGATGCGGTCCTCGGCATATCCGGCGGCCCTGACCAGGGCTTCGATCGTCGCGAGTTCGCCTACGCCCTCCTGGTAGACCGCGTTTCCGCTGACGCTGGCATCCTGGCCAGCCTGCGCATTGCGCGCGGTCGCCAGAAGAACGGCCTCGGCTTGCGTGTGATTCAGCCCGGCGCCTTTGGCGAAGTCGCCCTCGCCTTCCTTACCGCCGTCCCAACGCCCCGGGCCAAGCAGCAGCCGCACACCGTCCGGACCGAGCTTGTCGAGCTTGTCAATGGCGCGCAGCACCGTCAGCCGGCGGCCGGCATTCTCCTCGCCGCCAAGGCCGATTGCTTCGAGCACGCCGTCCAGCACCTTGCGGTTGTTGACGCGGATGACGTAGTCGCCGCGCTTGATACCGAGCGCTTCCATGACGTCGGCCATCATCATCGCCATCTCGGCGTCCGCCGCCACGCCCGGCGTGCCGATCGTGTCGGCATCGAACTGCATGAACTGGCGGAAGCGGCCGGGACCGGGCTTCTCGTTGCGGAACACCCAGCCTGAGCGGTAGCTGCGGTAGGGTTTGGGCAGGCGTTCGAAGTTCTCGGCGACGAAACGCGCCGTCGGCGCCGTCAGGTCGTAGCGCAGCGACAGCCACTGGTCGTCATCGTCCTGAAAAGAGAACACGCCTTCGTTCGGCCGGTCCTGGTCGGGCAGGAATTTGCCCAGCGCATCGGTGTATTCGATCAGCGGCTGGTCGGCCGGCTCGAAGCCATAGAGCTCATAGACCGAGCGGATCGTCGCCATCATCTTCTCGACGGCGCGGATGTCCTCGGCGCTGCGGTCGGCAAAACCGCGCGGCAGCCGCGCTTTCGTCTTTTCCGATTTGTCGGCCATGGGTTTGCTCGGTGTTTGTGGCGATGGCAGGTCGGTAGTGGTGCGATTTTCGCAATATGATGCGATTTTCACAACGCGCGTGTCCTAAACGATGACGCTTGGTGCGGCAAGGCCGCGCGAAGCCTCGCTTCGCTGCAACAAACCACTGCAGAAATGAACCAATTCCGCCATAAGCGCGGCATTCCGCCGACACAATCGCAGGCGATAAAGCGGACCGGAACAAGGGGATCGGGCCATGGCGGTGGCGCGGAAATTCGACATCGGCTATCGCAGCGCCAGCGACCTGCACGCACAGCTGCGCCCAGCCAACACCCACACTCACAAGATAACAAGCCAGGCAGCCGGTCCCTTCGAGCCAGGCGAAGGCGCCAGCCCCACTATGCGCGATGCGCTGGTGACCGGCCTGCTGGTGATTTATCCGGCCCTCGCCATCGTGGCCGCCATTGTCGCCGGGCTTTACCTGTCCGGAGCCGGCGGCACCTGATATCTGCCGGCCTGCTCTCGGGACCTGAGCGTCGCCGCTATTTCGGCCGTTTGAAAGCCTTCCGTTCCTTCTCGACCTCCTTGCGGCACACACACCCCTCGAGATGGTCGTTGACCAGGCCCATGGCCTGCATGAAGGCGTAGACCGTGGTCGGGCCGACGAAGGTCCAGCCGCGCTTCTTCAGGTCCTTCGAAATCCGCACGGAGACCGCGGTGGTCGGATTGGCGCGCAAATGGGCGAGGTCGACGATCTTGGGGCGCTCTTCCTTGCCGGGTTCGAACTTCCAGAACCAGGCGGCCAGCGAGCCGAACTCGTCGACCATCTCGCGGGCGCGTTTGGCATTGTTGATGGTCGAGACGATCTTGCCGCGATGGCGGATGATGCCGGCATTGCCGAGCAGGCGCTCGACGTCCCGTTCGGTGAAGGCGGCGACCTTGTCGAAATCGAAGCCGGCGAAGGCCTCGCGAAAATTCTCCCGCTTGCGCAAAATGGTCAGCCACGACAGGCCCGACTGGAAGCCTTCTAGGCAGATCTTCTCGAACAGCCTGTGGTCGTCGGCCATCGGCCGGCCCCATTCGTGGTCGTGGTAATGCAGATAGTCGGGCAGATTGCCATGCCAGAAGCAGCGCGCGACACCGTCAGGACCGGCAAGCAGGCCGGTATTTTCATTGCTCATCCTGAAAAATCCATCCGTTAACGCGCTTCCGCGCTGTCTTTACCGTGGCTTTACCAGATTCCTGAACCCGGCGGTAACCACACCAAAGGGTTTACTGACAGAACCGCATTTTACGCATTCCGATTCATGTTTCGGTTGCTGCTCGCCGCCAATGATCGCGCAAGCCGGGAGCGTTCTCGCCCGGTGTATTTAGACGATCAAGGTGCGTTCCCGATGAAGAGAGTTCTGTTTCCCTTGCTCGGCGCCGTGGCTGTGTTTGCCGCCGGCGTCACACCCTCAACCGCCGGCGACCGCTATGCCGACAGGCCGCCGGTGATGGTGAGCCCCGACCTTTCCGCGCCCTGGGTGCTGCAGCTCGGCCATGCGCCGGGCATCGTGCGGCAGAACCGACAGGCCGCGCAGCCGCGCCAGCGCACCGCGCAGCCAGACCGCGTGCAGACGGCCGCCGTGCAGGCGCCGGGCAAACGCATGGTCATGCGCCCGCAGATCAACCCGGTCTACCTGCCGCAGGAAGTCGCCTATGACGGCGCGCAGAAGCCGGGCACCATCGTCATCGATACCACGCAGAATTTCCTCTATCTGGTCGAGAAGAACGGCAAGGCGCGGCGTTACGGCGTCGGCACCGGTAAGCCCGGCTTCGAATGGTCGGGCACGCACAAGATCACCAACAAGCGCGTCTGGCCGGACTGGCGTCCGCCGGCCGAGATGATCAAGCGCGAGGCGGCCAAGGGCCGCTACCTGCCGACCTATCTGGCCGGCGGCATGGAGAACCCGCTCGGCGCGCGCGCACTCTATATCGGCACGACCGAGTACCGCATCCATGGCACCAACCAGCCCTGGACGATCGGCGGCGCGGTATCGTCGGGCTGCATCCGCATGCGCAACGAGGATGTCGTCGACCTCTATGAACGGGTCAATGTCGGAACGACGGTCGAAGTGATATAGTGATAGCGAATCAACCGGTTAAGCAGTGCTGAGTAGATTTTGGCGCACTGTTGCCCTCAAGCCATAGCGCACTTTTGGAAGACGTGCTTAGACTGGCAGCGAGTTAACGGGGGACGGGCCGTGTGGGGATACGGCCAGTCACGAGAGGGCAGCACGGGTAACCGGGCTGCCCTTTTCGTTTCACGGTGCGACAGGTCGCCCCGGAGGCACGGTGTTTCGTTTTCAGGGCTGATTTCCTGGCCATGCTCTGCTATTGCAGTGCACAATCTCCCCACCAAAGGTTCGAACTATGTCCCTGTCCGACGACAGCCGCTATCTCAAGGGCGGGCCGGTTGCCCAGCGCATCATCGCCGCCGTGCGCGAGGACGCGGCCATTGCCAAGGCCGAGGGCTTTCCGCCCAAGCTGATCTCGATCACCGTCGGTGATACCGACGCGGTCGATGTCTATGTGCGCAACCAGCGCGCCAAGGCTGAGCTCGCAGGCATCGATTTCGAGGAACGGCGCTTTCCCGCCACCATCACCTCGGGTGAACTCGAAGCAGCCATCCACGGGCTGAACGCCGATCCGCGCGTCACCGGCATCATCATCCAGCGGCCGGTTCCCGCGCATATCCCGATCAAGACTCTGCAGGCGGCCGTCCACCCGCTCAAGGACGTCGAGGGCATGCACCCGGCCTCGATCGGCAATATCGTCTACAACCAGCTCGACCTCGCGCCCTGCACGGCGGCGGCCTCGGTCGAGTTGCTCAAGGAAACCGGGCTCGACCTCAAGGGGCTCGAAGTCGTCATCGTCGGCCATTCCGAAATCGTCGGAAAGCCGATCGCTTTCCTGCTGATGAGCGAGGGCGCGACCGTCACCGTCTGCCATCATATGACACGATCGGTCGCCGCCCATGCGCGCCGCGCCGACGCGCTTTTCGTCGCCGTCGGCAGGCCGCGCCTGATCAAGGCCGACATGGTAAAGCCGGGTGCGGCCGTCATCGACATCGGCATCAATTCCGAAATTGGACCTGATGGCACGAGCCGCATCGTCGGCGACGTCGACACCGACAGCGTGCGCGAGGTTGCCTCCTGGATCACGCCGGTGCCGGGCGGCGTCGGCCCGATCACGGTGGCGATCCTGCTGCGCAACACAATGGTCGCGCTCAGCCGCCAGCGCGCGCTCTATGAGGCGACCTATGGCACGTCGGACAGGCTCGCGGCCGAGTAGCAATGAAACGAACGCCTATTCCGCCGCGACCAGGCTGTCTTCCGTAACGCCGTCCGGCTTCGGCCCGCCATAGGCCCAGTCGAGCAGCTTGATCGTGTGCACCACCGGCATCCTGGCGGCGGATGCGATCTGCGTGATGCAGCCGATATTGCCGGTGGCGACGATCGAGGCACCCGTCGCCTCGATGTTCCTGACCTTACGATCGCGCAGCCTGGCCGAAATCTCGGATTGCAGGATGTTGTAGGTGCCGGCCGAGCCGCAACAAAGGTGCCCCTCGCGCGGCTCGCGCACGACGAAACCGGCCTTGGCCAGCAACTCCTTCGGCTGGCGCGTTATCTTCTGGCCGTGCTGCATCGAGCAGGCCGAGTGATAGGCGACAACCGTGCCAGGCTTGCGCACGGGTTCAGGCAGGTCGATGGCGGCCAGATACTCGGTGATGTCCTTGGCCAGCGCCGACACGCGCGCGGCCTTGTCGGCATAGGCCGGATCGAGGCGCAGCATGAAGCCGTAATCCTTGATCGTCGTGCCACAGCCCGATGCGGTGATGATTATGGCGTCGAGCCCGCCCTGCTCGATGGCGCGCGTCCAGGCATCGACATTCTGCCTGGCCGAGGCAAGGGCGGCTTCTTCCCGCCCCATGTGATGAACCAGTGCGCCGCAGCAGCCCTCGCCCGGCGGCACCACGACCTCGACGCCGAGCCGTGTCAGCAGCGAGATGGTCGTATCGTTGATGGCGGGATCGAGCACCGATTGCGCGCAGCCGGTCAGGATGGCGACGCGGCCCTTTTTCGCCCCCTGCCCGGCATGGACGCCCGGCAAGGCCATTGGCGAGGCTGCCGGGATCGATGCCGGCGCGAGCTTGAGCATCGCGCCGAGAGGCTTCAGTGCCGGGATTTTTTCGAACAGGCCGATGAAAGGCTTGCCGAGTTTTGCCAGTTTGAGCGCGGCGCGGAAGCGCTGGGGATAGGGCAGCACGAAGGCCAGCATGGCGCGGGTCAGGCGATCGAGCAGCGGCCGCTTGTAAGTCTCCTCGATATGGGCGCGGGCATGGTCGACCAGATGCATGTAGTTGACGCCCGACGGGCAGGTGGTCATGCAGGCGAGGCAGGACAGGCAGCGGTCGATATGGGTGACGATCTCCTTGTCGGCGGGACGGCCGTTCTCCAGCATGTCCTTGATCAGGTAGATGCGCCCACGCGGCGAATCGAGCTCGTTGCCGAGCGTTACATAGGTCGGGCAAGTGGCGGTGCAAAAGCCGCAATGCACGCATTTGCGCAGGATCTTTTCCGATTCCGCGACGTGCGGATCGGCAAGCTGTGCGGGCGAAAAATTGGTCTGCATCTCTGATGTCCTAGGCCATGCGGCCGGGATTGAGGATGTTCTTCGGGTCGAATTCCTGTTTCAGCCGCTGGCTGAGCGCCGCCAATGCCGGCGCCTGCGGCTCGAACACCGGCAGAGCCGCCCGATGGGAAGGGGTAGAGCGCACCAGCGTCGCATGGCCGCCGCCATGTTTTCTCAAGAGCCCACGCAGCAGCGCGGCTTCCGGGTCGCCCTCCTCCATGCGCAGCCAAACCAGCCCGCCCTGCCAGTCGTAGAAGGCGCTGACGGCTGCCTGCATGCGTAGCGTCAGGATCATCTGGTGGCCCTGGGCGGGGGTCATCGAGACCCGCCAGACCGGTTTTTCGCTGCCATCGATGAAGGGGCTGCAATCCCTGATATCGCACCAGATTGCCTTGGAGGTCTCACTGGCAATCTCCTCCAGCGGGCCGGCCTTGCCGAGCAGTGTTTTCAGCGCTGCAACGCGATAGTCAACGGACGGACCAAAGCCTTCGACGCGCAGCAGCGTGGCGGCTTCGGTGCCGAGCGCACCGCCGGCAACGCGCGCGGCGATGCGCTCCGGCAGGTGGGCGGCGCACGACACTTCGGCACTGGAGCCCAGCGCCAGGGCCATGGCGGCGCAGGCGGCATCATCGAGCAGGCCACGAACTGCGAGCGTGATTTCGGTCTCGGCCGCCGGCAGCACCTTGAAAGTCACGTCGGTGAAGACGGCCAATGTACCCCAACTGTTGGCCATCAGCTTCGACAGATCATAGCCGGTGACGTTCTTGACCACGCGGCCGCCGGACTTGAAGGCCTCGCCACGGCCGGAGACGACATTGATGCCCAGGATGTGGTCGCGCGCGGCGCCCGCCTTCAGCCGGCGCGGACCGGACAGGTTGGCGCCGAGCACGCCGCCGATGGTGCCTTTGCCCGGCTCGCCGCCGAGCAGCGGGCCGTAATCCATCGGCTCGAAGGCCAGCTGCTGGCCGTTTTCGGCCAGCAGCTTTTCGATCTCGGCCAGCGGCGTCCCTGATTTGGCCGACAGCACCAGTTCGGCGGGTTCATAGAGGGTCACGCCCGAGAGTTTCGACAGGTCGAGCGTATGCTCGGTCTGCAACGGACGGCCAATGCCGCGCTTGGAGCCATGGCCGAGGATTTCGAACGATGTTTCCTCTGCCGCCGCCCAGGCAATGGTGGAGAGGACTTCATCTGGGGTCAGGGGGCTGAAGATGGTCATATTCGCACCTGATTCCTCGCCCCCGCAAAGCGGGGGAAACAGGATAGGCCGAGTTCTGTCGCGCCCCCCTCTGTCCTGCCGGATATCTCCCCCTCAAGGGGGGAGATCAGATGTCGCGCAGGGTTTCGCCAATCTTCTGCGTTGAAGAAAAGGCGAAGCGCACGAACTGCCAATCTCCCCCCTTGAGGGGGAGATGTCCGGCAGGACAGAGGGGGGTGTTCACGCGCCCACATATCAGCTCAAAACCTCGGAATGTCGGGAAATGCCACCTGGCCGCGGTGCACGTGCATGCGGCCGAGCTCGGCGCAGCGGCGCAGTTGCGGGAACACCTTCCCGGGATTGAGCAGATGATTGGGATCGAAGGCGCATTTGACGCGCATCTGCTGGTCGAGATCGACCTGGTTGAACATTTCCGGCATCAGGTCGCGCTTCTCGACCCCGACGCCATGCTCGCCGGTGAGCACGCCACCGACCTTGACGCAGAGCCTCAGAATGTCGGCGCCGAAGCTTTCGGCCTTGTCCAGTTCGCCCGGCACGTTGGCATCGTAAAGGATCAGCGGATGCAGATTGCCATCGCCGGCGTGGAAGACATTGGCGACGCCGAGACCGTATTTCTCCGACAGTTCGCGCATGCCGGCCAGCACGCGCGGCAGCTCCTTGCGCGGAATGGTGCCGTCCATGCAGTAGTAATCGGGCGAGATGCGGCCGACGGCGGGGAAGGCCGCCTTGCGACCGGCCCAAAAACTCAGCCGCTCCTGCTCGGACTGCGAGATGCGGCACGTGGTCGAGCCGTTGCGGATGGCGATCGCCTCGACCGCGGTGATGAGATGGTCGACCTCCACGCTCGGCCCGTCGAGCTCGACGATCAGCAGCGCCTCGACATCGAGGGGATAACCGGCATGGACGAAATCCTCGGCGGCATGGATCGCCGGCCGGTCCATCATTTCCATGCCGCCCGGAATGATGCCGGCGCCGATGATGTCGGCGACGCATTGGCCGCCCTGTTCGCTGGTCGGAAAGCCGATCAGCAGGGCGCGTGCCGTCTCCGGCTTCTTCAGGATGCGCACGGTGACTTCGGTGACGACGCCGAGCAGACCTTCCGAACCGGTCATGACGCCGAGCAGGTCATAGCCTTCGGCGTCGAGGTGGCCGCCGCCGAGCCGCACCACCTCGCCATTCATCAGCACCATCTCGATGCCGAGCACATTGTTGGCGGTGAGGCCGTATTTCAGGCAGTGCACGCCGCCGGAGTTCTCCGCGACATTGCCGCCGATCGAGCAGGCGATCTGGGAGGATGGATCGGGGGCATAGTAAAAGCCCTCCTGCTCGACGGCGGTCGTGATGCCGAGATTGGTGACGCCGGGCTGGGCGACGACGATGCGGTTGGGAAAATCGATCTCGAGGATGCGGTTGAACCGGCTCATCACCAGCAGCACCGCGTCCTCCAGCGGCAGCGCACCGCCCGAAAGCGAGGTGCCGGATCCGCGCGGCACGACGCGAATGTTGCGGTCGTTGCAGTATTTCAGCACGCGCGAGACCTGCGCCACCGTCTCCGGCAGCACAACGACCAGCGGCACCTGCCGGTAGGCGGTCAGGCCATCGCTTTCGAAGGCGCGCATTTCGTTGGCGGCGTCGACCACGCCCTCGCCCGGCACGATGATGCGCATGTCGGCGACGATTTCGTTGCGCCGGCGCAGCGTCCCGGCGTCTGGCTTGGGCATGGCAAGGCCGGACATCGGCACTTCCTCCACTCGACTGGTAAAAATGATTTACCAGCTAGAGGCATTTGTTGCAAACCTTGCTTTGATGGCGTCGGGGCGACGGACGCAGGCAAGGCTTCCGCAGCGGCAATCTGCCGCTGCACATCTATTTCGTGCGAAGCATAGTGCGGACTATTCGCCCGGATGTTTCGCGGGCTCGGAATGCATCCGTCGCACCCTGCGCACGCCCCACCAGACCAGCAGGATGGCGAACGGCACCGAGGCGGCGGTGACGACCTCCGGCGCGAACGCGTGGCCAAATACCGACGCGCCTTTGGCGACATAGCCGATGAGACCGACAACGTAATAGGAGACGGCGGCGACCGAGAGACCCTCGACGGTCTGCTGCAGGCGCAGTTGCAGTCGGGCGCGGTTGTTCATCGAGGCGAGAAGGTCGCGGTTCTGCTTCTCGACCTCGACATCGACCCAAGTGCGCAGCAGCGTGGTGGCGCGCGTCAGCTTGCGTGACAGATTGGCCTGGCGCTCCTCGACCGAGCGGCAGGTGCGCATGGCTGGCGCCATGCGCCGCAGCAGAAAGCCCGCCCAGGTGTCGTAGCCCTGCACAGGTTCCTCATCCAACGCCTCGAGTCTTTCCGTGACGATGCCGTCATAGGCGCGGCTGGCGCCGAAGCGGTAGAGGCTGGAAGCGGCATCGGCCTCCAGTTCGGCGGCAAGCTCCGTCAGGTCGGCGAGCAGCGTCTGGTTGTCGCGCGTCTCGGCGGCCTTCATTTCCAGCGTCGTCTGCGCCAAGCGGTCCTCGATGCGGCGAGCGCGGCCGGACAAGGTGAGCGCCAGCGGCAGACCGAGCATGGCAAGCGTGCGGTAGGTCTCGATGTCGATCAGCCGCTGCGACAGCGCGCCGGTGCTGGCCGGAGTGAGACCTCGGTCGAGCACCAGCATGCGGGTCATGCCGTCGCCGTCCTGACGGAAGTCGGTGACGATGGCCGCGCTGCCACGCTCGACCAGCGAGTGACAGAGGCTGGTCGGATCGAAGCCGGCGATCAGCCTCTCGTTCGCCTGCGTCCATTTGCGGATCTCGAGCCGGATGCCCGAGATGACGGTTCCCGGCGGTGAAAAGCCGTTGCCGAAAGGCGAATCCTCTTGCCCCCGGCCATTCTCGGCCAGCGGCCCTTCCCAGAGATAGGTCGAGAATTCCGTGTGCCGCTCCCAGCGCAGCGTGCCTTTGCCCCATTTCATGGCGTGGTGGCGGGCATGACGCTCGGGGGCGGCGATGCCGAGGCGGCGCGACAGTTCGGAAAGCACGGCATGGTCGACCGCGGAGCCGCCTTCGGTCATGAAGGAGAGTTGGACGAGCACGCGCGGCTTCTCGACCAGCGGATGCGGACGGGCATGAACCTCGCCGAGCGCGCCGGGCCGGCCTTCATGCGCCGGAAAGCCCATGACGCTGCCTTGGCTGCGCGGCTGGAATTCAAGATTGGACGTCTCGTCCGACACGTCTGGTCCCCCTGGTTTCGACCCTTCGTGCAATGGCGTCGTCTTGCTGCAATCGGCAAGGGACGTAAACAGCAAAGTTTAGCCCGAGGCGATATGCCGGCGCGGCGCAAGAATCGACCGAACGAGACGAATTGGATAAATAATTTGACCAGTTGGCGACAGTGGCCTTAATCTGCGCGACATCATTCCGTTCTCCAGGCGCTTCCTTTGAGCGACATTTTCTCCAGGATCGAGCATTCGCGCACCGCCGACGAGGTGGTGCAGCAGATCGAAAGCCTCATTCTCGAAGGCGTGCTGCGCACCGGCGACCGGCTGCCGGGCGAGCGCGAGCTGGCACGTCAGTTCGATGTGTCGCGGCCCATCCTGCGCGATGCGCTGAAGGCGCTTGAAGGGCGCGGCCTGCTGTCGACCCGCCCGGGCGGCGGCACGCACGTCGCCGACATTATCGGCCAGCTGTTCACCAAGCCGGTGGCGGACCTGATCTCGACGCATCGCAAGGCGGTGGCCGACTATCTGGAATACCGCCGCGAGATCGAAGGCATAGCCGCCGAATACGCGGCGCGGCGCGCCACACCCGAGGACCTTGCCCTGCTCGACCGCATCATGGCGCGCATGGACGAGGCGCATCGCACCTGCGATTTCGACGACGAGGCCGAGATCGACGTCGAGTTCCATCATGCGATCTGCGAATGCGCGCACAACATCCTGCTCTTGCACACGCTGCGCTCCTGCTACCGGCTCTTGTCGGAAGGCGTGTTCCAGAACCGGCTGCTGGTGTTCACCGTGCCTGGCGCACGCGAGGCGCTGCTGACGCAGCACCGGGCGATCCACACCGCGGTCAAGGCCGGCGATCCAGCCGGCGCCCGCCAGGCGGCGATGGACCACATGACCTATGTCGAGCGTTCGATGGCGGAAGCCGAACGCAGCGGCGACTGGCAACGCGTGTCGCGGCTGAGGCTGCGGCAGCGTTCGGAAGCCGGCGACAACGAACCGGCGCGTAGACGCTCCTAATCAATTCGATCAAGCGGGAACCATCATGAGCGACATTCTCACCATCGCAGACCTCAAGGATCTCGCGCGCCGACGCGTGCCCAAGATGTTCTTCGACTATGCCGACTCGGGCGCCTGGACCGAGAGCACTTATCGGGCGAACGAGGAAGACTTCCAGAAGATCAAGTTCCGCCAGCGCGTGCTGGTCGACATGAGCAACCGCTCGCTGGAATCGACCATGGTCGGCCAGAAAGTGTCGATGCCGGTGGCGCTGGCGCCGACCGGCCTGACCGGCATGCAGCATGCCGACGGTGAGATGCTGGCAGCGCAGGCGGCAGAGGAATTCGGCGTGCCGTTCACGCTCTCGACGATGAGCATCTGCTCTATCGAAGATGTCGCCTCGGTGACGAAGAAACCGTTCTGGTTCCAGCTCTATGTGCTGCGCGACAAGGACTTCGTGCTTAGTTTGATCGACCGGGCGAAGGCGGCGAAATGCTCGGCGCTGGTGCTGACACTCGACCTGCAGGTCCTCGGCCAGCGTCACAAGGACGTCCGCAACGGGCTTTCGGCGCCGCCCAAGATGACGTTGGCCAACATAGCCAACATCGCGGTGCGGCCTGGCTGGTGGATGGGCATGGCTGGCACGAAGCGCCGTACCTTCCGCAACATCGTCGGACATGCCAAGGGCGTCGGCGATGTGGCTTCGCTGTCGTCATGGACGACGGAGCAGTTCGATCCGCAACTGTCGTGGAAGGACGTCGCCTGGATCAAGGAACGCTGGGGCGGCAAGCTGATCCTCAAGGGCATCCTCGACAAGGAAGACGCGCTGATGGCGGCCAAGACCGGCGCCGACGCGATCATCGTTTCCAACCATGGCGGGCGGCAGCTCGATGGCGCGTCATCGTCGATCATGGTGCTGGAGGAAATCGCCGATGCGGTTGGCGACCAAATCGAAGTCCATATGGACGGCGGCATCCGCTCCGGCCAGGACGTTTTGAAAGCGCTGTGCCTAGGCGCCAAGGGCACCTATATCGGCCGGCCATTTCTTTACGGCCTTGGCGCGCTGGGCAAGGAAGGGGTTACCAAAGCGTTGGAAATCATCCGCAAGGAGATGGACATCACGCTGGCGCTGTGCGGAAAGCGTCTGGTCACCGACATGGGCAAGGAGCAGCTCCGACGCTAAGTCCGTGACATCTGACCACGGAGATATCCAGACCTTGGCGGAACCTGGCATCCATTTCCTCGACGCACATGGGCCGGACGGCGTGCGTCTTTACGCGATCGGCGACGTGCATGGCCGGCTCGACCTGCTGGCCGCCATGCACGGACAGATCAAGGCCGAGATCGCGAGGGACCTGGTCGCGGACTGGCGCATCATCCATCTTGGCGACTATGTCGATCGCGGACCGGACTCCAAGGGCGTCATCGACTTTCTGATCGAGGCGCGCGAACGTGATCCGCGAAACATGATGCTGGCCGGCAATCACGACATCGGCTTTCTCGATTTTCTCAAGACGCCCGACCCCGAAGGGCTGTTCATCCGTTTCGGCGGCATCCAGACCGCGCAATCCTACGGGGTGACGATCAACAACGGCACCGGCGTTTGGTTCGGCAAGGCGGAATCAGCCGTGCGCAGGGGCCATCAAGCCCTGCTCGACGCCGTGCCGCAAAGTCATGTCGACTTCCTGCGATCGCTGCCGTTCTCGATGACATCGGGCGACTTCTTCTTCTGCCATGCCGGCATCAGGCCAGGCATTCCCTTGGACAATCAGAACCCGCAGGACCTGATCTGGATCCGTGACGTCTTTCACGACCACACCGGCCTCTTCGCCAAGATCGTGGTGCACGGCCACACGCCCGTCCCCGAGGCGGAAGTGATGGCCAACCGCGTCAATGTCGACACGCTTGCCTGGCAGTCAGGCATGTTGACCGCGCTCGTCGTGGACGGCGCAGACAAACGCATCCTGGAAATGTCGATAAAGGAGCCTTGAGGACCCGGCGCCCGAGGGCGCGACGGATGCCTTGGCCTAGCGCAGGGAAGCGGTGACGCCGTAGCCGTCGACGGCGTTGTGGTTGTTGGCCGCATCGGCGGCGTAAATACCAAGACCGCAAAGCACAATGGCGGACAGCATGGCAAAGGACAGAAGCGCTGCTTTCACGGAGGTCATCTCTTGTTGAGCTTCCTGCATCTGTGCACGAGGCGGTTACCAATGCGTTGAAATGGAAAAATCGCTTCAAAGTTTCGACGATTTCGCGCTTCTAGGCGTGTTCTGTATCGATGGTGTGTCGCACGGGTCACACAAAAGGTTCATCCCGGTTGCACAGCCAGCGTAGGGCGCGCGCCTTCTAGGATGGCGGCCGGACACAAGCCAAGGATGAAAAGGTTTTCCCCAGACGGATTCATGGCCGCGTGCCAATTATGTCACGCGAACCGTGAGCGGACGTTAGATGGTCGCCACCCAAGCACGGGCGATGGCGAGACCAGCCGCATCGGCGTCGGGACCGTTGCGGGCCATTTCACCATCGAGCTTGCCGGCCCAGTCGGGATGGCGCGCGGCAATGGTCGGGGCGAAGGAGGAGCTCCAATCCTTCACCATCGGCCGGTCGGCCTCGAAATGGAACTGGAAGCCATAGACGGCGCGGCCGACGCGAAACGCTTGGTTTTCGGCGACATCGTTGCCGGCGAGCCGCACGGCGTTTTCGGGCAACACGAACGTGTCGTCGTGCCACTGGAAGATCGGGAACTTTTCCGGCAGTTCAGCCAGCACCGGATCGGCCTTGGCATCCGGCGTCAGCGACACGCCGCGCCAGCCGAATTCGTTGGCGCCGCCGATGCGGTTTTCGCCGCCAAAGGCGCGGGCGACGAGTTGGCTGCCGAGGCAGATGCCGAGCACGGCGCGGTCCTTGCCAGCGAAATCGCGGGTCAGTTCGAGCAGCGCCGGGAAATAGGGATATTCTTCGTCGGCCAGCGCATTCTGGCCGCCGCCGAGTACCACCATGGCATCATGGCCGGTTGCGTCCTCAGGCAGCGGATCGCCCATGTAGGGAAGGCGCACATCGAGATCGGCACCCGCTTCCGCCAGTGCCGCACCGACCTGGCCGAGGCCGGTGTTGTCGTAGTTCTGGACAACCAGCACACGCATCGAAAACCCTGCTGACATGAAAAAGGTGCCACGAGCGATATCATGGCGCCGGCATTTCAGCCAAGATGCGAGCACGCGGAGAAGACTATGCCACTGCAGAACCGGGTCGATCCGTTCGGCGCCATCCACGCCGTGCCGCAGCGCGGCCTGTTCACCGGCAATCGCGGCATTATCCACGACCCCGCGACAAGGACTCTCCTGAAAAAGCGCTGGGCGCTTCAGGCCTGGATCATCTGCGTGTGTCAATTCCGCAATGTGCGGCGCGAGCCGATGGGCCGCAACCGGGCCGGTGGCAAGGCCGGCTGGACCGAGCTGTTCTTTCTCGACGAGGTGACGGCGCTCGCGGCCGGACATCGCCCCTGTTTCTTTTGCCAGCGCGAACGGGCCAGGGATTTTGTCGCCCGCTTCGGCCAAGCCTTCGGTATTGCCGAGCCGCGCGCCCCGCAGGTCGACAAGCGATTGCACAGGGAGCGGCTGGCGTCGGGCGGCAAGCGGCCGGCTGTCGCGATGGATGTGCTTGCCCGCCTGCCCCATGGCGCGATGATCGCAGCCGGCGGCAACGCCTATGCCTTGCGCAAAGGCGAGGCATTGCCATGGGCCTTTTCCGGATACGGCCCGCCAACCAGCCTTGATCAGTTCGAGGATGAGACGCTTGTGCTGCTGACCCCGGAGACGACGCTTGCCGTCCTGCGTCATGGCTTTCAACCCGTGTGGCATCCTTCCGCCAAGGCTTGACGCCGGCGGCCGCCTCGCCCATTCCTCGGCCATGCGCGCCAACTACAAGATGCAACGTCTGTTCGTGCCCTATGACCTCGGGCCAGACATCGAGTTCGAGCCCAGCCAGCAGCAGAGCCATTATCTCTTGCATGTGCTGCGGCTCTCCGAAGGCGCGCAGATCCTTGTCTTCAATGGCCGCGACGGCGAGTGGTCGGCAGCGATATCAGCGAAATCAAAGCGATCGGTGCGGCTGAAGGTACTGGCGCCGCAACGGACGCAGCCGCCCCTGCCCGATCTCGTCTACTGCTTCGCGTCGCTGAAGCAGGGCCGGCTCGATTATCTCGTGCAGAAGGCAGTCGAGATGGGCGCCGGCGTCCTGCAGCCGGTCATCACCCAGCACACCCAGGTGGCAAAGCCGTCCATCGATCGCCTGCGCGGCAATGTCGTCGAGGCAGCCGAACAATGCGGCATCCTGGCGGTGCCGGAGGTTCGCGAGGCGGAAAAATTCGAGCGCCTGCTGACCGGTTGGGACAAGGAAAGGCGACTGATCTTCTGCGACGAGGACGCCTCGACCAACAACCCGCTGCCTGCCTTGCAGGCGGTAAAGGAAAAGAAGCTCGCCCTGCTGGTCGGGCCCGAGGGCGGCTTTTCCGACGAGGAGCGCAAGATGCTGCGGGCGCTCCCCTTCGTGACCGCCATTCCGCTCGGGCCGCGTATCCTGCGCGCCGACACGGCAGCGGTGGCGGCGCTTGCGGTGATGCAGGCAACAATTGGCGACTGGTAGGACGTTGTCTCTTGCAAGAGCGGTTTGCCGGCCGTGGTCTTCAATTCCTCTTGACCTGTGGCTCAGGATTTTTCGCTTGATCGGCTACTGACATTTCGTCCATTTAGCGCCGGCGGTGGGTCCAACCGCCTTTGAGGGCTTGACAATGGCGCGCGACACAACCGATTTCCGGCCCATCGAAGGCATAGACGAGCTTGTCGAGCACCTGGCCGAAGGCAACAAGCCGCGCGAAAAATGGCGCATCGGCACCGAGCACGAGAAATTCCCGTTCTATGTCGATGGCAATGCACCGGTGCCTTACGGCGGCGAGCGCGGCATCCGCGCCATCCTTGAAGGCATGCAGAACAAGCTGGGCTGGGATCCCATCATCGATGACGGCCGCATCATCGGCCTGGTCGAGCCGACAGGCCAGGGCGCGATTTCGCTGGAACCCGGCGGTCAGTTCGAGCTCTCCGGCGCGCCGCTGGAAACGATCCACCAGACCTGCCGCGAAGGCAATGCCCATCTGGCGCAGGTGCGCGAGATCGCAGAGCCGATGGGCATCCGCTTCCTCGGCCTCGGCGGCAGCCCGAAATGGTCGCTGGCCGAGACGCCGAAAATGCCGAAGTCGCGCTATGAGATCATGACGCGCTACATGCCCAAGGTCGGCACCAAGGGCCTCGACATGATGTACCGGACCTGCACGATCCAGGTGAACCTCGACTTCGAGAGCGAGACCGACATGCGCCGCAAGATGCAGGTGTCGCTGAAACTGCAGCCGCTGTCGACGGCGCTGTTCGCCAACTCGCCCTTCACCGACAGCCGCCCGAACGGGCTGCAGAGCTGGCGTGGCGACATCTGGCGCGACACCGACAACCAACGCTCCGGCCTGCTCGAATTCTGCTTCTCACCGGATTTCGGCTTCGCCGATTATGTCGAATGGGCGCTCGACGTGCCGATGTATTTCGTCATTCGCGACGGCCGCTATCACGACATGACGCATATCACCTTCCGCCAGTTCATGGCCGGGGCCGCGCGCAATGAAGTGCCTGACGGGCTGCCGACCATGGGCGACTGGGCAAACCATCTGTCGACCTTGTTCCCCGACGTGCGGCTGAAGCGCTTCCTGGAAATGCGCGGCGCCGATGGCGGTCCCTGGCGGCGCATCTGCGCGCTGCCGGCATTCTGGGTCGGGCTGCTCTACGACGAGGCGGCGCTCGACGCGGCCGAGGCGTTGACGTCGAGCTGGACCTACAAGGAAGTGCTGGCCATGCGCAATGCCGTGCCCGAACTCGGCATTTCCGCGCCTTTCCGCAACACCACGCTGCGCGAAGTCGCCCGCGACGTCATGGCCATTTCGCGCACCGGATTGAAGAACCGCGGCAAGAGGAACCGCGACGGCTATGACGAAACCTCGTTCCTCAACACGCTCGACGAGGTCGTGGCGCGCGGCACGACCAGCGCCGAGGAGATGCTGTCGGCCTATCACACGCGCTGGGGCGGCTCGATCGAGCCGGTATTCATGGAATATGCCTATTAACCCCGCGCGCTAGCGAGCGGCAAAAGCTGCTTCAATCGGGCATTGAAACGAATTAGGCTCTCACCTGAGGATTTCCCGGAGGAGAAGCCGATGCCTACCTTGTTCGACATGCTGACGCAGGCCCAGAACGGCAACGGCATGCAGGCGCTTGCGCAACAATACGGGCTTTCGCTGCAGCAGACACAGGCGGCGGTCGCAGCACTGCTGCCGGCCTTTTCACAAGGGTTGCAACGCAATACCGCCGATCCCTACGGGCTCGGCGCCTTCATGACGGCGATGGCAAGCGGCCAGCACGCCAAGTATTTCGAGGACGCGACCCGCGCCTTCTCGCCCCAAGGCGTCGATGAAGGCAACGGCATCCTGGGACATTTGTTCGGCTCCAAGGAGCTGTCGCGCGCGGTGGCCAGCCAGGCGGCGCAGGCGAGCGGCGTCAGCCAGCAGATCCTGCAGCAGATGCTGCCCGCGATCGCTTCGATGGTGATGGGCGGACTATTCAAGCAGACGACAAATCAGATGCAGGCCGCGGCTGGTCTTGGGGGTGGCGGCAATCCGCTGGGCGAGATCATCGAGCAGATGATGCGGCAAGGCGGCATGCAGGCGCCGGCGCCACAACAGCGCCAGTCGCCGCCGCCGCAGATGGACAACCCGCTCGGCAAAGTCTTGCAGGACATGTTCGGCGGCGGCTCGGCGCAACCGCAAAGCCAGCCGCAGCCGGCACCAAATCCCTACGGTGACAACCCGCTCGGCAAGGTGCTGCAGGACATGTTCGGCGGCGGCGCGCCGCAGCAACCACAAAGCCAACCCCAGCCACAGCAGACACAGAGTCCCTACGGCGACAACCCGCTGGGGAAAATCTTCGAGGAGATGCTGCGGCAAGGCGGAGGCTTCGGTGGCATGCCGGGCGGGCAGCCCACCCCGCAACAGCCTCAAGCGCCGCAGCCGCAGCAGCGCCAGCCACCACAGCCGCAAGCCAATCCAAGCGGCCGGCCAAGGAACCCGTTCGACGACATTTTCGGCAAGATGTTCGAGACCGGCGCCCAGCAGCGCGACGAATACCAGAAGGGCGTGGAAACGATCTTCGACCAGTTCAAGCGGGACATGGACCGGCGGTAGCAGTTCAAACGTCCGGGACAAATCCATGAGCAAACGGCTGGAGCAGATGCGCCGCAATATCCGGAAACCCGTAACATTCATCGACGAGGCAAAGAGACATGACTGACAGACTTGAATATCCGGTCATCATCGCGCCGCTTGCGATCGAGGACGGAGGTGGGTTTTCAGCCCTTGTACCAGATCTTCCTGGTTGCATGAGCGACGGTGAGACTCCCGAAGAGGCCGTCGCAAATGTTCAAGATGCCATAGCGTCCTGGATAGAGGCCGCGCATGATCTCGGCAGATCGATACCAAAGCCGTCGCGAAAGCTGGCATTCGCCTGAGCAAAAAGAAAAGCCCGGTCCTTGGGAGGACCGGGCAGCGTGCAGGCAGGCCGGCGGGGAACCGGCAGGGAGTGGGGAGCCTGCATGAACCTTGGTCGCGCTGAACCGTAAAAAGGTTCAACTGAACCGAAACTCAGCCAATCAAGCCACCTTGCGGGCGATGTCCTCGATCGTTTCCACGCGATCGCTGGCGATTTCGCGCAACCTCGCCGTCGGGTCGCGGCCAAACGGCACGCCGATTGCGACATGCAGGTCGGCGCGCGTCAGGCCGATATCGGCGAGCTCGGCGTCCGACATCTCGCCAAGACGGTAGAAAGCGCGGCGATTTTTCCAGGCGCGATAGGCGTTGGAGATGGTGTTGGCCACGCGCGTCGCAACGGCCGGACGCGAGGTGATGCGCGAGGTCTCGGTGGCGAAATCGATCGTGGTCATGTCGGTCTCCTTCAGACTGCCGCATGACCCCGAACCGGAGGTTCGGAAAAGGATCATGCGCAAAAACAAGGGCTACAGCGTCCTTTGCGCGTCCAAAGGACGGCGACGCTGTAGGGCGGACGAAACCCGACGATCGGCGCTGATGACAGCGGCCGTTCCGGCTTCGATTCACATGCCTTCATGTGGACAATGCCAATTTGCCATCGACCGATTGATTAATCCAACGAATGTTTTTAATCTTTGGCATCAACACTCGTGATGGATCACATCGATGAAAGCACCGCTCGATCTCGATCAATTGCAGACCTTCATCTCGATTGCCGATACCGGCAGCTTCACGCGCGCAGCGGAAGAAGTGCACCGCACCCAGTCGGCGGTGTCGATGCAGATGCGCCGGCTGGAGGAGCGGATCGGCAAGCCGCTGTTCGAGAAGGAGGGGCGCAGCAACAGGCTGACCGAGGAAGGCGACAAGCTGCTCTCCTACGCAAGGCGGCTGCTCTATCTCAACCGCGAGACGCTCGCCGCCTTCGACGACCAGCGGCTCGAAGGCACGATCCGCATCGGCACGCCGGACGACTATGCGGACCGTTTCCTGCCGGAGATCATGGCACGCTTCACGCGCTCCAATCCGCGCGTCGAACTGACCGTCATCTGCGAGCCGACGCCGGGGCTGGTCGAACACATCAAGCGCGGCAATCTCGACCTGGCACTGGTGACGCACAATGATGTGCGCGGCCAATCGGAGGTGGTGCGGCGTGAACCGCTGCTGTGGGTCTCCTCGGCCAATCACGCGACGCACGAGCAGGAAATCCTGCCGATGGCCTTCGGCCGGCCGAACTGCATCTGGCGGCGCGCCGCCGTCGACGTGCTGGACCAGCAGAACCGCGACTACCGCATCCTGTTCACCAGCTTCTCTGCGACCGTGATCACCGCCGCCGTGCTGTCCGGACTGGCAATTTCGGTGCTACCGGAATGCGCGCTCAGGCCCGGGATGCGGGTGCTGGGCGAAGCCGACGGCTTCGGCGCCCTGCCCGACTGCCGCATCGGCATCATGCGCGGCCAGACCTCGCGACCGGAGATCGTCGATGCGCTTGCCCGCCATATTTCGGAAAGCCTGGACAACATCTCGATCCCGCTTGGCGAGGAGACGGGAACATTCGACTTCGCGGCACTCGCCTTCGCCAAGATGAAACGGAGCAAGCCGAACCAGATCCTGCCAGGCTGGTAGGATGCGGGTCATGACTATCGGGGCTGACATGGCCGCCTTGACGTCGGCGCCCAACCAGCCCCCAATCGGCAGATGAGCGAAGCAGCATCCGAATCACGCACCAACGCCACCGAATACACGGTGAGCGAAATATCAGGCGCGCTGAAGCGCACGGTCGAGGACGTCTTCGGCAATGTGCGGGTGCGCGGTGAAATCTCGGGCTATCGTGGGCCGCATTCCTCCGGTCATGCCTATTTCGCGCTGAAGGACGACCGCGCCCGGCTCGACGCCGTGGTCTGGAAAGGCACGATGAGCCGGCTGAAATTCCGTCCCGAGGAAGGGATGGAGGTGATCGCCACAGGCAAGCTCACCACCTATCCCGGCAAGTCCAACTACCAGATCGTCATCGACAATCTGGAGCCGGCCGGCGCCGGGGCGCTGATGGCGCTGCTGGAGGAGCGCAAGCGCCGGCTGCAGGCGGAGGGGCTTTTCGATGCGGGCCGCAAACGCCGGCTGCCATTCATGCCGTGCACCATCGGCGTCGTCACATCGCCGACCGGGTCCGTCATCCGCGACATCATTCATCGCATCAAGGACCGTTTTCCGCTGCATGTGCTGGTCTGGCCGGTGCGCGTGCAGGGTGACACGGCGAGTGCGGAAGTGACCAATGCCGTCACCGGTTTCAACGCGCTGGCATGGGACAGCCCCATCCAGCGCCCCGATCTGCTGATCGTCGCGCGCGGCGGCGGCAGCCTGGAAGATCTATGGGGCTTCAACGACGAGGCACTCGCCCGTGCCGTCGCCGCATCGGGCATTCCGGTGATTTCGGCCGTCGGGCACGAAACCGACTGGACGCTGATCGACCTCGTCGCGGATGTGCGGGCGCCGACACCGACGGGCGCGGCCGAAATCGCCGTGCCGGTGAAGGCTGACCTCGAAGCGACGCTGGTCAGCCTCGGCGCACGGCTCAAGGCCGCGGTGCTGCGCAATTTCGAACGCAAGCGGCAGGCGGCCCGTGCGGCGGCGCGCGCGCTGCCCTCGCCCGATCAATTGCTGGCGCTGCCGCGCCGGCGCCTGGACGAGGCGACATCGAGGCTCGGTCGTGGCCTGATGGTTTCCACCGAGCGCAAGCGAGCACGGTTCTTCGCCGTAAAATTGACGCCGGCAATGCTGTCGCAGCGGATTGCCGAGGCGCGGCGCACCAACGACCGTAACCTTTTGCGCGCGCAAGGGGCCCTGCGCACTCTGGCGAGAAGCCGGCGCGCGGAGCTCAATCGTGCCGCGGATCAGTTGCCAAAATGCGCCAAGGCGTCGTTGCAGCGGCACAGGCAGCAACTGGCTTTGCTCCAGGGCCGCATCACGATCGAGCCGACAGCCCGGCGGCAACGTGTGCAGAGGGATTTGCTGACGGCTTTGACGAGACGGGGCGGCCAGGCGATGCTGCTCAGGCTGGAGCGATTGCGCGGCCGCATCGTCCAGGCCGACCGGCTGATGGCGACGCTTTCGCACAAGGCCGTCCTGGCACGCGGTTTCGCGCTGGTGAAGGATGCCGACGGCGCCGTCATCAAGCAGGCCGCCGACGTGGCGTCTGGGATGGCGCTTTCGCTGGAGTTCGCCGATGGCACGGCGGACGCGGTGGCGACCAGCGGCGCGGCGCGGCCAAAGCCGGCTGCTAGGCCCGCAGGCAAGGCCCCAGTTGCCAAGACGAGGGAACCCGGCGATCAGGGATCATTGTTCTAAGGCATGACCGACAATCCGCACCATCTGGCAACGCCGTCCGGCAAGCCGCGCGCGCGAAGCTTCAATATCGGCTTCGACGGAACGCCTGGGCCGTTCAACGCGATCACCGACGTGCCCGGCGTCGCGGTCGGCTATGCGACGCTGATATCGGGCGATGGTCCGCTCAGCATCGGCAAGGGACCGGTCCGCACCGGTGTCACAGCGATCCTGCCCAGGTTGCGCGCCGAGCTGGCGACGCCGGTTTTCGCCGGCATTTTCAGCCAGAACGGCAATGGCGAGCTGACCGGCTCGCACATCATCGAGGAAACCGGCGCCTTCAACTTCCCGATCACCATCACCAACACGCATTCCTGCGGGGTTTCGCGTGACGGCACGCTGCGCTGGATGAACCAAGTGCTGCCGGCGGCCGTCGACAGCGCCTGGGGCTTGCCGGTGGCGGCGGAGACCTATGACGGGTTTCTGAACGACATCAACGGCCACCATCTGACATCGGAGCACGTCGCCGAAGCCCTTGAGGGCGCCGCCAGCGGTCCGATCGAGGAAGGCAGTGTCGGCGGCGGCACCGGCATGATCACTTTCGGCTTCAAAGCCGGTTCCGGCACGGCCTCGCGCATCGTCGCATGGCAAGGGCGTACCTACACGGTCGGCTCCTTCGTGCAGTCGAATTTCGGCAAGCGGCGCAATTTCACCATTCGTGGCCTGCGTGCCGAATCCGAACTCACCGAGCCGGCGATCCGCGAAGCCACGTCGCGCGCGGAAAAGGGCTCAATCATCGCCGTCATCGCGACCGACGCGCCTTTCCTGCCGCACCAGATGAAGCGGCTGGCTCGCCGCGTGCCGCTCGGCGTCGCCATGACAGGCGGCTTCGGCTACCACAGTTCGGGCGACATTTTTCTCGCCTTCTCGACAGCGAATCCTGCCGCGGCGCTGGGGCTGACTGGCCGGATCGCCAGCGCCGATTTCATTCCCGATGTGGACATCGACCCGTTCTTCGATGCCGTGATCCAGACGGTGGAGGAATCGATTCTGAACGCTCTTGTCGCCAATCACGACATGACCGGTCGTGATGGCAATTTCGTGCCTGCCCTGCCGAAAGCGTGGCTCAAGGAAAGATTTGGCTGAGAAGGGTGGCTGAGACGAAAACGCGGGCCGAAGCCCGCGCAGCCAGACAGGATTGTCCCTGAAAATCTATTCCGCGGCCTCGCTGGAAGCCTGCTGGTTTTCGTCGGCCTCCGCCGCTTCCTCGAGCCGGGAAGCGATGAGTTCCTGGATGTCGCCGACTTCCTCCTGGATGTCCTCCAGCGGTATGCCGACCTCGGCCGCCTTGGCGGCGCATTCCTTGGCCAGTGTCTCGGCCTGCTTCTCGATCCTGGCGTGGGACTGGCAATGGACCTTTTCGCCGATCCATCCCCGCAAGAATTCGATCGCGTGTTCACTCATACTGCTGTTCCCTTGCGGCAAAGCCGGTTGGCAATCATAAACGTCGGCATCCCGCAAAGGATGCATGTTCCCATTCCAGCCGAGTCGCGGCCAGCCGGCAAGCCGAAGCTGTCCAGGGTCCACAGAGCCGAAGGAAATCGAGGGGTGAAGGACATTTTCTGATTCTGAAGGACTGTACCGTTGGCGGGATCTGCCCGCTCCGAGCAATTGCTTCTACCTTTACGGCTTCCAGTCCGTTTCGTATCTCAACGGCTGTCGCTACAGCCGCCTTATGACGTTACGCTTCAAGGCACGAGCCATCGAAGCCGCCGCTATATAGTGACATCCTCATGCGATGTCGACTCTCCTCGAGGTCGTGCATATGAGCCATGCGAAAGTCACATCGATCATCAAACCAATTCCGGGTCAGAAGGTCTCCACCCACGGCCTGAGCTCCATTTCCCAGGTCCAGGCGCTGCGATGCTGGCGATGGATGGCGAGATAGGCCTCGGCGATCGCGTCCGGCGACAGCCGGCGATCTTGCGGTTCGGACTCCTGGTCGGAAACGGCCGAGGCAATGGCGCCGTCGATGATGAAATGCGCGACGTGGATGTTCTTGGGCGCCAGTTCGCGGGCCATTGATTGCGCCAGTCCGCGCAATCCGAATTTGGGCATCGCAAAGCCGGCGGAACCGGCGAACCCCTTCACGCTTGCCGTCGCTCCGGTGAAGAGGATCGACCCCGCCCCTCGAGCAATAAGCCGGCGGGCTGCCTGCTGAGCCACCAGGAATCCGCCATAAGCCCCAACCAGCAACGCCTGACGGACCGCCTCGGGATCGAGCTCCGCGATCGGACCGCGGGCGCGTCCGCTGGCGTTGAAAACCAGCAGGGAAAGCGGACCAGCCTTGTCGGCGACATCGAACAGGCCCTCCACCGACGCTGGATCCGAGACGTCCGTCGCCACGGCTTGCGCGCCGGTCTGCGCCCGCAATGCATCGAGCTTCTCGATGTTTCGGGCGGCCAGGACGACGTGGAATCCTTCCCTGGCGAGAAGACGCGCGAGCGAGGCGCTCAAACCGGAGCCCGCCCCGGCAATGACGGCGACGTTGGATGTCATGAGACCTCTCCTTCTTCCACTGATTGCAACGGCTGGCACCTGTTGAACCCTGCCGGATCACAGCCGCGGCGGCAACGCGCAGGCGGAAAGAAAAATGGCCGGGCGCGAAACGGCCCGGCCAAAAAGAAGGTCATAACCTTCAGAGGGGAACACCGTTCAGCGAAATGGGAGGAAAACACCGAACGGGTTTTTGGATTTTGGACCGATCCTTGTGCGTATACGACGAATGATTTTCCAAAATCAGCCGGAATTACGAAAAATCCCGTTCGTTCTTGCTTCAACTGGCTCAACCCGCCCCAGTTTCCCGCCCCAGCAGGTCGGCGTAATGGCGGCGCGCGACGTCAGGGTGCGAGCGCAACCGGCCTTTCAGCACATTGGTTCCGACATCGCGAAACAGCGGATTGTCAGGATCGCTGGCCGGCCCGCGCGCTTGTGCCGCCAATTCCTCCGGCAATTCGAGTAGCGGTATGGTCGCATCGAGTTTGGCGCTGAAGAAGAACGGCACCGAAATGCGTTCAATACCGGCGGGGGGCGTCACGACGCGATGCACGGTGGCGCGCAAATAGCCGTTCGAGGCCAGTTCGAGCAATTCACCGATGTTGACGACGAGCGTGCCGGGAATGGGGTCCACATCCACCCAGCTGCCGTCATACTCGACCTGAAGCCCCTTGTTGTCATCCTGAAGCAGCAGCGTCAGGAAACCGCCATCCTTGTGCGCGCCGACACCCTGGTCACCGCCGGTCGCCTCGCGGCCAGGGTAGCGCACGATCTTCATGCGATGGTTGGGCTGCTCACGGTAGATCGGGTCGAAGGCATCCTCGGGTTGGTCGAGCGACAGCGCGAAGGCTTTCAACAGCCGGACCGCCACTGCCGTTGCCTTGGCCTGCCAGGCAAGCAAGGCGGGTTTTAGCTCCGGCAACGCAGCGGGCCACTGGTTCGGCCCCTGCAGCGGCGTCCAGGCGGGAATTCCGGGGCCTTGCGCCATGGGCTGGCGCTCGACCCCGATATCGAGCTGTTCGCGCCAGTCCGCCTTGCCCTTGGTCAGCTCGCCGCCGGCGCGCGTATAGCCGCGGAACTGCGAGGACCTGACCATTTCGATCGCGAGCTTGTCGGCCTCGGCCAAGGCAAAGAAGCGGCGCGATGCGGTGAGCACTTCGCTGATCTCCGCCCTCGATATGCCATGCCCAGCCAGATAGAAGAAGCCGATATCGCGCGAAGCGGAGCGCAGATCCGCCAGGAACGTCCGGTGCTCCGAGGCGCCTTGCTCAAAGCGGCTCAGATCGAGCACGGGTACTATTCTGGGCATATCAGGCTCCTTCCTGGTTTCTGCGGATGTGTGCCCATCCGCAAACCAGTCCCGTTGGACATGCGTGCACTCTTCGGCAGTCACAACCGCCAGCAATGCCCGCAAGTCTCATCGACTCCAGATTGCCAAGAAAGAAACGATCGGCCCTTCGAGGCCGCCGCGGCGAACAATTTTTCCACGCACGCTGGCTGGCTGACAACGACCGCGATCATTCGACAGATACGGACCGCCGGCAGGCGCGCGACCAATACCCTATTGGGCTGCCCTCAAGAGCATGCCGAAGAGGTCGCGCGGCTCGTCGGGATCGGCCAGCATGTCGAGTTCCTGGTAGAGGCCGGTCGAGGTCGGCTGGTGCCTGACATAACGCAGCGCCGAAAAGTCCTCGATGGCGAAGCCGACCGAATCGAACAGCGTAATCTGGCCGGCATCCCGCGCGAACGTGACGCCGCGACCATCGCGCAGATCCGCAAGCTGCGTTTCTCGCCGCTCAGCGTGGCACCCGCTTCTGTGGTGAAGGAGCCGCGCCTCACGCCAGCCACTCCTTGATCGCCGGGCGGGCAAGCACCGCACGCATGCGGTCCTCGGCATCGGCGACAGCCAGCGCCATCGGCGCGCGGGTCGGGCCGCAATCGACGCCGATGACGCGGAAGGCCGCCTTCATGCCCGGCAGGACGCCGGTCTCCAGCAGCGCCTCGACGAAGTCCTGCGACACTGTCTGCAGCGCCTTCCCCCGTGAAAGATCGCCAGCGCGGACCGCCTGGTCGATCGCCACGTAGAGCCTGCCGAGCAGATTGTAGGTGGTGCCGATGCCGCCTTCGGTGCCGAGCATGCCGGCGGAGGCATAGATCTCATCGAAGCCGTAGTAGAAGAGCTTTTGCGGCTGCCGCTTGCGCAGCAGGGAATATTTGAACAGGTCGGTGGAGGTGAACTTGATGCCGACGACATTGTTGAGATCGAGCAGCCGGACCAGCAAGGCAAGCGGCAGTGGCCGGCCGGTGCGCAAGGGGATCTCGTAGACGATCAGCGGCAAGTCCGTTGCCGCCGCCAGTCCCTGGTAGTAGCCGAAGACTTCCTCGTCGGAGAACGGGTAGGAATGCGGCGGCAGCGCCGACAGCGCGTGATAGCCGAGCTTCTGCGCCTGCCGCGCCAGGCGGATGGAATCGCGCAGGTTCGGCATGCCTACATGGGCGATCAGCTTGACGCCACTCGAGGCGGCGCCGGCGAAAACCACCTCTTGCTGCGCCAACAATTCGTCCACCGTCAGCAAGCCGGATTCGCCGCTGCTGCCACCGACATAGAGACCGGCCAGACCCTGGCGCAGCACATAGTCGTTGATGTTGCGCTGGCGTTGCGGATCGAACTCGCCGGCATCGCTCAGTCCGGTCATCAGGGCGGCATACATGCCCGCCAATTGCTTGGTCATCGGGGTCCTCGGTTTTCCAGATTTGTCATGATGTGGCTTCGCCAGCGTGGTGGCAGGCGACGAGATGCTGGCCGGTGACGGCGGAGCCGAAATCGCACCGTGCCGGATCGACCTTGGTGCAGATCTCGGTCGCCAGGGGGCAGCGCGGATGGAAATGGCAACCGGGCGGCGGCTTCGACGGGTCGGGCACGCCACCGCCAAGCACGATGCGGCGGCGGGTGCCGCCTGCCTTGGGATCGGGCACCGGGATCGCCGACAGAAGCGCGCGCGTATAGGGATGCAGCGGTGCGCCAAACACCGCTGGCGTGGTGCCGATCTCGACGATGCGGCCGAGATACATCACCGCGACGCGGTCGCTGAGATAGCGGATCATCGACAGATCGTGGCCGACGAACAGATAGGTCAGGCCGAGGCGCGCCTTGAGGTCGTCGAGCAGATTGACGATCTGCGCCTGGATCGAGACGTCGAGCGCCGAGATCGGTTCGTCGGCAATGATGAATTTCGGATTGGTGGCGATCGCCCGGGCAATGCCAACGCGCTGGCGCTGGCCGCCGGAGAGCTCGAACGGATAGCGGTTGCGCAGCGCTTCCTGGAGACCGACCAGCGCCAGCAACTCGCTGACACGGGCATCGCGCGAGGCGCGCGTGCCGATCTTCTGCGCACGCAACCCTTCGCCGACGATGCGCCCGATGGTCATGCGCGGGTTGAGCGAACCAAACGGGTTCTGGAACACCATCTGCATGTCGCGGCGGCGCAGCTTCAGCTCCTCGCCGGTCGCGCCCGCATAGTCCCTGCCCTCGAACACGATGCTGCCGGCGCTTGGGCGCTCCAGGCCCAGTACGGCGCGGCCGGTCGTCGACTTGCCGCAGCCGCTTTCGCCGACCAGCGCCAGCGTCTCGCCGCGCATCACCTCGAAGCTGACGCCGTCGACGGCATGCACCGCGCCGACCTGCCGTCGCAGGACCCCGCGCCGGATCGGGAAATGCACCTTGAGGTCCGTGACGGTGAGCAGCGGTTCCTGCTTCGATGCCGTCGCGGCGGGCTTGTCCGCAGCGGCTGCGCTCATGCGCGGCAACCGCTCCACCTCCCACCAGCGCCAGCATGCGGTGGCGTGGCCGGCACCCGCACCTTCCAGCGGGGGCTTTGCCTGGCTGCAGCGCGCCTCGGCATAGTCGCAGCGCGGGGCGAATGCGCAGAAGGTCGGCGCCAGCGTGACATTGGGCGGCGCGCCCTTGATCGGCACCAGCCTGGTGTTTGCCGCCGTGAGCGACGGAATCGAGTTCAACAGGCCGATCGTATAGGGGTGCTTGGCTGCCGAAAACAGCTCGTCGACCGGCGCGGATTCGACGATCGAGCCGGCATACATCACCGCGACGCGGTCGACAAAGCCGGCGACGAGGCCGAGGTCATGGCTGATCCAGATGATCGCCATGCCGAGCTGCTTCTGCAAGCGCACGACAAGTTCGACGATCTGCGCCTGGATGGTGACGTCGAGCGCCGTGGTCGGCTCGTCGGCGATCAGGATCGAAGGCTTGCACACCAGCGCCATGGCGATGCCGATGCGCTGCAACTGGCCGCCCGAGAACTGATGCGGAAAGGCGCGCATGCGCTGCGGCGCGTTGGCGATGCCGACAAGCGCCAGCATGTCGAGCGCCTGGCGTTCGGCCTCGGCCTCGTTCAGGCCCTGGTGTTCGCGCAGCGCCTCGGTCAGTTGCAGGCCGATGGTCAGCACCGGGTTCAGCGACGACATCGGATCCTGGAAGATCATGGCGATGTCGCGGCCGCGTATCCGGCGCAGTTCGCTGTCGGGCATGGCCAGCAGATCACGGCCACGAAACAGCGCGCGGCCCGCGGTGACGCGGCCGGGCGGCTTGCGGATCAGGCCCATCAGCGTCTGCACGGTGACCGACTTGCCGGAGCCGCTCTCGCCGACGATCGCCAGCGACTCGCCCTCCGCGAGCTCGAAGGAGACGTCGTTGACGGCGTAGACGGAATTGCCGCGCGGGCCGAACTCGACGCTCAGCCCCTGCACGGAAAGCACCGCCTGCTGCCCGATCCCCTTCGCGGCCCTGTCGACGGCAAGCATGTCGGCGGCCATCATTTGCCACCTATGATGTGCTGCGGATCGAGCGCGTCGCGCAGGCCGTCACCGACGAAGTTGATGCTGAGCACGGCCATGGCGATCATCGCGCCGGGTGGAATCCACATCCAGGGCTCGCTCTCCAGGATCGACAGTGTGCGGGCGTCGCGCAGCATGTTGCCCCAACTGGCGGCGGGCGCCTGCGCGCCAAGGCCGAGGAAGGAGAGCGAAGCTTCGAGCAAGATGACGGTCGCCACGTCGAGCGTGATCGCCACCAGGATCGGGCTCAGCACGTTGGGCAGGATGTGTTCGAGGATGATGACCGAGGGCGAGGTTCCTAACGAGCGAGCAGCCAGGATGAATTCCTGGTTGCGCAAGGCCAGGATCTCGCCGCGTGTCAGGCGGGCGATGGAGGGCCAGCTCAGCAGTCCGATCACCACCATGGTGTTGAAGATGCTGGGCCCAACGACCGCGACGAAAGCGATGATGATGACCAGCCGCGGGAAGGTCAGCACCATGTCGATCAGGCCCATCAGCAAGAGGTCGACCTTGCCGCCGAAATAGCCGGCGACGCAGCCGATGAAGATGCCGATCGCGGCCGAGATCGCCACGGCGACGAAGCCGACCGTCAGCGAGACGCGGCCGCCATAGAGGATGCGGGCGAAGATGTCGCGACCGGTGCCGTCCGTGCCCAGCCAGTGGATGCCGCCGGGCGGCTGGTTCCGGCCCCTGAGGTCGATGTCGTTGGGGCCGTAGTGCGCGATCAGCGGCGCGAGCACGCAGGCGAGCACAATGATGGCGAGCATGATCAGGCCGAGGGTGGCAAGACGGTGGTGGAGGAAACGGCGCGCCGCCTCGCCCCACAGGCCGCGCGAGGCGCCGGCGGCGATCGTCATGTCGGCGGCGGTAGCGTCAGTCATAGCTCACCCTGGGGTCGAGCACGCTGTAGGCAAGGTCGGTGGCAAGGTTGGCCAGCATGACGATGATGGCGGTGATCAGCACGTAGCCCATGATGACTGGGCTATCCCTGTTCACCACGGAATCGATGAACATCAGGCCGATGCCCGGCCACTGGAAGATGGTCTCGATCACCACCGAACCACCAAACAGCGTCGGCAGCGCCAGGCCGAAGACGGTCACCAGCGGGATCAGCGCGTTGCGCAGGCCGTGGCGCAGCGTGATGGTGCGGGGTTTCAGGCCCTTGGCCTTGGCGGTGCGCATATAGCTCTGGTTCAGCACTTCGAGCATGCCGGCGCGGGCATAGCGCATGAAGATCGCGGCACGGAACAAGGCAAGTGCCGCCGCCGGCAGGATCAGGTGCCTGAGATTGTCGAGGAGCGAGAAGTTTTCACCAGCCGTGGAAATGCCCGACGACGGCAGCCAGCGCAGTTCCAGCGCAAAGACGTAGACGAGCAGCAGTCCCATGAAGAAGTCCGGGATCGAGACCCCGACAAAGCCGGCAAGCGTCAGCGAATAGTCGGTGAGCTTGTATTGCCTGAGCGCAGAGATCACGCCCAGCGTGGTGCCGATGACGAACGCGACGAGCAGTGCGACACCCATCAGCTCCAACGTCATCGGCAACCGCTCGACGATGATGTCGCCGACACTGCGGCCATTGACGAAGGAGCGGCCGAGATTGCCGTGCAGGATCTGGCCGATCCAGTTGAGGTACTGGATATAGACCGGCTGGTCGAGGCCGAGTTCGCCGCGCCGCATGGCGATCAGCTCCTCGCTCGACGGCGCCTCCGCCGTGATCATCGCCAGCACCGCGTCACCGGGCATGGCATGCGCAATGGCGAAGACGATGACGGTGACGCCGAACAGCACCGGGATGCTGAGCAAAAGTTTTCGCAGGAGATAGCTGAGCACCGGCCTCTCCTATGGCTGAAGGCGGTTCTGAGACAACGGATCGTGAGGCTCGCTCAGAGCCCCACGACCGCCAGGGATATCCGAGGCTATTTCGCCACCTCCCACTTCTCGACTTCGTTGTAGACGGGGTGATTGAAGATCACGAGCGGCTGTTCCTTGAAGTGCTGTGCGAGGCCGACGATGCGGTTGTTGAAGGCGAGCGGGCGCACCTCGTTCCAAAGCCAGGCCTTTGGCAGGTCCTGGTTGAGGATGCGCGAGGCCTCCTGATAGCTCGCCGCACGCGTGGCGCGGTCGTTGGACTCCAGTCCCTTGTTGAAGAGCTCGTCGACCTTGGGGTTGCAATAACCCATGGCGAGCGGCTTGGCGCCGCAGACGACCAGCGGCGAGCCGAGCGAGGGATCGAGCCCCATGCCTTGCGCGAAGAAGCCCATCTGGAAGCTGCCGTCGGCATAGATCTGGTTGATCGCCGCCGGGTCGAGCAGGCGGAGCTGGATGTTGACGCCGACGGCGGCCAGATAACTCTGGATGGCGGTGACGGTGTCGACGTTCATCTGGTCGGAATAATAGTAGATGAAGTCGACCGGTTGGCTCGCATCCCAGCCAGCGCCGGTGAGCAACTGCTTGGCCTTGTCGGGGTTGTAGTCGTAGGGTTCGAGGTCCTTGGCACGCGCCCAGTCCTGCGGGAACAGCGTGTTCAAGAGTTCGCCGGCGCCCTGCTTGACGGTCTCGATGATCGCCTTGCGGTCGATGGCATAGAGCATCGCCTGGCGCACGCGCACATCGGCGAAGCGCTTGTTCTCCAGGTTGAACTGCAGGTAGGTCGGCAGGCCGGCGGAGAATTTCGGCAGCACGGTCAGATAGTCGAGTTTTTGCAGCCGAGGCAGCTCAGAGATCGGCACGCCGCCGCCCTCATAGGACATGGCGTCGACCTCTTGCGTCTCCAGCGCGGCGATGATCGGCGGCACATCCTTGTAGATCTGGTAGATGATGCGGTCGAGCTTGGGCGCGCCGAGGAAATAGTCGGGATTGCGGTCGACCTCGACATACTGGTCGCTCTCATACTTCTTCCAGATGAACGGACCGGTGCCGACGCGGTTGACCCAGAAGGCATTGCCCTTGATGTCGGCGGGCGCGACCTTGCCCAGTATGTGCTCGGGAAAGATGCTGATCGCGATAAGCTGCAGCTCGACCCAGAGCGGCTTGGCGCTGTCGAGTTCAATCTTGACGGTCGCGTCGTCCAGCGCCTTCACCCCGGCAAGCGAGGTCGCCGAGCCATCCTGGAAGGCCTTGTATCCGGCTACGGCGGAAAGCTTCTGCGACCAGGGCGAGCCGACCTTCGGGTTGGCGTAGAGGTTGAGGCTGAACACTACGTCCTTGGCGGTGAAAGGCGTGCCGTCATGCCATTTGACGCCATGGCGCAGGTTGAAGACATAGGTCTTGCCGCCGTCCGACGTCTTCCAGCTCTCGGCCAGCATCGGCTGCACGCCGTCGCCCGTCCACTTGATGTGGACGAGGCCCTGCAGCACCGTCTCGTCGAGGCGGTGGCCGCAGGTGGTGTGCAGCGTGCCCATCTCGATACAGCCGGTGCGCATGGCGGAGCGGAACGTGCCGCCTCCTTCGGCCTTCACAGCGCCCGCGGCAAGCATGAGCGCCAGGGCCGGCAAAAGGCTGATCAGAAATCGTCTCATGGAATTCTCCTCCCTTCGATTGTGTCGGCCGGTTGCGGCTGACCTTGGAGCGCGCCTTCTCGCGGTCGCTTGGTCGCGGTTTCGCGTCCAGTCGCTCATTGGCGCGTAGCGACCTCCTCCCACCCTCGGCCGCACCAAACCCTGGCGATCCACAGATCCTTGCCCGTGCTCGCTTGCGGCGCTTGGTCTAATAGCTTAAAAGGTAGACCATGCACAATATGCCGGTCCGAAAAAAATTGTCCGACGAAGTCCGTCTCCGCCTGGAGGCGATGATTCGCGACGAGGTCTATCCGGTCGGCGCTTCGCTGCCGTCCGAGCGCGAACTGATGTCGATGTTCGATGTTGGGCGCCCCTCGGTACGCGAGGCACTATTTGCACTGGAAAAGATGGGCCTTGTGCGCATCAACAGCGGCGAGCGGCCCAAGGTGACGCGGCCGACGTCGAAGAACATGCTGGAGCAACTGACGGGCACCGCACACCTCCTGATGGACCAGCCCGACGGCATTGGCCATTTCGAACAACTGCGGCTGTTCCTCGAAGTCTCGATCGCACGCCATGCCGCCGAGGTGGCGACACGCCAGCAGATCGACGCGTTGGCGGCGGCACTTGCCGAAAACGAACGCGCCATTTCACGCGCCCGCGCCTTTGCCGTCACTGACGTCGCCTTTCACCGCGTGCTGACCGCGATCCCCGGGAATCCGATATTTCTCGCCGCGCACGAAGCGCTGGTGGAGTGGCTGATCAACCAGCGCATCCACATGGCCAACACCGAGCTCGAAAACCGCATCAGTTTCGCCGGGCACAAGGCAGTCTTCGAAGCCATCGAGCGGCACGATCCGGAAGCCGCCGGCCAGGCGATGCGCGAGCATTTGGAAAACGCCCGGCGCAAGTTCAATTCCGGCCAGGCGAAACCAGATTAGCCGTCTCGCGGAGCCAGTACACCAGGCGAGGTCTAGAGCGGTTCAGCGTTTGATAGAATCGCCGAACCGCTCTAACTCTTTGTTTTCACGCAATTCCGGACGGAAAACCGCTACGCACTTTTCCTGGAATTGGTCTAAAGCGATGGCCCCATCCGCATCGGGCTGCCGTCGCTGAAACGGGATTGACGGAACCTGTGAAGGTTATGTCCAGTCTCGTTCCCCTGGATCAAGTCGGACAGGACGCGGCCCATGCCGGGCCCTATGCCAAAGCCGTGGCCGCTCATCCCTGTCGCGATGACGAGGCCCGGAACCGCAGCCGTACGATCCACGACGGGGACGACATCCGGCATCGCATCGATCATGCCGGCCCAGCTTGCCCTGAGCGGCACCGCCTCGAATTGCGGAAAAAGCTCCTTGAACCCACGATCGATAGCGCGAAGCGCCTTGGCCTCCGGGGCGGGATTGAGAACGCGCATCCGTTCGAACGGGCTTTCCTTGTCGGCATCCCATTTGCGTGGGGTAGACCAGCTGTCCGGATATGCACGAGGCGCCGCCGGCAGGTAGCGCGTGCCGAAAGGATTTGCCTTCAGCGCGGGCAGATATTTCGGCGCGTGGCGCAATGCATCCGGCCCGACATAGAGCAGGTGGCTGCCTCCCGCCGCCAACGTGTATCCGCCGTCCTTTCTACGGCGGAAGGCGATGCGTTCGTCCGCTGCGGCGCCCGCATGGATTTCCGGCATCGGCGCGGTCGCCGCGACGGTCGTCCGGACGCTGAGCTGCGGGATCGAGACGCCATGCGCGCGCAGGAACAGCGACGTCCAGGCGCCGCTGGCGACAAGCACGTTCGACGTGGCGATGCGGCCTTGTTCGGTCCAGACACCGCTGATGCGCCCCGCGGAGATATCGAGCATGCGTGCCGCACAATTCTCGACGATGGTGACACCATGGCGAGCGGCCAGGCGGGCAAGCGCCGGCACGGCGACCCAGGGCTCGGCACGCATGTCCGACGGCGTGGTCATGGCGCCCTTGAAGGGGCGTGACATGGCCGGGATCAGCCTGGCGGTCTCATCCCGGTCGAGGAGACGCGTGTCGACGCCATGAGCTTCGGCGATCTTCAGGAACTTGGCGAAATCAGCCATCTCCTTGTCGGTCCGCGCAAGATAGGTCACGCCGGTTTGCGTCAAGCCTATGTCCTCGCCGCACTCCTCGGCCAGTTGGCGCCAGAGACGCTGCGCTTCGATGACGATGGGCAGTTCGTCCGCGTCGCGGCCCTGCTGTCGGATCCAGCCCCAGTTGCGCGAGGACTGCTCCGCGGCGACACGTCCCTTCTCCAGCAAAGTCACCGGTATATTGCGCCGCGCCAGGAACAAGGCCGCGGTCACGCCAATGATGCCACCGCCGACAACGACCACGTCCGCCGTCTTCGGCAGCGGCGCCTGAAACTGGATCGGACTGGCTTCGGTGAAAGGGAAGATCGTCAAAGGATTATCCTTTTTCATAAGCATGACCCTTAGCCGGGGGCGGGAAATTCGCCCGCCTTCATGGAGCGCTGGCCAAGCATGAAGTGCATCAACGATGCACTACACGACCGGTCTTGAAAATTTGCATGCCAGTTCAATGAAGTTGTTGACCATCCCCCCGAAGGCCGCTTCTCGTCGTAGGGCCAGCCCCGGCCGCATCGGCAATCGGATGGTTAGGCACGCGGATGCCGGACGAAACGAAGCGCCCGGTGCGGCTTGTCGCTACATCCCAGCGGAAGATCGCAAACGACTTATCGCCCGATGGCTTCAGGCCAGCCCGAACCGCTCCACGGCGCGCATGATGCCGCGCAATTCGGCGAGGCCTTTCAGCCGGCCGATGAGCGAATAGCCGGGGTTGAGCTTCTTCTTGCCGATGTCGTCGGCGAGCAGGTGCCCATGATCCGGCCGCATCGGAATTTGCCAGTCGGCGCGACCTTCCCCGCGACGGCGCTTCTCTTCCTGCATCAGAGCGAGGATGACATGCGCCATGTCGGTGCCACCCTCCAGATGTTCGGCCTCGTAGAACGAGCCGTCCTCCTCGATGGTGATGTTGCGCAGATGGACGAAATGGATGCGATCGGCGAATCCCTTGACCATGGCGACGATATCGTTGTCGGCGCGCGTGCCGTAAGAGCCGGTGCAGAAGGTCAGCCCATTGGCAGGGCTGTCGACAGTGTTGAGGATGAAACGCGCATCGTCGGCCGTCGAAACGACGCGTGGCAGGCCATAGAGCGAGAAGGGCGGATCGTCGGGATGGATGCACATGCGCACCCCCGCCTCTTCGGCCGCCGGGATGATCTCGCGCAGGAACCAGGCGAGGTTCTCGCGCAATTCCTTCGGCCCGATCGCATCGTATTCCGCCAGGGCCTCGCGGAAACTGTCCCTGTTGTAGCTGCGCTCCGTCGCCGGCAGGCCGGCGATCAGGTTGCGCTCGATCTGGTCGATCTGCTCCGGCGTCAGCGCCTTCCGCCGCTTCTCGGCCTCGGCGATACGTGCCGGCGTGTAGCTTGCCGCAGCATTCTTGCGCTGCAGGACAAAGAGATCATAGGCCGCAAAATCGATGCCGTCGAAGCGCAAGGCATAGCCGGTCGTCGGCAGCCGGTAGGCCAGGTCGGTGCGGGTCCAGTCGACCACCGGCATGAAATTGTAGCAGATCGTCTGGATGCCGGCCCTGGCGAGCGCGCGGATGCTGTCGCGATAGTAGCCGGCATAGCGCTCGCGCTCCGGCGCGCCGATCTTGAAGGAATTGTGGACCGGGATGCTCTCGACAACCGACCAGGTCAGCCCAGCCGCTTCGATGATACGCTTGCGCTCGAGCACATCGGCCTCGGGCCAGGCCCTGCCGTCATAGATCTGGTGAAGCGCTGAAACCACGCCGGTTGCGCCGGCTTGTTTGACATGTTCAAGCGTCACCGGATCATCGGGACCGTACCAGCGCCAACACTGTTCCATTGCCACTTCCTTTTTTGCGAGACCGGCAACCTATTGTTTGACCACGATGAGTGTCAAACTAAGAGCCGGTTTCGATGGCGAATGAAGGAGCTTCCGCGATGAAGGATTTTGACGGCAAGGTGGCATTGGTGACAGGGACGACCGGTATCGGCCTGGCAACCGCCAAACGCCTTGCGGCGGGGGGTGCCGCGATCATCGCCTGCGGCGTCGACCGGGCAGCCAATGCCGCCATGCAGGAGAGCCTCGCCAAGGCCGGGGCGAAGGCACTGGTTCAGACCGTGGACGTCTCGGTTTCCGACCAGGTGCGCGACGCGGTCGCCGCCGGCGTGGCGAAATTCGGCGGCATCGATGTCATCGTCAATTCGGCGGCGGTGCACCCCTATGGAACAGCGACGACAACCGACTGGGAAACCTGGAACCGGGCGATGACCGTCAATGTCGGCTCGATCTATCTGACCGCCCATTTCGGCATCCCGGAAATGATCAAGCGGGGCGGCGGCGCCATCGTCAACGTCGCTTCGGTGCAGGGCTTCGCCTGCCAGCAGAACGTTGCCGCCTATGCCACGACCAAGGGCGCCATCCATACGCTGACGCGTTCGCTGGCGCTCGACTATGCCGCATCGGGCATAAGGGTCAATTCGGTCAGCCCGGGCTCGATCCGCACACCGATCCTCGAAAAGGCCGCGCGTGGCGACGGCGGCAGCGACGCAGATGTCGAAGAGGCCTACAGGCGGTTCGGCGCGGCCCATCCGCTCGGCCGTATCGGCGAGCCGGAAGAGGTGGCGGAACTCATCGCGTTCCTTTGTTCGTCGAAGGCCGGATTCTGCACCGGCGCCGACTACAAGATAGATGGCGGCCTCACCGCCGGCATCGGCGTGAAGTAGCGCCATGAAGTTCGGTCTTCGGGTCTATCGGGGGTGGCGGCATTAACGCAGCCAGTTCGGAACAATCTTTTTTGGTCGAAGTTTCCCCCTTGAAGGGACGAACTCTCCGAAGGAGATTTCCTATGAAACATGTTCTCATTACCAGCATGCTGGCGATCGGGCTCGGCTGCGGGACGGCGATGGCCCAGTCGCAGCAGCCCGCCGACAGCCAATCAGGGGCGGACACAAACTGCGCTTCCGGCACGACCAACTGCCAGAAGGGCTCGAAGATGAAAGAGCAGGCACAGGGTACCAAGTCCCAGACTAACCAGCAGGCCCAGGGCAAGGCTGGCACCAAGATGAACCAGCAGGCCCAGGGCAAGGCCAAGGTCCAGACCGACCAGCAGGCGCAGGGCAAGGCCGGCACCAAGATGGACCAGCAGGCCCAGGGCAAGGCCAAGGTCCAGACCAATCAGCAGGCCCAGGGCAAGGCCGGCACCAAGATGGACCAGCAGGCCCAGGACAAGACCAAGGTCCAGACCAATCAGCAGGCCCAGGGCAAGGCCGGCACCAAGATGGACCAGCAGGCCCAGGACAAGACCAAGGTCCAGACGGATCAACAGGCCCAGGGCAAGGCTGGCACCACGACCGACCAGCAGGCTCAAGGCAAGACCTCCACGCAGGATAAGACCTCGACCGCTTCCATCAACAATGTGACCGTTGAACAGAAGACCCAGATCACCCAGGTGATCAGGGAAACCAAGGTCCAGCCGGTATCCAACGTCGACTTCGACGTCTCCGTCGGCATTGAGGTCCCGCGGCACAAGATAAGGCTGCATCGTTTGCCGGCTCGCATCGTCAAGATCATCCCGGCGTACGAGTCCTACGACTATTTCGTTCTGGCCGACGGCCGGATCGTCATCGTCGATCCGGATACGTACAAGATCGTGCTGATACTGACCTAGAGCAATTCCAGGAAAAACACGTAGCGGTTTTCCGTCTGGAATTGCCTAAAACAATGGGATTTGCTCAACCCACCTTGCCGCACGGGGGGCGGGTTGAGCAATTCTGCGGACAGCCTTCCCGGATCCTGGAAACGTCAGCGCGCGCTCAGGGATCCTAGGACCGCAATGTTCGCAAGGTAATCGAGTAGCGGTGCTCGGCAAGCGGCGGGATGCTGTGTTCCCATTGCGACCGCGAAGGACCCGTCATGAGATAGGCCGATCTCGGCTCGACAGTGATGGTCCGGCGGTCCCATCCGGACCCATTCTTGCGTCGAAGGCGAAAATCGCAGGGCGCCAGCAGCGAGACGCCCGCGACATCTTCGAAATGAGGCTTGTCGCGGTGCCAGCCGATACCGGCGCCGGGCCGGTATTCATTGATCAAGACCTGCGCGAAGGCTTCGGCGGGCAGGCGCGCAAAGGCCGCGACCTGCGCGCGCAAGGGCAACAGAAAATCAGGGATCGGCGGTGCCTCGACGACCTCGCGCCGGTCATAATCGTAGCGAAGGCCAAAACCGGCGACACGCCGGTTTGCCAGATGGCCGTGAAAGTCGAAGGCCTTGAAGGGCAGTCCTTCAAGATGCCGGACGAGTTCGATTTCCTCTTGGCGCGTGATCAGTCCGGGCTGGTAGGCGAAACCCTCCGGCAGATCATCCTGAGCGGCACCGAAGAGATCGTACTGGGCCACATGGCCGGCTGTTTTCGGTTTGAGCGGCGACATTGTGCCTAGATGGTGAAGGCCGGATCGCAAGGCAATACAGGAACCGCGCTTGCTTGCCTCGGACGCATTTCAAAACCGGCGCGACGGAACACCGGAGCGGCGTGAAAGTTTAGGAAACGGCGGTTCCGTCGGAGGCCGCCGGTCATGTTCCAGCCTTGGAGTGCCGGATGCCGCGCGTTGAAACCGGGGCCTGCTTTTGCGGAGCAATTGCCGCCGCCATGGAGGGTGAGCCTTTCTGGATATGCTACGATCACGACGACGATTGCCGACGGGCGATCGGCAGTCCGCTCACCATCTGGGTCGGATATCGGCCGAGCCAGTTCCGCCTTTTGAAAGGAGCGCCAAAGGCTTTCTCCAGGACGCCGGGCGTTGTCCGTACCTTCTGTTCCGATTGTGGGAGCTCGATAGGCTACAGCGACGAAGGCCTGCCGGACGAGTTCTATCTGACAATCGGGTTCTTCGACAGACCAGAAGGGCTGCGGCCACAGGCCCATGCCTATTGGGACCTCAGGCTGCCGTGGGTCGACTTTGCAGACGGGCTGCCGCGCATCGATCGATATTCGAGGAAGCGCGTCGCGAAGTTCGGCAATCCACGTGACAGATAGCACCTTCGGGCGGCACGGAACCGGACCATGGCTGGCGGGTTAATCGGTGGAGCCGTCAGGTGCCACCATGCCGTCGACCGTCATTCGAAACACGCAATACGATTCCGCGACCAGGATCCTCTCGGTCTGGTTCGTGCCGCACGGCAACCGCTATGACTACGAGGACATCGCCCCGGCTACCTATGCGGCGTTCATGCGGGCTTCCTCGAAAGGCCGCTTCTTCAATAAATTCATCAAAGACCACTATAGGTTCCGTCGCGTGGCGTGATGCGGCGCCAGCGGCCTGTCATCCCTTCTTGTTCTGCTCGGGAGGCATCTGATCCGGCGCCGGTTCCCAACCAAAGACACTGCGGCCGCCAAGCAGATGCGACTGGTCGAACTCGCCCGCGACAATTTCCTTGAGGCTGGGACCGGTGACATATCGCTCGACCTGCCGCGACTGATCGTCGAGCCGCCTCAATGCGCCGATCTCCTCTTCGCGACCAAGCCTGGCCTTTTGCACGGCGGACTTCAACACGCCGATCGTCTCGTCATAGACCTTGAGCGGAACAGGGAACGGATGCCTGTCCTTGCCGCCATGCGCCAGCGAAAAACGGCCCGGGTCCGAAAACCGGCAAGGCGCGCCATGCACCACTTCGGCAACGAGGGCGAGTGCGCGCACCGTGCGGGCGCCCACGCCAGGAACCAGGAGAAGCTCGGCGAAGTCGGCGGGACCCCGCTCGGCGGCGGCGGCCATGTTGCCGTGAAGGCGATGCATCACGACATCGCTTTCGCGGACATCATGGTGAGCCGGCATGACCAGATGCGGCAGCAATGGCTGCACCGGGGCCGGTGCGGTGCCAGGTTCCAGGGCGGCGAACTCCCGAAGGATACGATCCGGCCCGAGATCCTGGAGCAGGTCAAGCTGTCCCTGGCGCGAGGCCTCGGCGCGCCGGTCGGTCAGGTTGACGATCTCGCCCTGGTTGGCGCCTTCGATGGCCGCATGCGGCTGGTCGACGAAACTCTTCAAACCTTCGGACAGCCAATGATAGCGGCGCGCCACCTTGCTGTCACCGTTCATGCCTTGCTGCACCACCACCCAGTCGCCGTCATCGGTGACGATGAAGCCATGCAAATAGAGGTCGAACCCATCCTGAACGGCGGCGCTGTCCACCTTGGCGACCAGCCGGCTGGCGGTTGCCAGGCGCGCTCCGTCGAAGCCGATGCGCTCGCCGATGGCGGCAAGCTCGTGCGGGGTCTTGCGCGAATGCGCACCACGGCCGCCGCAGACATGAATGCCGAGTTCGCCCGACAGCGGCGTGAGACCGCGTTTCAAGGCGCCGACGACGCTGGTCGTGATGCCGGACGAGTGCCAGTCCATGCCCATGACGGCGCCGAAGGACTGGAACCAGAACGGATGCGCCAGGCGCCGCAGCAACTCATTGCGGCCATAGTGATGGATGATCGCCTCGCACATGACCGCGCCGAGACGCGTCATGCGATCGCCCAGCCATTTCGGCACACGCCCGCCGTGAAGGGGAAGATCAGCACTGCCCGATCGTTGAGCCACGTTCGTGCATGCTCCTGTGTCCGCGAATCTCAGACAAATAGGTATCCCGGACCGAGCAAGGAAGCACTGAATGCTCACCCGGGTGATCGATGAGCCAGACTGGGCTCGGCCCGCTCGCGAGAGCAACGGCGCTGTGCTACCTCACCACGCGCTTCTCGAGCTTGCGGGCCAGAGTACGCCGGTGAAGGCCAAGCCGGCGCGCCGTTTCGGAGATGTTGAAGCCGGTTTCGACCAGCGTTTCGTGGATGCGCTCCCATTCCAGATTCTTGATCGAGGTGGGCCGGCTGGAAAGCGGTACGGAAACATCGCCCTCGGCACGGCCGAAGGCGGCTTCGATGTCATCGGTATTGGCGGGTTTCGCCAGGTAATGGCTGGCGCCGAGCTTGATCGCCTCGACCGCCGTGGCGATGCTGGCAAACCCCGTCAGCACGACGATCTTCATCGAAGCATCGCGGGCGCTGAGCAGCTTGACGCACTCCAGCCCGGAGCCGCCGGCTCCAAGCTTGAGATCAACGACGGCGTAAGCCGGAACAGTTTTTTCGAGGGCGCCGAGCAATGCTTCCCTGTCGTGGCAGACGACGACGTCGTAGTCGCGCTTTTCGAAGGAGCGCTTCAACGTTTTCGCGAAGGTCGCGTCGTCCTCGACGATAAACAGGGATCGATCAAGCGTCACGATCATCTCCATCGGTCAGTGCCGCCAGCGGCAGCGAAAGGGTAACACAAGCGCCCTGCTCCATATTGCGCGCCGAAAAATCGCCTCCCAGTTTCCGGACCACGTTCATGACGAGGAACAGACCAAGACCACCGCCTGGCCGTCCCTTGCTCGACATATAGGGTTGGCCAAGTGCTGCCAGAATACCCTCGTCGAAACCCGGACCGCGATCGCGCACGGAGATCATCAGCTTGTCGCCTTGCCGCTCGGCAGTCACGCCGACCCAATCCTGCGATGCTTCCTGGGCATTGTCGAACACATTGAAGATGACCTGCTTCAGCGCCGTGTCGGACACGATCTGCTCGTCCGGGCCGAAGTCGTTCTTGTATTCTAGGTTGAATGGCTGGCGACTGATGCGCCATTCCTCGACCAGATCGTCGAGGAAACCGCGAATGGTCGTGCGTATCGTCCCCTCGCCCCTCGCCTGGCCGGAAGACATCAGGATTCCGGACACGATGCGCTTGCAGCGCTCGATCTGCGCCTGCATTTCGGCCACGTCGGCCGCCAGTTCGCGGTTGCGCGCAAGGGCGCGCAAGTGGCGCCAGTCGGACAGGATGACGGATATCGTGGCTAGCGGCGTGCCCAGTTCGTGCGCGGCTCCGGAGGCCAGCAAGCCCATGCGCACGATGTGGTCCTCCTCGGCCGAGCGCTGGCGCAGATCGGCGAGATAGGCGTCGCGCTCGCGCAGATTGCGGTTGATGCGCGTCATGAAGATCACAATCAGCCCGGCCGCCAGCACGAAGCAGATGAACATGCCCCTGATATGCAGGGACAGGAGATCGCTGCCGCCAGGATGCGGGATGGCGATCGGCTGGAAGAGGAAGATGAGGAAGACGAAGCAGGCCGAGGCAGCCGCCACGAGAATCCAGGTAAACCTTGGCGTCAGCAGTGCCGCGCCGAGCGTGATCTGCAAGAGATAGAGCGATACGAACGGATTGGACGCGCCGCCGCTCAGGTAAAGCTGCGTCGTCAGTGCCGCCATGTCGAAGATGAGTGCGATGAAGAGCTGGGTGTTGCTGATAGGCCTGATACCGCGCAGGACCAGCAGGCTGAAGATGTTGAGGCCCACCAGAAAAAGCACCACCCCGGCCATCTCCCCCAGCGGTAGCGGGATATCGAACCAGTATTCCGTCGCCAGAATGGTGAGCACCTGACCCGCCACCGCCAGCCAACGCAGTTGGATGAGCAGGAACAGATTCTTCCTGTTCGTCGCATCGGTATGCGATACTGTCCCGTTCTTGCCGGCAAGGGATGCCGCCACCAGGGATTTGTCATGGTGAAGCTCTTGCGTGGGAACGCTCATCTCGTGGGTCCTTGCCGCTGGCGGTGGCCGATCATCGGCCTGGCCAGGGCAATGGCGAGCATCGCAGCGAGCGTGAACCAGGTCAAAGCATAGACCAGATGGCTGTTGCGGAAAGTCACGACGGTCAGCCCGCCGCGCGGCCAGCCCTCGATGTCGGATGCTTCCGCATCGACGAAATAGGGAGCGACATTGGTCGTCAACCCGCGCGCGGTTGCGATAGCGGCGACGTCTCGCGAATACCAGCGATTGCCCATGGCGTCGTTCTTGCGCAGGAATCCTCCGCCGGGTTCGCTCATGCGCAACAGCCCGTCAATGACGGCCGGCGCGGTTCGACCGCCCCTCTCCCGTTCGAACTCAGCCTTGCGCTCCTGGGGAATGAACCCGCGGTTGACCAGCACGACGAAACCACTGTCGGTTCGCATCGGCGTCAGCACCCAATAGCCGCCGCCAAGCTCCGTCACCGCCCGAACCAGCGTGTTGGCGCCGCCCAGATAGCGCCCCGCCAACCGCACATGGCGGTATTCGTAACCGGCCGCGGTGATGCCGTTCCAGCTCTGCGGGCCAGGCGCATCGACAACCGGGGCATGAATGCGCTGGTCGACACGGGCGATCAGATCGAGTTTCCAGACCCGCCTTTCCAGCTGCCATATGCCGAGCCCGACAAACACCAGCACGCCGAGAAGTCCGAGCAGCACAAGGACAAGGCGCGACGCGGACGATCCGCCGGCGTCCCCTTGCGGGGCGGGACGCGAGCCAATGCCGGTTTGTCCGATCGCCTCGATGATGGTCCTCCCAGAGCCCGCCGCCGGGCTCATGGCATCTCGCGCATGTCGTGCAGTCCCGGCATCATGTTGGCGTTGAGATGGTACATCACCCAGAGCGAACCGGTCAGCACGATACCGACCAGGATCAGCGTGAAGATCAGCGCCAGCATCGACCATCCGCCTTCCGAGGCGGTGTTCATATGCAGGAAGAAGACCATGTGGACCACGATCTGCACGACGGCGAAGGCCATGATGACGATGGCCGTAGCCTGCTTGTCGTCGATGGCGCCGGTCATGACCAGCCAGAATGGAATGGCGGTCAGGATCACCGACAGGACGAAGCCGGTCAGATAGCCCCGGAACGATCCGTGTGCCGCTCCACCATGGGCGTGGCCGTGACCCTCGGCATGATCATGAGCGCTCATCGCAACATTCCCATCAGATAGACGAAGGTGAAGACGCCGATCCAGACGACGTCGAGGAAGTGCCAGAACATGCTGAGGCACATCAGCCGGCGGCGGTTCGCCTTTATGAGGCCAAATCTCGCGACCTGCACCATCAGCGTCACCAGCCAGACGGTGCCGAAGGTGACATGCAGGCCATGCGTGCCGACCAGCGTGAAAAACGACGACAGGAACGCGCTGCGCTGCGGCGTGGCGCCTTCATGGATCATATGCGCGAATTCGTATAGCTCGATGGACAGGAACGCCAGGCCGAACAGGCCGGTCACGGCAAGCCAGGCTTGCGTCGCCGCCAACCGGCCCTTGTCCATGGTCAGCATGGCAAAGCCATAGGTGATCGAGGACAAAAGCAGCATGGCGGTGTTGACCGCCACCAGATCGAGATCGAACAGGTCCTTGGGCGCCGGCCCGGCCGCGTAGTTGCCGCCAAGCACGCCATAGGCGGCGAATAGCATCGCGAAGATCAGGCAGTCGCTCATCAGGTAGAGCCAGAAGCCGAGCATGGTGGAGCCGCCATCGGCGTGCGCATGCTCTTCTTCCAGGTGGAAGACCGGTTTGGTGCCGGCCGTGATTGCCGTCGATGTCATGCTCAAACCCTAGCCCTGATCGGCGAGGAGCGTCGTCCTCGCCTCTTCCGTTTGCGTGACTTCGGCCGCCGGAATGTGGAAGTCGCGGTGATAGTTGAAGGTGTGGCCGATCGCGGTGGCGATGAGGCAGACGAAGCTCAGCGCCGCCAGCCACCAGATGTACCAGATCAGGCCGAAGCCGAGCGCAACGCTGAAGGCGGCCAGGATGATGCCGGTGCCGGTATTGCTTGGCATGTGGATCGGCTTGAAGCCGGCAAGCGGCCTGACGTAGCCGGCCTGCTTCATGTCAAACCAGGCATCGTTGTCGCGAATGACCGGCATGAAAGCGAAATTGTAGGCGGGCGGCGGCGAGGATGTCGACCATTCGAGCGTACGGCCTTCCCAGGGATCGCCGGTCGTATCGGCAAGCGCCTCGCGCCTGCGGATGGAGACGAAGATCTGGATCAGGAAGGCGGCGATGCCGCAGGCGATCAGCACCGCGCCGAAGGCGGCGATGACGAACCATATCTGCAGCGACGGGTCGTCGAACACACGCATGCGTCTCGTCACTCCCATCAGGCCGAGGACATAGAGCGGCATGAAGGCGAACCAGAAGCCGACCACCCAGCACCAGAACGAGACCTTGCCCCAGAACGGATCGAGCTTGAACCCGAAGGCCTTGGGCCACCAGTAGGCAATGCCGGCGAACAGGCCGAACAGCACGCCGCCGATGATGACATTGTGGAAGTGCGCGATCAGGAAGAGGCTGTTGTGCAGAACGAAGTCCGCCGGCGGCACGGCAAGCAGCACGCCGGTCATGCCGCCGACGGTGAAGGTGAGCATGAAGGCCACCGTCCACATCATCGGCAGTTCGAAGCGGATGCGGCCCCGGTACATTGTGAATAGCCAGTTGAAGATCTTCGCTCCCGTCGGGATCGAGATGATCATCGTGGTGATGCCGAAGAAGGAATTGACGCTGGCGCCGGAGCCCATGGTGAAGAAATGGTGCAGCCAGACCAGGTACGACAGGATGGTGATGACCACCGTGGCGTAGACCATCGAGGTGTAGCCGAACAGGCGCTTGCCGGAGAAGGTCGAGGTGACCTCGGAAAAGACGCCGAACAGCGGCAGGATGAGGATGTAGACTTCCGGGTGACCCCATATCCAGATGAGGTTCACATACATCATCGGGTTGCCGCCGAAGTCGTTGGTGAAGAAGTTCGTGCCGACATAGCGGTCGAGCGCCAGCAGCGAGAGCACCGCCGTCAGCACCGGGAAAGAGGCGACGATCAGCACGTTGGTGCAGAGCGACGTCCAGGTGAAGACCGGCATGCGCATCATCGTCATCCCGGGCGCACGCATCTTGATGATCGTGCATATCAGGTTGATGCCCGACAGCGTCGTGCCGACCCCCGCCACCTGCAGCGCCCAGATATAGTAGTCGACGCCGACGTCGGGGCTGTAGCCGATGCCGGAGAGCGGCGGATAGGCGAGCCAGCCGGTGCGGGCGAATTCGCCGACGAACAACGATGCCATGACCAGGATGGCGCCGCCGACCGTCATCCAGAAACTGAAATTGTTGAGGAAAGGGAAGGAGACGTCGCGCGCGCCGATCTGCAGCGGCACGACGAAGTTCATCAGCCCGGTGACGAAGGGCATCGCCACGAAGAAGATCATGATGACGCCGTGGGCGGTGAAGATCTGGTCGTAGTGGTGTGAGTTCAGGTAGCCCTCGGAGCCATTGAAGGCGATGGCCTGCTGGAGCCGCATCATGATGGCGTCCGAGAAGCCGCGCAGCAGCATGACGAGGCCCAGCACCATGTACATGATGCCGATCTTCTTGTGGTCGACGCTGGTGAACCATTCGCGCCAGAGGTAGCCCCACAGCTTGAAATAGGTGATGACGCCGAGAAGCGCGATGCCACCGAGCGCCACCGCGACGAAGGTGGCGACGACGATCGGCTCATGCAGCGGCAGCGACTCCCAGGTGAGGCGGCCGAAAATGAATTTGGTCAGCGTATCGGGCATCGGCTGTCTCTCACAATTCACGCCGCAGCAGGCCGAGGGTCGGCGTATCCGCCTCCGCGCTACGGCTGTCGGTCCCTGGCCGGAGCAATCCCGCCCCGCGAAGCGGGGACAGGTTCTTCGCCGGCCAATAGGTCGGCCAGGCATCGCGGGACGCGCGCGAGACCGCAGCAGCCTCCTCAGCCGTGCAGATGCTGGCGACATAGGAGGGATCGTTTCCGAACACCGCGCCGCGCCGGGCGAGTTTGTCGTATTGCAGCGGCAAGGTGTTGCGCACACCCGCAAGACCGAGACCACCCTTGGCGTCGATCGACATCATCTCGTTCATGCACATCTTGCCGCGCTCGACACACAGGTTGAGGATGGCGCCATAAAGGTCGGGATCGACCGAGGCGTAGTGCCGGACCGGTTCGTTCTCGCTCGGCTTTTCGAGCTCGAGATAGCTGTCGCGGTCAAGCGCCGCCGACGCTGTCCTGGCCTGTGCCACCCACTGGTCGAAGGCCTCGTCGGACAGACCGTGGAAGGCGAAGCGCATGCCCGAAAAGCCGGCACCGCTGTAGTTGGCCGAGAAGCCGCTATAGGTACCCTGCCGGTTGATGACGGCGTGCAGCTTCGTCTCCATGGCCGGCATGGCGTAGATCTGCCCGGCTAAGGCTGGAATGTAGAAGGAATTCATCACCGCCGACGAGGTGATGCGGAAATCGATCGGCTGGTTGACCGGCGCCGCCAGCTCGTTCACGGCGGCGATGCCGTAATCCGGATAGATGAACAGCCATTTCCAGTCGAGCGCCACGACCTCGACCCTGAGTGGCTTGTGCAACTGGGTGACGGGCTGGCGGGCTTCGATCCGGTCGATCCGGCGGTATGGGTCGAGCAGGTGCGTGCCGAGCCAGGTCAGCGCGCCAAGGCATATGATGATCAGGAGCGGTGCTGCCCAGATCACCAGTTCCAGTTTCGTCGAATGATCCCAGTCCGGCGCATAGGTCGCCGAAGCGTTGGATTGCCGGTAGCGCCAGGCGAAAAAGACAGTCAGCGCCATGACCGGCACGATGATGATCAGCATCAGCAGGGTCGAGACCACCAGCAGGTCGCGCTGCTGGGCCGCGACATCGCCCGCCGGCGCGAGCACCACCATATCGCAGCCACTCAACAGCCCGGCCAGGGGAAGCAGAAGCAAGGCTCCAAATCGTTTCATCAGACGCTGCCCTCGATGGACCTCCGCAACGCGTTGTGATGTTGCAGTGCGGTATCGATCAAGGGCTACTGCCGGCGGCGGCGCGATGACATTGGACAATTTGTCCAATGCACAGCCGGGATGGGTCTGGCAAAGTGTGCAACGCACAATGGGATTGCCGCAATTGGGTCCCAGATATTTCATTCCACGCGGTGGCGACGGACAAGATGGCTCAGATTTCGACTGGCGAAACAAACAGCGGGCTGATCGGCTCGGACCACGGCCAGGTCAGTGCGGGCGATATCGCGGTCGGCGTGATCGTGGGCAGGACGTCGGAATTCTTCGACTTCTTCGTCTATGCGATAGCGTCCGTCATCGTGTTTCCCAAGCTGGTGTTTCCCACGCACGATCCGCTCGTCGGAACGCTCTACTCCTTCGCCATCTTCGCGCTGGCCTTCATCGCCCGTCCGTTCGGCTCCGTCCTGTTCATGGCCGTCGATCGCGCCTACGGTCGCGGTGCGAAACTGACGATCGCGCTGTTCCTGCTCGGCACCTCGACCGTCGCCATCGCGTTCCTTCCCGCCTATGGCGATATCGGCGCGGTCGCTATCTGGCTTTTGGCGCTGGCTCGCATCGGGCAGGGCGTGGCGCTCGGCGGGACGTGGGACGGCCTGCCCTCGCTGCTGGCGCTGAACGCGCCGCGGAACCGGCGCGGCTTCTATGCCATGATCCCGCAACTGGGCGCGCCGATCGGCCTCATCGTGGCCAGCGCCCTCTTCGCCTTCTTTGTCGCCAACCTGTCGGCCGACGACTTCCTTGCCTGGGGCTGGCGCTATCCCTTCTTCGTCGCGTTCGCCATCAATGTCGTGGCCCTGTTCGCCAGGCTGCGTATCGTGGTGACGCCCGAATTCTCGAAACTGTACGAGAGCGGCGACCTGCAGCCGACGCGCATAAGGGACACGATCAGGACCGAAGGCCGCAACGTCGTCGTCGGCGCCTTCGCGCCGCTGGCGAGTTTCGCCTTGTTCCACATGGTGACGGTGTTTCCGCTTTCCTGGGTGTTCCTGTTCACCAAGGAGGGGCCGGCGCGATTCCTGGCGATCGAGGCGGTGAGCGCGCTGTTCGGCATCGCGGCCATCGTCGCGTCGGGTCCACTTGCCGATCGCGTCGGACGCCGTGCGCTGCTCGGCGGTTCGGCGATCGCCATCGCGACGTTCAGTGGCTTTGCCCCGCAGCTCCTGGATGGCGGCACCGTTGGCGAGGCCCTGTTCATGGTGCTGGGCTTCATCCTGCTGGGGCTGAGCTTCGGGCAATCGTCGGGTGTCGTCGCATCGAGCTTTTCGCGACAGCATCGCTATACCGGCTCGGCGATAACCTCGGATCTTGCGTGGATGTTCGGCGCTGGCTTCGCGCCGCTCGCAGCTCTCCTGCTGGCCGGCAATTTCGGCCTTATCGCAGCGGGCGCCTACCTACTCTCGGGTGCGGCCTGCACCTTGCTTGCCTTGTGGATCGATGGACGGCGTCCGGTCTCGGACCGTCCGGCCGACTGAAAAACCAGAGCTTGCAGAAGGTTCGACGCAGTCGCCCTGCCGGTCAGCGGAACATCGAACCGCCATCTACGTCGAGCGCCGCGCCATAGACGAAGCTCGCGGCGTCGGAGCATAGGAACAGGATCGCGGCAGCCATGTCGTCGGGCCGGCCCATGCGGCGTATGGGGAGATTGGCCGCGATGCGATCCTTCAGGGCCGGGTCGATGTGGGAATGCATCGGCGAATCGGTCGGTCCCGGATTGAGGGCGTTGATGCGCACCGCCTTGCCCGCCAGTTCGCGCGCGACCGACTTCACCAGCGACAGCGTGCCGGCCTTCGAGGCCGCATAGGCCGTGTCGGCGATAAGGCCACCGCCGCCATGCACGCCGGCGTCCGATGCCACGCAGACGATGTTTCCCCCACCGCTGCCCTGCATGCGCTGCACCGCCCCCTGGACGGTGAAGAAGGTGCCCAGCAAATTGACGCCGAGCACGTGCTGCCAGTGCGCCCAATCCTGGTCCGGGATTCGCTTGGCGGTGATGATCGCGGCGCAGGTGACAACGTTGTCGAGCCGTGCCAGCCTGGCATCGCAATAGTCGAACATATGCTTGATGCTGTCGGGATCGCCCATGTCTGCCACCACCTTGTGCGGTGTCCCGGCCATCCCGCCCAGCTCGTCATGGCGCCTTGCAAGGCCTTCCGCGTCACGGTCGCACATCACGACCTCGGCCCCTTTGGAGAGGAATGCACGGGCGGTTTCGAAACCCATGCCGCTGGCGGCACCGGTCACCAGCACGGTCTTGCCGGCAAAGCTGTCCTGGGCAAACGTGGCGTACGCGTCGGTCATGATTTCTCCATAAGCTGAAAAACGGATTTGCCGGCCATAGGCAAGGCCCGTTGCGCCGGCGCGAGCCGGTTCAGGCCTTCAGATGCAGAGTCACCAGCACGGTACACTCGGCGCCACCGTCGAACCGTGCCGCGACACGCAGCCAGTTGCCGAAATGGGCAAGCCGCGCCATCGCCACGGCGTCGCGCTCCTTCGGCATGGGAAATTCGGTGCCCTCGCGCAGCCAGTGCATGCCGTCCGGCGAGACCTCGACCCATGCCGAGCCGGTGGGGCCGACGGGTTGCTTGAGCGCCCGCACGAAGAAGATCGCCTCTCGCGCCCATCCCGCCTCATAGGGCTCGCTGGCGGCTTCGCCATGCCAACGCTCGTTGCGCGAGACGACCGCGGTGATGTTCTCGGGCAGCATCAGAAATCTCCCGAAATGCAGATGGAATCGACGTAGAGAAAGGCCCGTTTGGCGACGTCGGTTTCAGCGAAAAGGCCGAAATTGAGCATGCACCACAGGTTCTTCATCGCCGGAATGCGGATCGAATCGAAGCCTGTGAGATCAAAGCTGCGATCGTTGCAGCGCAGCCCGAGCGCCGTCATCGTTGCCAGATCGAAATCGAAGCACAGATACGTCCAGTTCACCTTGGTGGGGATTTCATTGTCAGCCCGACCCTGATCGGCTTCCTGATCTTCTTCCTTGGGCCGCTGGCCGCCATTTTCTATTATTCGACGACCGAGTGGAACCTGCTCAGCCAGCAGGCGACATTCGTCGGGCTCCGCAATTTCCACAATGTCCTGCTGGAGAACCCCGACTTCTGGCATGTCGTGCGCAATTCCGTAATCTTCGCGCTGGGGCTGGTGCCCCTGAACATGGCGCTGGCGCTCTCGCTTGCGCTGGCGCTGTCGCGGCCGTTCTTCGGCGTCGTCTTCTTTCGGACGGTTTTCTTCGCGCCGGTGGTCACGTCGGCGATCGCCTGGGCGATCGTCTGGAAATTCATGCTGCAGGGTGAAGGTGGCGCCGTGAACCAGATGCTTGCCTGGATCGGCATAGACGGTCCGAACTGGCTGCGGGAGCCCAACTGGGCGATGGCTGCGGTCATCGTCACCCGTGTCATCAAGATGGTCGGGCTCAACATGATCCTCTACATCGCGGCGCTGCAATCGATACCGCGCGACTATGAGGAGGCCGCGAAGCTGGAGGGTGCGTCGCGCTGGCAGGTCTTCCGCATGATCACATGGCCGCTGCTTGCGCCAACGACGCTCGTCATCATGGTTCTGACGACGATCGGTTCGTTCAAGGTATTCGACCACATCTACCAGATGACCGGTGGCGGCCCGGAAAACGGCACGCTGGTGCTGGCGTTCTACATCTACCAGCAGGGCTTCAAATTCTTCAACGTCGGCTATGCGGCGGCGCTGGCGCTGATCATGTTCGTCATCGTCATGGCGCTGACCCTCGTGCAGGTGACGCTGCGACGGAGGGACATGGAGTGAGCCCGCGCCTGACCGAAATCCTGTACCGCATCTGCTGGACCATCGTGCTGCTGTTGCTGGCGGTGCCTTTCATCTTCCCGTTCTTGTGGATGATTTCCGGCGGCTTCAAGAGCACCACCGAAATCTTCGGCACGCCGACCTTGATCCCCCGCGTCTGGCGCTTCGAGAATTTTGTGGAAGTGTTCGCCTATCAGCCTTTCGCGCGGCAGTATTTCAACTCGCTCTACATTGCCGCGACGGTGACGGTGCTGACCTTGTTCATCGCCTCGCTCGCCGGCTACGCACTGGCGCGCATCCGCTTTGCCGGCGCCGGTCTTTTGATGCTGTTCCTGGTAATGGCGCTGATGGTGCCGGAAGAGGTCACCATCATCCCGAACTTCTTCCTGATCCGCGCCATGGGTCTGATCGACACGCACTGGCCGCTCATCCTGCTGCCGGTGTTCGGGCCGCAGGGCGTAGTGGCGACGTTTCTGATGCGCCAGTTCTTCCTGGCGCTGCCCAAGGAGCTCGAGGAGGCGGGCAAGATGGACGGACTGTCGCGCTTCGGCGTCTGGTTGAAGATCGCGCTGCCCATGTCGCGGCCGGCGCTTGCCGCGGTCGCGATCATCACTTTCCTGCATTCGTGGAACCTGTTCCTCGAACCGTTGATCTTCCTCAGTTCGCTGGAGAAGTTCACGCTGCCGCTGGCGCTGTCCAATTTCAACGACAGCTACGGCCTGCCCCTGTGGAACCTGCAATTGGCGGCGACGAGTCTGGCCGTGGTTCCCATCCTCATCATCTATCTGATCGCCCAGCGCCAGATCATCGAGAGCTTCGCCCTCTCCGGCGTCAAGGGATAAGGGAAGTCATGACAAAGGTTCTGCTCAAGGACATTCGCAAGAATTTCGGCACGGTCGAGGTCATCCGCGGCGTCGATCTCGAGATCGAGGATGGCGAGTTCGTGGTCTTCGTCGGACCGTCGGGATGCGGAAAGTCTACATTGCTGCGGCTGATCTCCGGCCTGGAGCATATCAGCGACGGCGAACTCCACATCGGCGGCCACCTGGTCAACGAGGTGCCGGCGGCCAGGCGCGGCGTCGCCATGGTGTTCCAGTCCTACGCGCTTTATCCGCACCTGACGGTCCGCGACAACATGGGCTTCGGCCTCAAGGTCCGCAAGGTGCCGGCCAGCGAACGCGCCCGCCGCGTTTCGGAAGCCGCCGCGACGCTGAAGCTCGAACCGTTGCTCGACCGATTCCCGCGTCAGTTGTCGGGCGGCCAGCGCCAGCGCGTGGCCATCGGCCGGGCCATCGTCGGCAATCCGGACGTCTTCCTTTTCGACGAGCCGCTCTCGAACCTCGATGCCGAATTGCGCGTCCACATGCGCTCCGAGATCGCGGCGTTGCACCAGCGCCTGTCGACGACGATGATCTATGTGACCCACGACCAGATCGAGGCCATGACCCTTGCCGACAAGATCGTGGTGTTGCGCGACGGCAGGATCGAACAGGTCGGCTCGCCCCGCGATCTCTACGACAGCCCGCGAACCGTCTTGGTCGCCCAGTTCATCGGCAGCCCCAAGATGAACGTCCTGCCGCTCGCCGACGGACAGCCGATCGCGCTTGGCGCATCGGTTCCCGCGACGGCCACATCGGTCGGTATTCGACCCGAGCACCTGTCGCTGGGCCAGCCCTCGAACACCACGTTGCGCGGCAGGGTAAGGCTGGCTGAATATACCGGCGCCGTCACGCTCCTCCATATCGAGCTGGACGGGGGCCAGACATGCCTCGTCATCCACAATCAAGGACCGACGCCCGAAACCGGCGCCGAGGTCGGCCTGCTGGCCGAGCCCGAGCATCTGCATTTCTTCGACAGGGAAGGACGGGCGGTCTGATCTGCCGCGCCCCCCCGCGCGGTTCTATTCCGCCGCCAGTGCGGCGACTTCCCGCCGAAACGGCAATGCGTCGCCGATGTCGGGTTCGTCCAACTCGCGGGCGAAGCGGTGGCCGGCATAGGTTGCCCAGGCGATGGGTCCAGGTGCTTCGGCATCGCCGATGACCTTGACCGAACGGATGCCTTTGTCGGCCCACTCGTTTTCCCGGGCCTTGAGATCGCGCCAAACGCCGTCGTCCTGATTGCGCGACGTGACCAGGACGACGGCATCGGCGGTCAGATCATGTTTCGCGCCGGTGTAGACGCAGGCCGTCGCGGCACCACCTGAAGCGATATTCACGACGGTCCTGTTGAGCACGATATCGACCCCGAGTTCAGCCAGGCGACGGTGAACGGCCCCTTGCTCCAGCGTGTTGCGGGCCCAGTCCGAGACATAGGCCGATGGTGTCACCAAGGTCACCTTCGTTCCCTGACGCGCCATCAGCTCGGCGAGAACGCCGCCCATGTAATAGTGATCGTCGTCGAACAGGACGACCTTGCCGGCCGGAACCTTGCCGGCCATCAGATCGTCGGGTGAGTAGACCGGCATCGCGGCGTCGATCGGCATCGGCACGACATGGGCACGCGCGACGCCATCGCGGCGCCAGGTCGATCCGGTGGCGATGGCGATGTTCTGGAAGCCGAAGGACAGGATGTCATCCGCTGACAGCCGGCTTCCGAAATAGATGTCGACATCAGGCATCTGGCTGAGCTGATACTGCCGATAGTCGCGCACCCTGCCCCATGCCGATAGGCCCGGCAGTTTGCTTTCGCGCGCCACGCGCCCGCCAAGCTCGGTGCCGGCTTCGGCGATGGCCACTTTGTAGCCGCGCAGGCCGAGCGCACGCGCAGCCTCCAGTCCGGCAGGCCCGGCGCCGACGATCAGTACGCTGTCGCTGTGGCCCTTGGCTTGCATGCGCTCCGGATGCCAGCCCTTGCGCCATTCCTCCATGAAGGTCGGGTTCTGCGTGCAGCGCGAGATCGACATGGTCATGTCGCCGGTGATGCAGATGTTGCAGCCGATGCATTCGCGGATGTCGTCGATGCGGCCCTCCTCGACCTTCCTCGGGAGGAAGGGATCGGCGATCGACGGACGGGCGCAGCCGATGAAGTCGAGCGTTCCCGACCTGATCATCCTGACCATCACGTCAGGCGAAGTGAAGCGGCCGACGCCGACGACCGGCTTCGAGGTCAGCTTCTTGATGCCCGACACCAGGCTTTCCTGCGCCGCCTCTTCCTTGAAGCGCGACGGGCCCGAGCAATCTTCCCAGGCGCCGTGCGCGAGATCCCACAGGTCGGGCAGTTCGGCATGCATCTCGATCATGTCCCGGACTTCCGAATTGGCGAAGCCGAGCTCGCCGATCATCTCGTCCAGCGACAGCCTGAGCGTCAGGCCGCACGTGTCGCCGATCGCGTCGCGCCCTTCCTCGATCAGCTCCCGCATCAGCCGCGAACGGTTTTCCAGCGAGCCGCCATATTCGTCACCGCGCTGATTGGTGGCCGTCGACAGGAAATGCTGGATGATGCCGAAGCCGTGCGCGCCATAGAGGCAAACCAGGTCGAAACCCGCCTGCTTCGCGCGTTTGAAGGCATTGCGGTGCCAGCGGCGCAGGTCGCGGATATCCTGCTTGTCCATGGCGCGCGCCTGCACCGGATCGTTGGTGAAGGTGCGGATCGGCAGGGCCGACGGCCCGCGCGGCACCTCCTTGCTGTAGAGGTTGGGGCCGTTGATTCCGGAATAGGCGAGCTGGATGCCAGCCAACGCGCCGTGCTCGTGCATGGCCCGGGCCATCTTGGCCAAGGCTGGAATGTCGGCGTCGTCCCATAGCCGTAGTTCGATGAAGGGCGTGATCTCGGAAGTGTGGTGCATTTCCGTCTGCTCGGTGAAGATGACGCCCCATCCACCTTCCGACTTGATGCGGCGCATTTCTGCTGCCGCGGACGGATCGCGATAGCCGCCGCCATTGCAGTGCGGAACCTGATAGAAGCGGTTCTTGGCCGTTACCGGACCTATCTTCATCGGCTCGAACAGGACGTCGTAGCGTGGATCGCGCATGGTGCTTCCTCCGTACCGGCTCGGCACTGCCGGTGCTGCCAAGACTACTCATAAGTTGGAGCCGGCGCGGGAAAACTACGGATTTCTTCTGTGCCGATTAGGACGCGCCTAATCGCGCGCCGGCGCGGATTAGTCTGTGTTGAACCGGGGCTGAGC